>NZ_JBHSBQ010000144.1:0-157456 GCF_042650665.1 Microvirga sp. GCM10011540 | reverse complement strand
TTCGTCCACGCCACCGCTCTCGAGCGCGCCGGCATCCGCGGCCTTCGCGAAGGCCAGAAGGTGTCCTTCGACACCGCCGAGGATCGTCGCAGCGGCAAGGTCGCCGTCAACAACATCCAGACGGCCTGAGCACGAACCGGCGTAGGTGATCTGCGCCATCTTCTGGAGCCGCCCCGTCAGGGGCGGCTTTTTGCTTGGCATGAGGCCGGTGAAACCCGCTTCATGTCACCCACGATTGAGGGTGTGATGTACACGTTCCACAAATCCGCTCCCGCGAAGTCGGTCATGTTCCTCGTCACCTACACGGACGGACGCACGGCCTATCTCTGGTCGGAAGGGCACAGCAAGGGGGTCGACGATCTGCGCGTGAGCCTCATCGCGAAGGAGCAGCAGGATCAGGGGCTCATTCCTGCGGGCGCCATCGCCAGCATCAAGCGCGTCCGCTGAGCGATGGCGACGCGCAGCGAGCGACTGAACGAATTCGTGACGGATCGCGACCCGCCCTCGGGATGCTTCGTCGAGCTGCTGTGCGAGGACCATGTGGGAACCTATCTCATTCCCTTTCCATGCGAGCGCGCCGACGGGAAATGGATCAACGGGCGAACCGGCGACGCGATCGAGGCGGAGGTTCTGGGCTGGCGCAATGCGCGCATTGCCGAGAGGCCCGCTTCACCCGACCGAAACCAAGCCGCAGAGAGCCCTACAGACGCCGGATGAGGCGTTCCGTCAGGGATTGCGAAACGGCCGTCAACTCGTGCCACGGGTCTTCGCCCATGTGCTGCAGGCGCCCGGCCAGGTTGGCGACGCGGTAGTGCGATCCGTTCTGCAGGCTCGGAAGCTCGCTCCAGGACAGGGGCGTCGATACGGGTGCGCCTGAGCGCGCCCGCGTGGAATAGGGCGCCACGGCCGTCGCCCCGCGACCGTTGCGGAGATAGTCGATGAAGATGCGGCCCTTACGGGCGCGCTTCGCCAGGCTCGCGGTGTAGCGATCCGGCGCATCCTTCGCCATGGCCAGGGCGAGGCGTTCGGCGAAGGCCTTCGTCGCATCCCAGCCGGCCCTGGGCTTCACGGGGACCACCACGTGCAGCCCCTTGCCGCCGGTCGTCTTCACGAAGCTTTCGAGGCCCAGATCCTTCAGGCGCTGGCGCACCTCCTGTGCTCCCTCCACCACCGCCGGCCACGCGACGTTCTCCCCCGGATCGAGATCGAAAACGATCCGGTCGGGCTTTTCGGCGGCTTTCAGCTTCGACCCCCAAGGGTGGATTTCAAGCACGCCGGCCTGCACCAGGGCGAGAAGGCCGCGCAGGTCGCGAATGGCAAGCACTTCGTCGTCGCCGATGCTCACCCGCTGCACGAGGCTTTCGTCCAGCCCGGCCCAGGCGTGCTTTTGGAAGAAGCATTCCTTGTGGGAGCCCGATGGGCAGCGCAGGAGCGAGAGCGGCCTGTCGACGATGTGCGGCAGGATCCAGTCCGCAATTTCGGTGTAGAATTCCGCCAGCCCCAGCTTGGTCAGGCCCTCGTCCTCCCACAATACGCGATCGGGATGGGTGAGCCGCGCCGATGCGAGCGCTGGCGATGAGGTCGCGGGAGGCGCGCTTACGGTCCCGTCCTCGCGCACCACCTCGCGCGGGTCCTTGTCCTCCCGCAGGCCCTTGAAGGCCGCATGACGCAGATGCCCGTCATGGGTCCATCCGCGATACTCGACCTCCGCCACGAGTTCGGGCCGCACCCACCGCACGTTGCGCCGTGCCTCCGCGGAGAGCCGTGCGTGGAATGGCGAAGCCTGCATTTCGAGGGCGCTGATCTGCGCCCAGAGCGAACGCGCGGTCGCGGCCGTGAAGCCGGTTCCGGTGCGGCCGACATGCACGAGGTCCTCGCCGTCGTAGTAGCCCAGGACCAGGGAGCCCACGGCCTTGCGGCTGGTGGAGGAGGGGACGTAGCCCGCAACGACGAATTCCTGCCGCTGGGTGCATTTGCTCTTGAGCCAATGCTCGCCGCGCCCGGATTTGTAGGGCTGGTCCGCCCGCTTGGAGACGATGCCCTCCAGCCCCATGCGGCAGGCGTGGCGGATGAGAGAGGCGCCGTCCTCGGCGATGTGTTCGCTGAACCGGATCGTGCCCCCTTCCGGCAGATCGTCGAGCGCAAGCTGCAGAAGCGCCTTGCGGTCCTGCAGCGGGACCTGACGCAGGTCCTGCCCGTCGAGATAGAGCAGGTCGAACGCGTAGAAGATCATGCGATCCGTGCGGCCGGTCGACAGGTCCTGCTGCAGGGCCGAGAAGTCGGAGACGCCGCTCTCGTCCTCCACCACGATCTCGCCGTCGATCAGCGCGGAGGGCAGGCGCAGTTCCTTCAGGGCTTCGGCGATGGGCGAGAACTTCCTCGTCCAGTCCAGTCCTCTGCGCGTGAGCAGGCGGACCTTGCCGCCGTCGATGCGCGCCTGGATGCGGTAGCCGTCGAACTTGATTTCGTGCAGCCAGTGCGGACCCGTGGGCGCGCTCGCCACCAGCTTGGCGAGGCTCGGTTCGACGAAGGGCGGCAGGATCGCCTTTCTGGCGCCGGCGATCTTCGCCGTCTTCCGCCTGGCGTCCGGCCGGGATGCCTCCACCTCGATGCGGTTGCGGTGATCGCTCCGCAATTCGCCCTCGCGCGCCAGCTCCTCGATGGTGCGCCCGGAACGGATCGACGCCGCTTCCTCCTCCACGATCTCGGGCGCGCCCGGCGCGCGGGCGTGTTCGTCCTCGGATTTCAGCAGCAGCCATTGCTCCTTCGCCTCGCGCGGTTTCGGGCGCGTGCGAACGAGATGCCAGCGACCTTTCAGGCGCCGGCCTTCGAGGGTGAAGGTCAGACGGCCCTCGGCGTAGGCCTTGAGTGGGTCGCCCTCGGGCAACCAGCGGCCTTCGTCCCAGACGATCATGGTGCCGCCGCCATACTGACCGGCGGGAATGACGCCCTCGAAGGTGAGGTATTCGAGGGGATGGTCCTCGGTATGGATCGACAGGCGCTTCTCGCCAGGGACGAGACTCGGGCCACGGGTGACGGCCCAGCTCTTCAGGACGCCGTCGAGTTCGAGGCGGAGATCGAAGTGCAGGCGTCGTGCCGCGTGTTTCTGCACCGCGAAGCGGTTGCCCTTCACCTTCGTTCGCTTCGCTCGCGGCTCGGTGGTGACGGAGAAGTCGCGCTTGGCGTCATAGGTCTTGAGCGAGCCCGGCTCATGCGCGCGCTTAGGCACCGCGCGCGGCCGCTTTGCGGAGTTGCCTTTCGCCATGAGGTCAGCTCGCGCGCTTCATGCTCTTGGAGCGACCTGCGCCCGAACGCGCCTTGGCGGAATTGCGCCCGCCGGGTGCCGCCTTCTTGCGTTCCGAGGGCTTTGCCTTCTTCGTCGCAGGCTTCTCGGCCTCGATGCTCTTGCGCAGGGCGTCCATCAGGTTGACCACGTTCGACGGCTTGGGCGCGGAGACGGCTTTCGTCCCATGACCGTCCTGCTTGGAGCGCACGAGCTCGATCAGCGCGTTCTCGTAGCGGTCCTCGAACATCTTCGGGTCGAAATGGGCGGTCTTGCCTTCGATGATGTGGGCCGCGAGGTCGCGCATCTCCTTCGGGTATTTGATCTCCGGGATCTCGTCGAAGATGCTGCTCTCGTCCCGGACCTCTGCCGCGGAATGCAGCGTGGTTCCCATCAGTCCCTGGTCGACGGGTTCCAGCAGAAGCAGCCTTTCGCGCCGCGCCATCACGAGGCGGCCGAGGCCCGCCATGCCCTTGTCGCGGATGGCGTCGCGGATGACCGCGAAGGCCTCCTGCGCCACCCGGTCGTCGGGGGCGATGTAGTAGGAGGTGTCGAGATAGCGCTCGTCCACCTCGTCGCGCGGAATGAAGGCCTCGATATCGATGGTATGCGTGCTCTCGAGCTTGAGCGCGTCGAGCTCCTCGTCCTCCACGAGGATGTAGCTGCCCTTGCCGACCTTGTAGCCCTTCACCTGATCTTCCGGCTCCACCGGCTCCCCGGTCTCGGAATCGATATATTGCCGCTGGACGCGATTGCCGGTCTTGCGGTTGAGGGTGTTGAAACGGATCCGGCTCGATGAATTGGTCGACGGATAGATGGCCACCGCGCAGGAAACCAGCGATAGCTTCAAGTAGCCTTTCCAGATTGCCCGTGCCGCCATAGTAATACTCCGAACTATACTTGGACACGAGAGTCGTTTCGACTCATCGCTGATTCAATCCGCCGCAGGTTCGAATCAAACGCGACTCTATTTGAGTCGTTCCGAATCATTTTTTCTTGCATTTTTGCTTTCAGCCCGAAGGAAGACGGCGGATCGGCCCGTTTCGGAAAACCTATATTCTGCGGGGGAAGACGCTCGATCGGCCGGTGCTGCGGCGGACGCATTGGCGCAGGCCGGATGCGCAAACTTGCAAGGTCGTCTTTCCCTGCATTACGGAACTCTCCCGTCCGGGGCCTGTGGGACGTCATTGAAGGAAGCTCTCTGGTGGATGTGTTCGATGTGGTGGTGATCGGGGCCGGCGCGGCCGGCATGATGTGCGCCATCGAGGCCGGAAAGCGCGGCCGTTCGGTGCTGGTCGTCGACCATGCCGCAAAGCCGGGCGAGAAGATCCGCATCTCCGGCGGGGGGCGGTGCAACTTCACCAACCTCCACGCCGCTCCGCAGAACTTCCTGTCGCAGAACCCGAGCTTCGCCATTTCGGCCCTGCGCCGCTACACCCAGCGGGACTTCATCGCCCTGGTGGAGCGCCACGGCATCGCCTATCACGAGAAGACCCTGGGCCAGCTCTTCTGCGACGGCCCCTCGATGCAGATCGTCAATCTGCTGCTGTCGGAGATGAAGCTCCACGGGGCGGAGCTGCGCCTTTCCACGCACGTGGAGACGGTCGAGAAGACGGCGGACGGATTCCGTCTCGGCCTTTCGCACGGAATGATCGGGTGCCGGTCCCTCGTGGTCGCCACCGGGGGCAAGTCCATTCCGAAGATGGGCGCGACCGGCTTCGGGTACGATCTCGCCGCGCAGTTCGGCCTGAAGGTCACGGAGACACGGCCGGCCCTCGTCCCCCTGACCCTGGAGCCCACCATGCTGGAGCGGCTCAAGCCCCTGGCGGGTGTGGCGGTGGACGCGGTGGTGGCCTGCGGCAAGACCCGCTTCGCGGAGGCGATGCTGTTCACGCACCGGGGCCTGAGCGGTCCGGCGATCCTGCAGATCTCGTCCTATTGGCGCGAGGGCGGGGAAATCACGGTTTCCATGCTGCCGCAGGTCGACCTGTTCGAGGAGCTGCGGGCCGCCCGCTCCCGCAACGGGCGTCAGGCCCTGCAGACCGCGCTCTCCGCCTTCCTGCCCAAGCGCCTGGCGCAGCTTATCGCCGAGGGCGAGCCGGGCCCCGCCAATCTCGCGGATTTTTCCGACAAGCATCTGCGGCGGATCGAGGGCGCCGTGAACCAGTGGCGCTTCAAACCGGCCGGGTCGGAAGGGTACCGCACGGCGGAGGTGACGCTGGGCGGCGTGGACACGCGCGAGCTCTACTCCCGCACCATGGAGGCCAAGGCCGTGCCGGGGCTCTATTTCATCGGCGAGGTGGTGGACGTGACCGGCTGGCTCGGCGGCTACAATTTCCAATGGGCCTGGTCGTCGGGCTGGTGCGCGGGGCAGGTGGCCTGAGGCCCCGGCCGCTGCGTTCGACGGGTGTTCCGCAGCGTCATTTGCCGGGCTGGCGGTGCGATTTCAGGACGAGGGTGAAGGGCAGGGTGGCGACGCGCCTGCGGTTCTCGTCCTCGATCTCGATGGACCAGCGCGCCCAGTTGCGGAAGCGTCCTTCCTTGGTGATCAGGTCGAGCACGGCGACGACGGCGTGCTCCAGCGCATCTCCCGGGTCCGAGCAGGTCTCGCCCCGCGAATCGAGGACATGGAGATGTCCGTATCGAAGATTGAAGAAGTAACGAGGCACGGATGCTACAGCGTGATGGGCCCCGCCGGTCCGTTGTAGAGAATGGAGAATCCCCGCGACCGCAATGCGTGGAGAAGCGCGTTGGACCTGACATGTCCGGCCACGAGCCCCGGCTTCTGGGGGGACGTTTCCGCCAGCCCGAATTCCGCCGCTGCAATGAGCTTTGCCTTCTGGGAGACGGGCTCGATCGTCCAAAGCGTCTCGGTGCTGCGGGAGACCTGGAAATCGATCTCGAGTCCGCTTCGTCCTGCAGCCGCCCTTGCCGGCTGGTCTTCTGCTCGCATGATACCCCTCGGATCGTTGTGACGCTGAAACCCTCGTGATGGGCATGGCCGATTCGAAAGTGCTACGTCTCAGCTTCCGCTGGGTTACGCCTAAGTTTCATCCCCCGTTTGGGATAAAAAGAGGGTTGCCGGCGTTGTTTGTTTACAAACCGGCAGTTGTCGGCCAAGCTTGGCCCGTCACATGTCAAATACGCGCTCTGCCCCGGTCGCGGCATCGACCTTGGATTGCTTCGGTCGCATCTTCGATGCGCTGGGCTTCGGCACTCTCGTGATCGGCCCCGATCTGCAGATCCTTCACTTCAACCGCTTGGCGAAGCAGCATTTCGGGGCAGGGTTGCACATCAAGGCAGGTGGCCTGGCGGCGAGCGATCCCGCATCCGACAAGGTGCTGCAGAACATCCTCAGGGAGCACCGGGACGGCGCCTCCGAGGCAAGGAGTGCCCTCGGCCTGGGCCGAATCGACAGAAGACCCCTGATCCTGCGGATCGTCGACATCGCTGGCGACATGCGGCCGGTCTTCGAGGGAGCCGCGCGGGTCGCCGTCCTTGTCGACCCCGAGACGTGCCCCGAGCCGTCGCCTGTCCTTCTCCAGCAGCTCTTCGGCCTGACCAGGAAAGAGGCCCGGGTGGCCACCCGGCTCATGTGCGGCCTTACGGTTCAGGAGATTGCGAAGGAGGCGGGCGTGAGCGTCGGCACGATCCGCGCACAGATCAAGGCGGTCTTCGCCAAGACCGGAACGAAGCGGCAGGCCGAGCTCGTCGGCCTCATGACCCGGCTCGCGGTCATCTCGAAGGACGTGGAACGGACGCTTTCCACAGGGACGAAGCCAGCCTGACAAGGCGCCGGAGGCTCTACGCTCCGGCTTCCAAGCTTGACCTTCGCGGGCACGGACGGGAAAAGGGAACATGATCCTTTCCCGTGCATCTTCGTATCGAGATACATTCCGGACGTGCCGGGAGTTCGTCGCCATGGGCGCTCCGACCGGAATCCAGCGAGGGGAGGCAGCATGAGGGTGATCGTGTGCGGTGCCGGCCAGGTCGGCTCGACCATTGCACGCCATCTCGCCACCGAAGGCATCGACGTCACCGTGCTCGACATCTCTCCGGAACAGGCACGGCGCGTCGACGAGTCCTACGACGTGCGCGGCATGGTGGGGCACGCCTCGCATCCCGAGGTGCTCGAGCGCGCAGGCGCCCGCGATGCCGACATGCTGATCGCGGTCACCCGCTCGGACGAGGTCAACATGGTGGCCTGCCAGGTCGCCTATTCCCTGTTCAAGGTCCGCCGCCGCATCGCCCGGGTGCGCTATCACGGCTATCTGGAGCCGATCTGGCAGGGGCTCTATGCCAGCGACCAGATGCCCATCGACGTCATCATCTCCCCCGAGGTGGAGGTGGCGAACGGCATCGTGCGGCGTCTCAGGACCCCCGGGGCGTTCGATACCGTCTCGCTGGCGGACGGGCGGGTGCAGCTCCTCGGCATCCACTGCAATTCGGGCAATTGCGCCATGGCGGGGCGCCGCCTGAGCGACCTTCCCGCCATGGGGGCGGAGCCGGGCTTCGTGGTGGTGGCGGTGGTGCGCGGCGGGCAGGGCTTCGTGCCGCGGGGACACGACCGGATCGAGCGTGGCGACGACGTCTACGTGGTGAGCGAGCCCCGCCGGGTCGAGGACGTGATGCGGCTGTTCGGGCATACGGAGCAGGTGGCCCGCCGCATCGTGATCATCGGCGGCGGCAATGTGGGCCTCAACCTTGCCAAGCGCCTCGCGGCCAAGGCGCCGGGCCTGTCCCTGAAGGTGGTCGAGCATTCCCGCGAGAGGGCGGAGTTCCTGGCCCGGGAACTCGGGGACATGGCGGTCGTCCTGCACGGGGACGCGCTCGACAAGGAGGTGCTCGCCGAGGCGAATGTGAGCGCCGCCGAGACGGTCGTCGCCGTGACCAACGACGACGAGACCAACATCTTCACGTCAGTCCTGGCCAAGCACGAGGGCTGCCCGCGCGCCGTGACGCTGGTCAACAAGACTTCCTACGAGCCTGTCCTGCCGGCTCTCGGGATCGACGCGGTGGTCAGCCCCAACGCCATCACCATTTCCAGCATCCTGCGCCATGTGCGGCATCGCTCGGTTGCGGCGCTCTACACCCTGCGCGAGGATTTCGGCGAGGTGATCGAGGCCGTGGCGCAGCCCGGCGCGCCACTCGTGCAGGGAACGCTGCGCGAGATCGGGTTGCCGGAAGGAATGCTGATCGGCGCCATCGTGCGCAGCAACGAAGTGATCATTCCGACCGGCGAGTCGCGGGTCCTTCCCGGCGACCGGGTCATCGCCATGGTGACCTACCGGGTCCTGCGCCGGGCCGAGGCGATGCTCGGCACCACGCGGGCCGAAGGTTGAGGCCCGTATGTCACGCCCGCTTCCCGTGAATTCCGTCTTCCGAACCTGGTCGCCGCCGAAGCTGCGTCCGGTGCTCTATCTGATCGGCGGTATGCTGGTCGCGCTCTCGACCGCCATGCTGCCGCCGATGATCGCCGACCTGATTGCGCGCAATCCCGATTGGCTGGCCTTCTTCGTGTCGAGCGGCCTGACCTTCGCCTGCGGTGCCGGGCTCCTCTACGGCGCCCGCTGCCAGCTCTCGGGCGGACTTACCCTGCGCCAGTCCTTCGTTCTCACGCCGCTCGCATGGTCCACCATTGCGCTGTTCGGAGCCATGCCGCTCTATTTCTCGGATTATGCGCAGCTGAAGGACAGTTTCACGAACGCGTTCTTCGAGTCCATGTCGGGCCTCACCACCACGGGCTCCACGGTGATCGTGGGGCTCGACGCCGCCCCTCCCGGCATTCTCCTGTGGCGCGCGCTGCTGCAATGGATGGGCGGCATCGGCATCGTCGCGACGGCCATCGCCATCCTCCCGGCGCTCGGGGTCGGCGGCATGCAGCTTTTCCGCACGGAATCCTCGGATCGTTCCGAAAAGGTCATGCCCCGCGTGCGCGAGATCGCAACCGCCATCGGCCTCGTCTATGTCGGTCTCACCGTCACCTGCGGCTTCCTCTACTGGCTTGCCGGAATGACGCCGTTCGAGGCGCTCGTGCACGGGCTCACGACGCTGTCGACCGGCGGCTATTCCACCTCGGACAGCTCCATGGGCAAGTTCGGTCCCGCGGCCCAATGGATCTGCACGGTGTTCATGCTCTGCGGCGGCATTCCGTTCGTGCTCTATGTCCGGATGCTGCAGGGCGAGCGCGACAGCTTGCGCGACAGCCAGGTCCGCAGCCTGCTCGCTCTCCTCGGCATCGTGATCTTCGGTCTTGCGATCTGGCTGATCGCGAACGGCCGCTACGGAATCGAGGAGGCCTTCCGTCAGGCGGCCTTCAACGTGGTTTCGGTGGTCACCACGACCGGGTTCGCGACGACGGATTACAGCCTGTGGGGCAACGTGGCGGTGGGGATCTTCTTCGGCCTGACCTTCGTGGGTGGTTGCACGGGCTCGACGGCCGGCGGCATCAAGATCTTCCGTTTCGAGGTGATGGCGACGCTCCTGCGCTCGCATGTGCGGCATCTCATCTACCCGCGAGGCGTCTTCCAGCGCGTCTATGCCGGGCGCGTGCTGCCCGACGACGTGGTGGCCTCGGTCGTCGTCTTCTTCGCTTTCTTCTTCATCTGCTACAGCGCCGTCACGATCATGCTGATGGCGCTCGACCTCGATTTCCTCACCAGTGCCAGCGCGGCGGTGACCGCACTGGCGAATGTGGGGCCCGGGCTTGGCCCCATCATCGGCCCGGCGGGCAATTTCGCCACCGTTCCGGATTCCGCGAAATGGATCCTGTCCTTCGCGATGCTGCTGGGCCGGCTCGAACTTTTCACGGTGCTGATCCTGTTCTTCCCGCATTTCTGGCGCGGATGATCCGCGCTATTCGGCGCTGCGCCACTCTTGAAGGGAAACGACCTTCGAGGAGGAATCCTGCGGCCCGACCAGGGCTCCGATCTGTGCGGCGAGCTGGTCCTGGGTGTAGGGCTTGGGCAGCCGGGGAAGATCGAGGGTTGCACCCTCCGGCAGGTCGGCATACCCGGTCGCGAGAAGGATCTTGAGGTCTGGCCGAAGCACCAGCGCGGCACGGGCGAGTTCGAGCCCGGTCATTCCCGGCATGGCATAGTCGGTCAGCAGAAGATCGACAGGCGGACCCGCCCTGAGCATCTCCAATGCCTTGGTTCCCGACTCGGTCTCGATCACGGTATGCCCCAGATCCTCGAGCATGCTGGCCGTGCTCATCAGGATGAGAGCGTCGTCGTCGACGAGAAGAATCGTCGAAGGAGCGGCGGCCGGAACGGCGGAGGCGGTGCGTCGTGGCGCCTCCATGGCCGCCTCCGTCACCGGCAGCCACAACTCCGCGGTCGTGCCTTTCCCAAGAGCGCTCGACAGGCGCAAGGCGCCGCCCGATTGCGCGGCAAGGCCGTAGACCATGGAGAGGCCGAGGCCGGTGCCCTTGCCGACGCCCTTGGTCGAGAAGAAGGGCTCGACGGCCCGCCTGAGCGTTTCCTCGTCCATGCCCGTCCCGGTATCGGTGACCCGCAGGCAGAGATAGCGGCCGGACTGCAGGCCCTCGATCCGGGCATCCGCAACCGCGACCTCGTCGAGTTCCACCGACAGCGAGCCGCCCATGGGCATTGCATCGCGGGCATTGACGGCGAGATTGAGCAGCGCCAGCTCGAGCTGGTTCGGGTCGATCTTCGCGGGGGAAAGACCCGACGGGAGGGAATAGCGGACCTTCACGCGCGGACCGAGCGAACGCTCCAGCAGATCCTTGATGCCCTCCACGAGTGTCGCCACATCGACCGCACGTGCCTGCAGATCCTGCCGTCGGGCGAAGGCGAGCAGACGCTGTGTGAGGGCGGCGCCGCGCTGCGCGCCCTGAAGGGCCCCGTCCAGATATCGCTGGGCGCGAGGATCCTCCGGAATGCGTTTGCGCAGCAGGTCGAGATTGCCGATCACGGCCATCAGAAGGTTGTTGAAGTCGTGCGCCACGCCGCCCGTGAGCTGGCCCACCGCTTCGATCTTCTGCATCTGGCGCACCTGCTCCTCGAGCTGGCGGGTCTGGGTGATGTCCATCGAGGTGCCGAGCAGCTTTCGCACCCGCCCCTGCGCATCCATGATCGGGATCACGATCACGCGCCGCGTGAACGGGCCATCGAAGCCTTCGCCGCTCGCCTCGTATTCGACGGGCTCCCTGCGCGAGACGCAGCGCGCATAGGCATCCTGAATGGTGCTGCCGAGTTCCCCCGGGAATGCGTCGCGCGGTGCCCGGCCGATGATGGCCTCGGGGGCGACGCCCAATGTGCGGCACAGGGCCGGGTTGATCTCCTCGAAGGCGAAGGAGCCGTCATCCCTGACCGTGGAAAGCAGCAGGCCCGTGGGCGATTGCTGGAACAGGGCCTCGTAGCGCGCCTCGCTCTCGCGCCAGCGGACGAAGACCTGACGCTCGTGCCGCGCGCGGCGCATGGCGACGGCGGTGACGCCGAGGAGCGCGAACAGCGCGGCGGCTGTCACCCCGCCGTAGAGCATCAGGTCCTTGTGCCACCTCGCGAGAATGGCGCTCACGGGATGCCCGAATGTTACGTAAAGCGGGTACGGGTCGAGCTTGCGGAACGCGTAGATCCGCTCCACTCCGTCCACCTGGGAGACGGTGCGGTAGAGGCCGTGACTGCCGTTCCGGATGGCGCGCATGAATGCGCTGTCCTGACTCAGGACGGAAGAATGCGAAAGGGACTCGGGCCCCCTGGCCAGCACCGTGCCGTCGCCGCGGATCAGGGATGTCGTGTCCTTGGGCGCGGAGATGAGAGGACGGTAGAAAGCCGCGAAATAGCTCGGCTGAAGCGACGTGACGATGATTCCGTCGAACGAGCCGTCGGGGGTCGAGCGGCGCCGCGCAATGTTGAAGAACACGCTGCCGGGATTCGAGCGCCCGGGATACGACTGTCCGATATAGATGCCCTCGTCCTTTTGCTTGAGGGCGACGAAGTAGTCGCGGTCGGGGACATAGGAGCTGGCCGGAGCCGGAAAGAAGTTGCTGCTGGCCCGTCCCCGCGCTTCGGGATCGATCAACCAGACATTGTCCACCTGATCGAGCTTTCCGTCGATGGCGCGCAGGTCCCGGTGGAGCTCTTCCGAGGCGGCGATTTCGGACCAGCTCATTCCGCGGATTCGCTCGTCCACCCGGTCCAGGACCAGGGATTGGGTCTCGAAGACTCTTCCGGCGTGTTCGCGCAGAACGTCGACTGTGCGGTGGACCAGCTGCTCCGCCTCCTGAAAGCGCTGGCTCCGGCTCTCCCAGGCGGCGACGAGGAACAGGGCGAGCGGAACCAGGACCGCCGCAACGGCCATCAGCCTCAGGGACTTGAGAGACGGGGGCGTAGGTTGGGGTCGCGACGACGTTGGATGGGACAAGCGGTGCTCACATAGTCTCGAGGGCCGGCACCGGCTGCCGGGCGTGACGAGATAGAATAGGGCGGCGGCGGCGATGACAAGAGCAACCGCAACTTCATCCGGAGTTGCCGACGCAGAGCCGGCTGATCTAGAGTGGTTGCGCCGTCGTATGCGTCATGCTCCTCCCGTGCCGGATCGCACGTTCCGGCGAGGGGCTGTACAGCGCGGTTCTGTCATGGAACCGTTTCGGAACGCACGGCAATGCGTGAGCGTCCGGGCTCGAAGAGCCCTGTCCGATTCTCGTCGTTTCCGGCGAGGATGCCGCTTTGCTATCTGGAGGATCGTACCATGGGCGACGACAGGGTGTTGCGCGAAGAAATCCGAATCATGCTGGATGACGCGCGCGCCCGGGTTCGCCGCTACACGGGGCTCTATCCCGACGAGAATCTGACCGAGGACGTTCTGAGCGTGTGCGATGCCGTCATCGCTTGGGACGACCTCAATCCCCGCCTGGAGGAGGCGAGGGCCGCCATCGAAGCGCGATGCTTGCGCCTGGCACAGGTGGCCGACCGCTTCGCCGAGCGCAATCTTGCGACGATCGCCAAGGCAAGGGCGCAGGCCATCGCTGCGATCGACATTCTGCAGGATGCCGTGGTCGATCTGCGCAGGAGCATCCGGCACCCCGTCTACAGCCCCGGCCCCGTGCTGAGACGGCGCAGCCCTTGATCGGGGCTGGATGAGGCCGGCTCGGCCATCATCCTTTTCGGTCCGTTTCTGACATTAATTGGATCAGTTACACTGAGTCCGGCAGCGTCTGTCCGGTGGAGCATGCCTAAAGTCTCGTAACCGAAGAGACGCATGACCCGGGCGGCTGGACCTCATGAACAGCATGGACAAAACCATCACCAAGGCCACTCTCCGGCAGGAGAAGGAGCGCCTTGCCGATCTCTTCCGGCAGGCGCCGGGCTTCATGGCCGTCATGCGCGGGCCCGATCACGTGTTCGAACTCGCCAATGCGGCCTTCCTCCAGTTCTCCGGCAACCGCGATCTCATCGGAAAGCCCGTGCGCGAGGCGAAGCCCGAACTGGCAGGGCAGGGTTTCTTCGAGCTGCTCGATCAGGTCTACGCGACGGGGATGCCCTTTGTGGGCCGGGAAGTGGCCATGAAGATCCAGAGGCGTCCCGATGCGCCTGCGGAGGATGTCTTCGTCGATTTCGTTTACCAGCCCATCATCGGCGCCGATGGAAACGTCACGGGCATCTTCATCGAGGGCAGCGACGTGACGGATCGGGTGCGTGCGGCCGAACACCAGCAGCTTCTGCTGCACGAGCTGAACCACCGGGTGAAGAACACACTCGCCACAGTCCAGTCGATCGTGTCCCAGACGCTCCGCACCGCACCGACGCCACCCGAGGCGCGCGCCGCCATCGAGCAGCGCATGATCGCGCTGTCGCGGGCCCATGATGTGCTGACCCGTCAGAGCTGGGATGGGGCGTCCCTGCGCGAGATCGTCGCGAATGCAATCGGACCCTTCCAGGTGCCTGGAGAGGGGCGGTTCCACATTCAGGGGCCGGATGTGAGGTTGTCGCCTCGCGTGGCCCTCGATCTGGCGATGGCGCTGCACGAGCTGGCGACCAATGCGGTGAAATACGGCGCGCTGTCAAACGATACGGGCCGCATCTTCCTGACCTGGTCGGTCGCTCACGACGTGGAACCGCCCCGCCTGTCGCTGCGATGGGAGGAGAAGGGCGGCCCGGCGGTGGAGCCGCCGAAGACGCGAGGATTCGGGACCCGGCTGATCGAGCGAAGCCTGGCACAGGCTCTCGGCGGCAGGGTGCAGGTCGATTTCGCTCCCACCGGATTGATCTGCACCATCGACGCTCCTGCCGCCTAGCGCCTGTCGGCAGCTTACGAATGCGACAGCCGGCGATGCAGCCCTGCGAGCTGTTCGACCCCCAACGCCGCCCAGCGATAGAGCATTCGGACGGGCGGGATGCGCTTCGCCCAATGGAGGCGGTAGTACAGCTTCGGGGGAATGCGCGAGACCAGACGGGACCGGCGGTCCAGCAGCAGCGCGAACAACTGCGGCGGCGCGAGATGGGCATAGCGCGGGATGTTCTCGAACCATGCCGCGCTGAGGCGTGCCTCCCGCTGCGGGCGCAGCATGGCGAGCTGCCGTTCCTGCTCATAGGCGGCGAGGGCGGTCTGCACGTCCTCGTGTCCATGCAGGTTAGCGGCCAGCGCAATCGCATCCTGAATCGCCAGCCGTGTACCCGAGCCGATGGAGAAGTGCGTGGTGTGCGCCGCATCGCCCAGGAGCGCGATGTTGTCCGCGTGCCACTTCTCGTTCGTCATGTTGCGGAAGTTGAGCCAGGGCAGGCTTTCCTGGCTGTCGGAATGGCTGAGCAGACGATGGCCGTTGAGATGGTCCTCGAAGAGATTCTCGAGGAGCGTGAGGCTCTGGGCGGAGTTCCGCCGGTCGAAGCCCAGGCCCTTCCATGTTTCCGGCGAGCACTCGACGATGAAGGTGCTCATGTCCTTGCTGTAGCCATAGGCGTGGAACCAGATCCAGCCGGCCTGCGTCGGCACGAGGCCGAAGGTGAAGGCCTCGAACACCCGCGGCGTGCCGAGCCACACGTATTTGTTGCGGCCCAGATCGATCCTGGTCCTGAACCGGTCCATGCGCAGGCGCCGGACCTGACTGCCGACGCCGTCGGCGGCCACGATCACGTCCGCATCCGGCAGTTGGGCCCCCTCCGCGATCTCGTGCTCGAACAGGATCTCGACGCCGAGATCCGTCGCACGCTCCCGCAGGATGGCGAGCAATGTCCGGCGACAGATGCCGAACCCCGTTCCACCGCCGCGCGCCGGCCTGCTGCCCTTCACGTCGACGACCTGATCGATCCACCCGAAGGAGCGGTCGAGAATCGCCTGCGCCGTCACGGGGTCGTTCGCCCGCAGATCGGCGACGAGATCGTCCCAGAACACGACACCCCATCCATGGGTCACCCCTTCCGGGTTACGCTCGTAGACGGTGATCTCGTGGCGCGGGTCGCGCAGCTTCATCAGGATCGCGAAATAGAGACCCGCCGGTCCCGCTCCGACGCATGCGATTTTCATGGGCGTGCCCGCTCTTCCCGCTTCCGGAAGGGGTGAGCGTACGGGAGGCTGCCGCACTTTGACATGCTCCCAAATGGGTAAGGCGTGGGACTTTCGAGAGACTTGCAAAAGACGCGGGAAGCTGCGCCCCAGATCGGGCCTGTTTTCCGCGTTCAGCGGCGCATTTCCGCCGCGCCCCCGTCATTGCCGCCGATGCGGGGTGCTTGCCGGTGCCGCGTCTCGCGCAGGGTGCGGTCGGCATAGGTGCCCCGCAGGGCCTCCGGTCCGCCCTCCCGGTAGAGATCCAGCACCAGGGCGGAGTGCAGGAATCCCAGATGGCTGAAAGCCTGCGGGAAATTGCCGAGAAAGCGGCCATCCTCGGCGATCTCCTCGGGATAGAGGCCGACATCGTTCGCAAGCTTCCGCAGATCCTCGAAGCGCCGCGCCGCCTCTTCTCCCCTGTCCAGCCATGCCAGGGCGTCGACCAACCAGAAGGCGCAGAGCAGGAAGGTTCCTTCGTGTCCCGGCAGACCGTCGTCGTTGAGATAGCGGTAGACCAGCGGCCCGCGGGCCAACTGCTCGATCACGGTGTCGACGGTGCGTGCGAAGACGTCATGATCGACGGGGAATCCGACCATGGGCGCAACGAGCACGGACGCATCCACCGCATCCTCCCCGAAAGCCTGGGTCAGGTAGCCGTGCTCGGGGTGAACTCCTTCGGTCTTGATGTCCTTCTCGATCGCGGTGCGGGCCTCGCACCATTCCCTCTTCTCGCCGAAGAGCGCGATGGCGCGGTCGAGAGCCGCCCAGTTCATGATCGCGGCATGCAGATAGCGCTTAGGTTCGAGGCGCGGCTCCCACAAGCCGTTGTCGGGCTTGCGCCATTCCCGCGCCACATGGTCGGCGAGGCAAGTTCCGGTGATCTTGGTTTTGTCGTCGAGGGCTCCGCCGAGGCGGACGTGCATGTACATGAGGTCGAGCACCTGACCGTAGGTGTCGATCTGGTGCTGCTCCGAGGCCTTGTTGCCGACGCGGACCGGAGCGCTTCCCTGCCAGCCCTCAAAATGATCGACGACCTTCTCGTGCATGTCGGCAACGCCGTCCACCGGATAGAGCGGCTTCAGGCTCACCTCCCGGCGATGCGCGATGTCGTTGATGAAGGAGAAGAAATCGCCGGCCTCCGCCACATAGCCGAATTTCTTGAGTGCATAGAAGGCCAGGCAGGAATCGCGCAGCCAGCAGAAGCGGTAATCCCAGTTCCTCACGCCGCCGACCACTTCCGGAAGAGAGGTGGTCGGCGCCGCGACCATCGCGCCCGTCGGCTGGTAAGTCAGGGCCTTGAGAACCAGCGCGCTGCGGATCAGCTCCTGTTCGAGCGGGCCGGCATAGTTTGCATCCTGCACCCAGTCGGACCAGCGCGTGCGGGCGTGCTGGAGCAACTCCGACGCGGAGGGGCACGAGATTTCGGACGCGTCCTCGTCGAAGAGGCAGAACACATGCTCGCTGCCCTCGTGTACATGCAGCCTCGCGCAGGCGGCTCCATCCTTCTCCGCGAACGGGGTATCCGAGAGGAATGCCGGGCATCCGGGGGCGCTCACCTTTTCCCCGTCGACGGCAAGAGGCGGGAAGGTCTGGGCGAAGCCGGCATGGGGACGATAGACCGCGCGCAGGGCAATCTCTCCCGCGAGGCCGGATACGAGGCGCACGAGGAGGGGCCTGGGCGAACCGTCATGCGGCATCAGCATGAAGTCCGTCAGCTTCGCCGTGCCGCCCGATGTCTTGAACGTCGTTTCGAGAATGTTGGTGCTGGGAAGATAGGCGCGCGAGACCTCGTGCGGCTCCTCAGGCACGATCTGGAAGAAGCCCCCGCGGATCCGGTCGAGCAGGCGCGAAAAGACGGGAGGAGCATCGAACCGCGTCAGGCAGCACCAGTCGATGGAGCCGTCCCGCGCGACCAGCGCGGAGCCGAAGCCGTTGCCGATCAGCGCGTAATCCTCGATCGGGCGGTAGGAGCGCTTGTCCGGCCTCATCTCATCGCGCGCCTCGCCGGCGGGCGAGGGAGACGGTTCCCGTTCCGGGCGCCGGCGCGGAGCGCGAAGCCTGCCCCGACGAGCGCGCCCACCACGACGCCGGCCAGGGCGAAGCGGGCCGCCGCGCCGGAGACGAGCACGGCCGAACCCTTCTCCTCATCCGCATAGGGCCCGCGCTCACGATCCACGCTTCCGACCGGCGTGAAGAGATTGTCCGGACGGTCCTCGTCGAGGCGGTCCGGGCCGAACTGTCCCTCATAGGCCGTCCAGGCCAGGAAGCGGTCGAGCAGGCCCGGCGCCACCATTCCGCCGAGGATGGCCTGCGCCGTCTGCAATCCGAGCCAGTAATCCCGGCGCGGGTTGCGGATGGCAGAGACGATGGCCTCGCCCGCCACCTCCGGTGCGACGGGCGTGCCGGC
Organism: Microvirga sp. GCM10011540; assembly: GCF_042650665.1. NCBI lineage: Bacteria > Pseudomonadati > Pseudomonadota > Alphaproteobacteria > Hyphomicrobiales > Methylobacteriaceae > Microvirga > Microvirga sp. GCM10011540. The sequence goes on along the minus strand of NZ_JBHSBQ010000144.1, from coordinate 139,259 downwards.
GGGACGCGGCTCGTAGTCGACATGCGCCCGCCCCCAGGCGAATTGCGGCGTGTTCACCGCCGGCAGATGCACGGCGGTGATGGTGATGGAGCTCTTCTCCTTGAGCAGTTCGCTCCTGAGCGAGTCGGTGAAGCCGACGATGGCGTGCTTGGCGCCGCAATAGGGGCTCTGCAGGGGGATCGACCGATAGGCGAGGGCGGAGCCGACCTGGAGGATGAGGCCCCGGTCGCGCGGGCGCATGTGCCTGAGGGCCGCGCGCGTGCCGTTGACCATGCCGAGATAGCAGACATTCGTCACGCGCGCATATTCGTCGGGTGCGATGTCCTCGAAGCGCGCGAACACCGTGGCCATCGCGCAATTCACCCAGATGTCGATCGGCCCCAGGGCTTCGGAGATCCGGTCGGCTGCGGCGATCATGCCCTCCGCATCCGCGACGTCGCAGGAGACGGGAGCGCATCTCACGCCGTGGCTCTCCACAAGGCGGGCGACCTCGGCGAGGCCTTCCTCGTGGCGGGCGATGACGCCCACATGGACGCCGGCTTCGGCCAGCGCGATGGCCGTGGCCCGGCCCACGCCGGCGGATGCGCCGGTCACCACCGCGACTCGGTTCTCCAGGTTCTGTCCGATTCCGTACAAATCCGCGTCTCCGGCTCGAGTTCACTCCTTTTGAAATTCGAAAGGACGCTGAAAGTTCAAAGACTTTAGTCCTCCAGAAAGAGAAAGACCGGCAGGGAGGTCGCCTCCCTGCCGGTCTGATCCGAATCGACCTGCGGTCCCGGTTCAGGCCGCCTGTCCGGCGCTCTGATAGCCGAACATGGACTTGACCTCGAGGTAGTCCTCGAAGCCGTAGCGGCCCCATTCGCGGCCGTTGCCGGACTGCTTGTAGCCGCCGAACGGCGCGGCGTTGTCGCCCCTGGAGCCGTTGATGTGCACCATGCCGGCGCGGATCTCCCGGGCGATGCGGCGCGCCCGCTCGGGATCGCCCGAGGTCACATAGCTCGACAGGCCGTAGATCGTGTCGTTGGCGATGGAGATCGCCTCCTCCTCCGACTCGTAGGGCAGGATCGACAGCACGGGGCCGAAGATCTCCTCGCGCGCGATGCGCATGTCGTTCGTCACATCGGCAAAGACCGTGGGCCGCACGTAGTAGCCCCGGTTCAGGCCTTCCGGACGGCCGAGGCCGCCGGTCACCAGCCGGGCACCTTCCTTGATGCCCGCATCGATGAGGTCCTGGATCCGGTTGAACTGCACTTCGCTCACCACGGGGCCGATGACCGTGTCCGCCGAGCGCGGGTCGCCCACGATGGTCGCCTCCGCGATCCGCTTGGCGATGGCCGCCACCTCGTCCTGCCGGGCGCGCGGCACGAGCAGGCGCGTCGGAGCGTTGCAGGACTGGCCGCTATTGTTGAAGCAGCCCTTGGCCCCGTGCGTGATCGCCGCTTCGAAATCGGCATCGTCGAGGATGATGTTGGGCGACTTGCCGCCGAGCTCCTGATGGACGCGCTTCACCGTGTCGGCCGCCGCCTTGGCGACGAGGATGCCCGCACGGGTGGAGCCGGTGAAGGACACCATGTCGATGTCGGGGTGGCTCGAGATCGCCGCGCCGACCGTCGGTCCGTCGCCGTTGACGAGGTTGAACACGCCCGCAGGCACCCCCGCCTCGTGCATGATCTCCGCGAAGACGATGGCGGAAATCGGCGAGACTTCGCTGGGCTTGAGCACCATGGTGCAGCCGGTTCCGAGGGCGGGCGCCACCTTGCAGGTGATCTGGTTGAGCGGCCAGTTCCAGGGGGTGATGAGGCCCACGACGCCGATGGGCTCGCGCACCACGAGGGTGTTGTTGATGAGCTCCTCGAATTCCATGGTCTTCAGGACCTCGATGCCCCGGCTGATATGGCCGACGCCGGCCGCGGCCTGGGCCTGCTTCGCCAGGGTCATGGGGGCGCCCATCTCCTGAGAGATCGCCTCGGCGATGTCGTCGATGCGCTTCTTGTAGGCGTCGAGGACGGAGCCGAGGAGATCCAGGCGCTCCTTGCGGCTCGTGCGGGAATAGGACGGGAAGGCGCGCTTGGCCGCGGCGACCGCGCTGTCCACGTCGGCGGCCGTGCCGAGGGCGATGCGCGCAAAAGGCTCTTCCGTGGCCGGATTGATGACGTCGAGGGTCTGGCGGCCTTCCGGCTGCACCCATTTGCCGTCGATGTAGAAGGAGAGATGCTCGTTCATGGTCTGGCCTGGTCCTTTGAGGTCGTGCTGCAAGGTGCGGGATCGTTCAGCTTCGTATTCCACATCCGGGGCCAAGGGAAAACCCGGGAATGGTCGAGATAGGGCGGCGGAACGGTCCCGGCGATATTCTTCGCGCATGGTGCGGACATGCGGCAAGGTATGGGCTAAGGTCGGGAAACGACGAAAGCCTGCCGATCATAATGTCGCAACAGAATATCGATCCGCTTCTCGCCACGGCCGCGCCGGACATTCCTGCCGGGGAAGCCCGGCGGCTCGCCGCCGCGTTCTACGGCCTCGACGCGGTGGCCGTGGAGCTCAAGGGCGAGCGGGACAGCAACTTCCACCTCCGGACCGGAGACGGTCGCCACTTCGTGCTGAAGGTCGGCAATCCGGCCGAGGACCCGGAGGTCACCCGCTTCCAGACGCAGGCGCTGCTGCACATCGAGAGCAGGGACGCATCGCTGCCGGTGCCGCGGGTCCTGCGAACGAAGGCGGGCGAGGCGGAGGTGGTCCTGACGCGGTCCGGCGAGCCGCCGCGCATCCTGCGCATTCTCACCTATCTCGAAGGGCAACCCCTCCACCGGGCCTCCCGCAGCGCCGCGCAGCAGCGCAATCTCGGAACATGCCTCGCCCGGCTCGACCGGGCGCTGCAGGGCTTCTCGCATCCCGCTTCCGGCCACGAGCTGATGTGGGACCTGAAGCACGCAAGCCGCGTGCGCCACCTGCTCGTTCACATCGCGGACGAAGGGCGGCGTGCGCTCGCCGCACGCTTTCTCGACGCCTTCGAGCGTCATGCCCTGCCGGCGATGCCGGGCCTGCGCGCTCAGGTGATCCACAACGACATGAACCCGCACAACGTTCTGGTGCCTCCCGACGCAACCGACGAGATCGCCGGCATCATCGATTTCGGCGATGCGGTTCACGCGCCTTTGGTGAACGACCTCGCCGTGGCGGCCGCGTATCAGCTGAACGAGGCAGGGCATCCGCTGGAGGGGCCCGGCGAAATGCTGGCGGGCTACCATGCGGTGCTCCCGCTGGCGCCGGAGGAGATCGACATCCTGTTCGACCTCCTGGCGACGCGTATGGTGCTGACGGTGGCGATCAGCGGCTGGCGCGCCGCGCGCTATCCCGAGAACCGGGACTATATTCTGCGCAACAATCCGAAGGCCTGGGCCGGACTGGAGAGGCTCTCGGGCCTCTCCCGCGAGGAGGCCCGCGCCTATCTGCACAACGTCTGCCGAGGGGAATGACCGACGTGTCGATGATCAACGCCTATGACGCGGGCGAGGATGCCGGCGTGGCCCTGCGCGAGAAGGAGATGATCGCCCGGAGGCAGCGCCTGCTCGGCCCGGCCTACCGGCTCTTCTATGCCAACCCGGTCCATGTGGTGCGAGGGGAGGGCGTGTGGCTCTACGATCCGGACGGGCGGGCCTATCTCGACATGTACAACAACGTCGCCTCCGTCGGGCACGGCCACCCCCATGTGGTGGCGGCCCTGTCGCGACAGGCGGCGATCCTCAACACCCACACGCGCTATCTGCACGACACGATCCTGGACTACGCGGAAAAGCTCCTCGGATATTTTCCGGCAGAGCTCTCCAACGTGATGTTCACCTGCACGGGCAGCGAGGCGAACGACCTCGCCCTGCGCGTCGCGAAAACCCACACGGGCGGCACGGGGGTGATCGTGACGCGGCTCGCCTATCACGGCACCACGGCCGCGACGGCGGAACTCTCACCCTCGCTCGGCCGCTCGATGACATTGGGCGAGCACGTCCGCACGGTGCCCGCGCCCGATGCCTACCGGGGCAACGGCGACGATGTGGGCGAGGTCTTCGCCCGCCAAGTCCGCGCCGCCGTCGCCGACATGGCGGCGAGCGGCATCAGACCGGCGGCGCTTCTGGTGGACACGATCTTCTCCAGCGACGGCGTCTATGCCGATCCGCCTGGGTTCCTGGCTCCTGCCGCCGCGGCGATCCGCGAGGCAGGCGGATTGTTCATCGCCGACGAGGTGCAGCCCGGCTTCGGCCGCACGGGCGGGCAGATGTGGGGCTTCGAACGCCATGGCCTCGTGCCCGACATCGTCACCCTCGGCAAGCCCATGGGCAACGGCCATCCCGTCGCCGGCATGGTGGCGCGGCCGGACGTGCTGGCCGAGTTCGGACAGCGCACCCGCTATTTCAACACCTTCGGCGGCAATCCCGTCTCCGCCGCCGTCGGCATGGCGGTGCTCGAGGTAATCGAGGAGGAGGGGCTCGTCGAGAATGCCCGCCCCGTGGGCGACTACCTGCGTGACGGCCTTCGGGCGCTGGCGCAACGCTGTCCGGTCATCGGCGATGTGCGTGGCGCGGGTCTCTTCATCGGCGTCGAGCTGGTGCGCGACCGCCCGACGAAGGAGCCTGCGACGGAGGAGACCGCGCGGCTCGTCAACGCCCTGCGGGAGCGGCAGATCCTCATCAGCGCCACGGGTCCTGCGGCGAATATCCTCAAGATCCGCCCTCCGCTCGTCTTCTCGACCGAGAACGCCGACCTGTTCCTCTCGGCCATGGACGATATCCTTCGAGCCGAAATGGGCGGTGGATGAGGACCTGTGCAGGGAATCCCTTCTGGAGCTTCGACGCCGCAGCGGGATAAGCTCTCCCGCGAACCTTCAGCCAACGGACGAAAGACGGAAAAATCGATGAACGGTGCCGACCGCCTGTGCGACGTGCTGCTTGCGAACGACGTGGATGTCTGTTTCGCCAATCCCGGCACTTCGGAGATGCATTTCGTGGCGGCCCTCGACCGCAAGCCGCGCATGCGCTGCGTGCTCGGTCTCTTCGAAGGCGTGGTGACGGCGGCGGCGGATGGCTATGCCCGCATGGCGGACAAGCCCGCCGCCACCCTCCTGCATCTGGGGCCCGGCCTCGCCAACGGTCTGGCCAATCTCCACAATGCGCGCCGGGCCTTCACGCCGATGATCAACGTGGTCGGCGACCATGCCAGCTACCATCTGCAGCACGATGCGCCGCTGACCAGCGACATCGAGAGCCTCGCCCGGCCCATGTCCCACTGGGTCCGGCGCATCGCGGATGCGGAGAGCGTCGGTCCCGACACGGCGGCAGCCTACGCGGCGGCCATGTCGCTGCCCGGGGTGACGACCCTGATCCTGCCCGCCGATGCCGCCTGGGGCGAGGCGTCGGACAAGCCGATCTCCCGCGCGGTCGTTCCGGACCCGCAGCCCGTCGCAGCGGAGGCGGTCAGGGCCGCGGCGGATGCCGTCCGCTCCGGGCGCCGCGCGGCGCTCTTCATGAGCGGGCGGGCTTTGCGCGCCGATGCGCTGGAAATCGCGGGGCGGATCGCCGAAGCCACGGGCGTCCGGCTCATGGCGCAGACCTCCAACGGGCGCATCGAGCGCGGCGTGGGCCGCGTACCCGTCACCAAGGTGCCGTACCCGGTCGATCAGGCCGTGGAGGCGCTCCGCGACATCGATGTCCTCATCGTCGTCGGCGCGAAGGTGCCGGTGGCGTTCTTCGCCTATCCCGGCAAGCCCGGGCGTCTCGTTCGCGACGATTGCCGGGTGGTGGAGCTCGCGCGGATGGGCGGCGATCTCAAGACGGCGCTCGCCTGGCTCGCCGACGAGCTCGGAGTGAAGCCCGGCGCGCCTGCCCCCGTCGTCCGGCCCGGCACGATCGACGAGGCCCTTCCGACCGGCCCGCTGACGCAGGACGCGATTTCGCTCGCCGTCGCGCGTCTCATTCCGGAAAACGCGATCGTCTGCGATGAATCCGTCACCTCGGGGCGGCGGTTCTTCGCTCTGTCGCAGCAGGCGGCGCCGCACGATTACCTGCAGCTCACGGGCGGCGCCATCGGCATCGGCATCCCCATGGCCGCCGGCGCCGCAGTGGCCTGCCCCGACCGCAAGGTGATCGGCCTCCAGGCGGACGGCAGCGGCATGTACACGATCCAGGGCTTGTGGACCCAGGCGCGCGAGAATCTCGACGTGGTCACCATCGTCTTCTCCAACCGCGCCTATGCCATTCTCCAGGGAGAGATGCGCAATGTCGGCGTCAACCGGTTCGGCCGCAACGCGGAGCGCATGCTCACCATCGACGAGCCGGCGCTCGACTGGGTGACGATGGCCAGGGGCATGGGCGTGGAGGCGGGACGCGCCACCACGGTGGAGGAGTTCGTGAGGCTCCTCGAAGGTGCGCTCTCGCGCCGCGGCCCGTTCCTGATCGAGGCCGTCCTTTAACGATCCGACTTTACGAAATTCTTGACGGGAGCCTGTCCGATGCGCGTCTTCTTCCATCCCGATCAGCACCTGCACGATCCGCAGCAATTCATGCAGGTCGGCAGGATCGTCGATCCGCAGGACCGTCCGAACCGGGTGGATGCGTTGCTTCGTGCCCTGTCGGCACGCGGCTTGCAGCCGGAGCAGCCCGAGGATTACGAGCTCGGTCCCGCCCTGACGGTTCATGCGGAACACTACCTGCAATTCCTCGCCACGGCCTACGAGCGCTGGCGCCAGATTCCGAATGCCGGAATCGAGGTGCTGCCCAATGTGGCGCCCTATTGGAGCGGGCGGCCCGACTGGCCGCACCGGCCGCCATGCCCGTCGCAATCCGTGGTGGCGCAGGCGGGGTATTATCTCGGCGGGCTTTCCGTGCCCGTCGGTCCGAACACCTGGCGCTCTTCGCTGAGGTCCAGCCACACGGCCATGGCCGCGGCGGACGCGGTGGTCGAAGGCGCGGGCGCGGTCTATGCGCTGTGCCGCCCGTCGGGGCACCATGCCCGCGCCGATCAGGCGAACGGCTTCTGCTATCTCAACAACTCGGCCATCGCCGCCCAGCACCTGCGCTCGCGCTTCGGCCGGGTGGCCGTTCTGGATGTGGATGCGCATCACGGCGACGGCACGCAGGAGATCTTCTATCGCCGCGCCGATGTGCTGACCGTGTCGATCCATGTGGATCCGAACTCCTATTATCCCTTCTTCACCGGCTATGCCCATGAGCGCGGCCACGGCGAAGGCGAGGGCTTCAACCTGAACATTCCGCTCCAGCCGAAATCCCGCGACGATGCCATGTTCCAGGCCGTCGAGCGCGGCCTCGAGACCATTCAGGCCTTCGGTGCGGAGGCCCTGGTGGTGGCCCTGGGCTATGACAGCCATCGGGAGGATCCCATCGGCCTCCTCGATGTCTCGACGGCGGCATTCCGCGGGATCGGCGCGCGCATCCGCTCCATCGGGCTTCCCACCGTGGTGGTGCAGGAAGGCGGCTATCAGGTCTCCGTCATCGGCGATTGCCTGGGGCAGTTCCTCGACGGCCTGCTGGCGGGGTGAGGACGGGTCGGATCCTTTCGGCTACCGCGTGAGTGCGTTGGTGGTAGCCGAACGTTCTACCCTTCTTAGTTAATTGACGCCCCCGCACGAGGGAGAGACGCTTCAAGGCACAGCTTGCGCGAGGGGCATGATGATCAAGCGTCTGTTGGCGGGATCCGTATTCGCTTTCACCTGCACGCCGGCCAGTGCCGACATCATCGTCGATCAGGCCATGATCACGGGCGGGGAGCTGCGCGTCGTCGGACGGTTGAGCAGGCCCCGCCAGACCGCCGTCACCCTCGATCAGAACCATCAGACGAGAACCGAGGCGAACGGGCGCTTCGTCTTTCGGCTCGCCTACCATCCTGATGACTGCGTCGTGACCCTGCAGGCGGACGACGAGCAGCGGGACGTGGTCGTCGGCTTCTGCGGACAGCGCGGTCCGGAAGGACCCCAGACCGCCGCCGCGGAGGCTCCGCAGCCCGTCGCGGGGGCGGACGGTCCTCCCGGGCCTCCGGGCCCGCCAGGACCCCAAGGAGAGCCGGGACCTCAGGGGCCGACGGGACCCAGCGGACCTCCCGGACCGGAAGGGCCGCAGGGCCAGGCCGGTCCGCCGGGACCTCAGGGTCCTCAGGGAGTGGCCGGACGCGACGGCGCCCCGGGCCCGCAGGGGCCAGCAGGACCGGCCGGACCTCCGGGGCCGCCCGGGCCTCCGGGTGAGCCGGGACAGGGTGCCTCCGGCGGCCAGTCCGGCCCGGCGGGTCCTCCCGGCGAAGCGGGGCCCGAAGGGCCTCCGGGACCGCCCGGCCCGCAGGGGCCGCAGGGCGTGGCGGGGCACCAGGGTCCTCAGGGGCCGCAGGGCCTGCAGGGCCCCCGGGGAGAGCCCGGGCCCGAAGGTCCGCCCGGTCCGGCGGGCGCCGATGGAGCGGACGGTCAGGCCGGACCTGCCGGCCCAGCGGGACCTCCGGGACCGCCCGGGCCTGTCGGGCAGGCGGGACCCGCAGGCCCTCCGGGGCCTCCCGGCCCGGCGGGGCCGGAGGGGAGGCCGGGAACGGCCGGGACGATCCTGCGGGTGCTGGTGCAGCAATGCGAGGCCCAGGGGCGCTGCGTGGCCCGCTGCGCCGAGGACGAGTATCCCGTGAACGGCACGTGCAATCGCGGCGACCGGATCGATATGGACGAGGTCGGCATCTACTGCTTCTCCACGAGCGACAATCCGAGCGGCATGTTCGCCCGCGCGATCTGCGCGAAGAAGTGACCCCTGCTGCGTATGGCGGGCTGAAACAGGACGAGCCGGGCGTGAGCCCGGCTCGCGGCGCTTCAGGATTCGTGGCGCGCCTTACTCGGCGGCCTCGGTCCGCGGCGAGGAGCCTTCGCGCTTGCCGCTGGTATAGGTGCTGCCCGGACGGTTCTGGCCCGGGGCGGGCTTGCCTTCCAGCGGCGGCAGTTCCAGCGCCTTCTTGAGGTCGATGCCCGCGCCCTCGGCGACACGGCGGCCGTAATCCTCGTCGCAGTGCCAGAAGTGCCAGACCATGCGGAGCGCGATGTGCTCCGGGCACTCCTTCATGTCGGCCACGAGGTTGTTGATCAGGTCGTCGCGCTCCCAATCCTCGAAGGTGCGGTAGCGGTCGCCGGCCTGCTTGTAGTCGTCGGCCGTGCGCGTGGTCTGGTACCGGCCGAGATGGCCCTCGACCCATTGGTGGTAGTCCTTCGCGGGCCGCGGCGCCTCGCGCAGGCCGCCCATGGAGCTCGGCTCGTAGTTCACGTGCTTGCTCTGATCGGGGCCACGGTCGACATAGAAGGTCATGAGGCCGTCCCGCTGGTTCGTCTGCGCCCGCGCCTGCTCCTGCGGGGCGTTGACCGGAAGCTGCAGATAGTTGGGGCCGACGCGGTAGCGCTGCGTGTCCGAATAGGACAGGGTCCGGCCCTGCAGCATCTTGTCGTCGGAGAAGTCGATGCCGTCCACCAGCACGCCCGTGCCGAAAGCCGATTGCTCCGTCTCGGCGAAGAAGTTGTCGGGGTTGCGGTCGAGGACGAGACGGCCCACCGGCAGCAGCGGGAACTGATCCTCCGGCCAGCGCTTCGTGTCGTCGAGCGGGTCGAAGTCGAGCTCCGGATGGTCGTCGTCCGACATGATCTGCACGCACATCTCCCACTCGGGATAGTCGCCGCGCTCGATGGCGTCGTAGAGGTCGCGGGTCGCATGGCCCACGTCCCGGCCCTGGATCTCGGCCGCCTGCTCGCTGGTGAGATTCTTCACGCCGAGCTTCGGCTCGAACGAGAACTTGACCAGCACCGCCTCGCCCCTGTCGTTGACGAGCTTGTAGGTGTTGACGCTCGAACCCTGCATGTGCCGGTAATCGGCCGGGATGCCCCACGGGCTCTTCACCCAGGTCACCATGTGCAGCGCCTCGGGGTGGTGCATCACGAAGTCGTAGAAGCGCCACGGCTCCTGGCGGTTCGAAACCGGATCGGGCTTGAAGGCGTGGATCATGTCGGGAAACTTGATCGCATCGCGAATGAAGAAGACCTTCAGGTTGTTGCCCACGAGGTCCCAGTTCCCGTCGACGGTCTTGAACTTGATCGCGAAGCCGCGCGGATCGCGGGCGGTCTCGGGAGAATCCTTCGAGCCGATCACGGTGGAGAAGCGCAGGAACACGGGGGTGCGCACGCCGGTCTGGGTCAGCACCTTGGCCCGGGTGTACTTGGATGCGGGCTCGTCGCCGATCTTGCCGTAGGCTTCGAAATAGCCGTGGGCGGCGGTGCCGCGGGCATGGACGACGCGCTCGGGAATCCGCTCGCGGTCGAAATGGGTGATCTTTTCGATGAACTGATAGTTTTCGAGCGTTGCTGGTCCACGCTCCCCCACGCTGCGCAGGCTCTGATTGTCAGAGACCGGATGTCCCTGTCGGGTGGTGAGGGTCGGGCGCTTGTCGGCCATGGAAGTCCCCTGTCGTTTGTGGGTTGTGGCAATGTGCATAGCCCCGGTCGACCGAAACAGACCGGGGCTATGGCGTTAACGTCACCGATGGCCAGACGTTTCAGCTTCGCCATGGCGTATCCGCGCGGCGTGCGCGAAGCGCGACGCTCCGGCAGGATGCATGGCGTTCCTCACCGGAACGATATAGCGGGAGAAGATGTGATCATTTCCCTCCCGCGTCCGGCGTGGAAGTTCGTTCCTTCGTGAAGATCCCGGACGCGTGCCGGGCTTTTCTATTTCGGGATGCGCTGCCAGGGCATGGGCGAGCGGCGCGGCGGACTGGCCGCGAGGACCATCATCATCTCTCCCACGTTCTCCGGCGTGATCAGGCCCACGAGCCGGGACTCCCTGTCGGTCACCCCGATGGCCGGAACACGGGACTGCTGCATGATCTGCAGGGCCTTCTCCAGCGGCTGCCGGTGGTGAACGAGAGGGATGTCGGCGCGCATCACTTCCATGACCGAGGTCTGAGGGCCTTGCTCGCGCAGGGCGCGGATCATGTCGTCGCGGGTGAGGACGCCGCGCAGGTGCCCGGCGCCGTCGACCACCGGAAAATCGTGCTGGGTGGTGTGGATCAGGCACTGCACCGCATCCTCGACGCTGCTGCCGGGGCGCAGGCTCTCGAACTTCGTGATCATCGCGTCCGCGACCAGCATCCCGCGGGACACCTGACGCATCTGGACCGCGTGGGCCTCCCCGGCCGCGCCGAGATAGACGAAGATCGCGATGAAGATCAGGAGCGGGTTGCCCATGAGGCCGAGCAGGCCGAGGCCAAAGGCCACGACCTGTCCCACCGATGCGGCAATCTGCGTGCCGCGTTGATAACCCAGGCGCGAGGCCAGAATGGCGCGCAGCACGCGCCCGCCGTCCATGGGAAAGGCCGGGATGAGATTGAACACCACCAGGAACACGTTCACCATCGCGAGGCGGGCCACCATGCTCGTGCCGGGGTTCTGGACGTCCATGCTGTCCGCGGGCACGAAGCCGCCGAGCACGGCGAACAGGATGGCCGCGATCACCACGTTCACCGCAGGGCCGGCGAGAGCCACAATCAACTCCTGCGACGGCTCCTCGGGGATGCGCTCCAGGCGCGCCACGCCGCCGATGGGCAGCAGCGTGATGTCGGGTGTCTGCACGCCGTAGCGCCGGGCCGCGAAGACATGGCCGAACTCGTGCAGCAGCACGCACAGGAACAGGAGGATGACGAAGGCCGTGCCTTCGATGGCCGCCTGGCGTCCGCCGCTCGCGTAATGCGACACCGCGATCCAGACGAGGAAGAGAATAAAGGTGAAATGGATCCGGATGACCGTGCCCTTCACCGTGCCGACGGGGATCGACCATCCCATGCTCAACCCTCGCCTTTCCCGGTTCGTGCAGGAACGTCCGTCCGGCGGGTCAAGATCCGGCTTAGACGCCCCGCGGCCTCAACTTCTCGCACGGTCCCGCAATTCCTCGCCATGAGATGCGTCAATGACAACCTCCGTTCTCGCCTCGTGCGAATGCCGCCGGGAAAGATCCTCGTCGATGATCCGGGACCCGAACTGGTGGGTGATGTAGGACCAGAGCCACCGCAGGCTGACCAGGAGCCGGTTCTGGAACCCCACGAGCAGGTAGACATGGGCGATGCCCCAGACGAGCCAGGCGGAAAAGCCCTTCAGCTTCACCGTGTCCCAATGCACCACGGCCTCGTTGCGGCCGATGACGGCGAGATTGCCCCGGCTGCGGAAGCGGAAGGGCTTCGGGGTCTCGCCCCGCAGAATGCGCGCCTGGAGAGCCTTCGCGAGATAATCGCCCTGCTGATGCGCCACCTGCGCCAGGCCCGGCAGGGGCTTGCCGTTCTCGTCGCGCGCCAGCGCGAGGTCGCCGAGAACATAGACGTTCTCGAGGCCGGGGACGGAGAGGTCGGGCCCAACCTCGACGCGGCCGGCCTTGTCCGTGCCGACATCCAGCCATTTGCCCGCGGGCGATGCGGTCACGCCCGCGGCCCAGACGACCGTCGCCGTCGGGACGAACTCGCCCCCGACGACGATGCCTCTCTCGTCGATGTTCTCCACGGGACGGCCGGTGAGGATGGTCACGCCGAGCCGCTCCAGCGCCCGTACGGCGTAGGTCGAGAGGTCCTCCGGAAACGGACCCAGGATCCGGGGAGCGGCCTCCACCAGGAGGATGCGCGCCTTCGTCGGATCGATATTGCGGAAGTCTCGGGCCAGGGCCTGTTTGGCGAGGCCCGCGATGGCGCCGGCCATCTCGACGCCCGTCGGTCCGCCGCCGATGACCGTGAAGGTCAGAAGCCGCTCGCGCTCGGCCGGGTCCTCCTCCAGCTCGGCAAGCTCGAAGGCCATCAGAACCTTGGCGCGAATGCGCCGGGCATCGTCCAGCGTCTTGAGGCCGGGGGCGAACCGCTCCCATTCCGGATGGCCGAAATAGCTGTGCGTCGCTCCCGTCGCGAGCACGAGAGTGTCGTAGGCCAGTCTCTCTCCGTCGATGCTGATCTCCTGCCGCCCGGTATCGATGCCGTCGACCTCGCCGAGCAGGACGCTCACGTTCTTGTGCCGCCTCAGGATGCGGCGGATCGGTTCGGCGGTCTCGCCCTGCGACAGGACGGCGGTCGCCACCTGATAGAGGAGGGGCTGGAACAGGTGGTAGTTGCGACGATCCACGAGCGTGATCCGCAGCGGCGTGCCGCCGAGGCCCTGGGCCAGGGACAGGCCGGCGAAGCCCGCCCCCACGACGACCACGTGATGCGGGCGCTCCCCAAGACTCGGCCCTGTGCTCCCGGCCATGGGCCGGGCCGGCACCTGGCCGCGCTCCTCATTTCCTCCCTGCAGAATGGTCATTCCAAATCCCGTCGCGAACCTCCAGGGGTGAACGACCGGAACAGGCAACGGTTCGACGGAAAAAGGCCCGCGACGGCCCGGCAATAGGGCCGCCGCGTCACAGGTTGAGGAACAGGCGGGACATGGATGCGTTCCTGCCATGCATCCCACCTTGACCAGAGCAGCCCATGAGCAATCTTCTTCGCGTCATCCTCGCCATCCTGCTGCCGCCGGTCGGCGTCTTCTTCACCGTGGGCTTCGGCGGCCAGTTCTGGCTCAACATCCTGCTCACGCTGCTCGGCTACATTCCCGGAATCGTGCACGCGGTCTGGATCATCGCGCGGCGGACGCACTGATCCCTCAGGTGGGCGAGGTCTCGCTCTCCCGCTCCCGCTCCGGCGCCACGAGGTCGTCCACGCTGGGAACGCGAGGCGGGGTCGGGTTCATCCGGATGCCGCTCGGCGTCATGGCGCCTCCCGAGACGATGAAGGACATGGCGTCGTTGACGCTCCAGTCGAGCCAGACCAGCCGCCGCGTGGGCACGATCTCCACGTAGCCGGAGGTCGGGTTCGGGGTCGTCGGCACGTAGACGGCGGCCAGTTCCTCCCCCGTGTCGCTGGCATGGAAGGTGGCCGTCACGAACCCGACCACGCGCATGTCAGGATGCGGGAATTCGATCAGGACCGCCCGCTGGCCGCCCTGCTGGCCACCCTTTACGGACTCGATCAGGGTGCGGGTCGCTCCGTAAATGGTCTTGGCGAGGGGCACCCGGTCGATGAGCCGGTCGACGAGGCGCAGGATGCGGCGGCCGATCACCGCGTTGGCGGTGGCGCCGATCATGTAGAGGGCCGCCAGGACGATGAGGATGGCGACGGCCTGCTGAAACCAGTCGAGGATGAGCAGGTCGGCCACGTCCTCCGCATAGGGGCGGATGGCGGCGGCCAGGGCGAAGACGAGGGGGCGGCCCAGATAGATGATGTAGTCCAGGATGAACCACATCATCCACACCGTGATCCAGAGAGGGATCACCGTCAGGAGACCGGCGAGAATATTGCGACGGAGGCGTTCCATGCCGGGCTCCAGAAACCCTTAGTCGATGGTCGTGTGCTGCACCGTCTCGGAGCACGCATCGGCCTGCGCCGCATCGAGCGTGGCCCATCCGACGGGGCGGCCGGTGCCGGGAAGCACCTCGTGAAGCTGTCTGGTGCGAAGGATATAGGCCTTGGCCACCATCTGGGCCGTCACCGGGGCGGTGAGGAACAGGAACAGGGTGATCAGAAGCTCGTGGATCGAGGGCTTGCCTTCGATGATCGCGAAATAGAGCATGGAGGCGATCAGCATGCTCCCGATGCCCAAGGTGGTCGCCTTGGTCGGCGCGTGCAGCCGCCGCATCAGGTCGGGCAGCTTGGCGAGGCCCAAGGAGCCGACGAGGAGAAAGAACGCTCCGATCAGAATGATGGCCGCGACGGCCGCTTCGGCGATGATCATGGACTTGAACCCTACTCGATCACGTTCCCGCGCAGGAGATACTTGCACAGGGCGACGGTGGTCAGGAAGCCCACCATGGCGAAGAGCAGGGCCGCCTCGAAATACATGGTGGAGCGGAACCAGAGGCCGACCACGACGATGAGGCCGATCGTGTTGATGACCAGGGTGTCGAGGGCCAGGATCCGGTCGACCACGTCTGGGCCGCGGGCCAGCCGGTAGAGGGTCAGCAGGCTCGCGGCGGCGATGGTGACGGTGGCGATGAGGCAGGCGACGTCGATCATTCGAAGATCTCCTTGAGACGGCGCTCGTAGCGGTCCTTGATCTGGGCGACGGTGGCGTCCGGATCGTCGGTTTCCAGGCAATGGACGAGGAGGGACCGCCCGTCGGCGGACAGGTCCGCGCTCACGGTGCCCGGGGTCATGGTGATGGTGCCCGCGAGCGCCGTGATGGCCTCGGCCGTGGTCAGATCGAGGGGAACGGTGACGAACCGGGACCGGAGGGAGTTTCCGCGACGGAACAGCACCCAATAGGCGACCTGGATGTTCGAGACCACGATGTCCCACAGGACGATGCCCATATAGGCGATCACCGCGCCCGGGCGCCTGATGCGCGGGCGGTCGGGCCAGTAGGGGCTCGTCAGCTTGGGAATGGCCCAGCCCAGGAAGATCCCGATGACGATCTGACCGGCCGTGATTTCGTTCACGAGCAGGATCCAGACGATGGCGATGACGACGCTCAGGATCGGGTGGGGAAAGAGGCGGGTCATGGCTGCGGCTCCGAGAGCTGCGCCTGGGGCGGGGCGCCGAGTACGGCCTCCACATAGGCCCTGGGGTCGACGAGCTGCCGTGCGGTCGCCTCCAGGTGACGCGTCACCGGGCCCGCCCACAGGGAGAGGAGCACGGTTCCGGCCACCAGGGCCGCCGCCGCCATGACGGGCATGGCCCGGGCCGGCTGAGGCATCGGTTCGGGCTCGCCCGCAACGGCCTCGCTCTTCCAGAACAGGGTCGTGCCCGCACGGCTGAAGCCGAGGATGACGACAAGGCTGGTGGCGAGCACCACGGCCCAGATCCAGCCGACGGCGCCCGAGGGCCGCGTCGCGTCCAGGATCATGATCTTGCCGATGAAGCCGGACAGGGGCGGCAGGCCGCTCATGGCGATGGCCGCCAGGAAGAACAGGGCCCCCATCAGCGGCGCCTGGGCCATGACGGGGCTCGGCTCCAGGTCGTCCCGCCAGCGGCCGCGGCGGCGGGCGATGAGGTCGCTGAGCAGGAAGAGGGCGGCGCCGATCAGGGTGGAGTGCAGGGTGTAATAGAGCGCGGCCGTGAGCCCCGTGACGTCGAACAGCGCGACCGCCACGAGGAGCGAGCCCATGGACCAGACGATGGCGAAGCACACGAGGTCCACCAGCACCCGGCTCGCCAGCACGCCCACCGCGCCGATGGCCAGGGTGGCGAGGGCGGCCGGCATGATCCACGGGGCGGCGATGTTCGCCGCGAAGCCCGCGTCCGGCCCGAAGACGAGGGTGAAGACGCGGATGATGGAATAGGCGCCCACCTTGGTCATGATGGCGAAGAGCGCGGCCGAAGGCGCGGGCGCCGCCGCATAGGCGGTGGGCAGCCACCAGTGGAGCGGCACCAGCGCGGCCTTGATGGCGAAGACCAGGAACAGCAGGAGCGCTCCCGTGCGCAGGAGCGCCGCGTCGGCGGCCGGAACCTGCGCTACCTTGCCAGCGAGATCCGCCATGTTGAGGGTGCCGGTGACGCCGTAGATCAGGCCGACCG
The DNA here is from genome assembly GCF_042650665.1 of Microvirga sp. GCM10011540. Classification (NCBI taxonomy): domain Bacteria; kingdom Pseudomonadati; phylum Pseudomonadota; class Alphaproteobacteria; order Hyphomicrobiales; family Methylobacteriaceae; genus Microvirga; species Microvirga sp. GCM10011540. The sequence goes on along the minus strand of NZ_JBHSBQ010000144.1, from coordinate 122,672 downwards.
CGAAGAGGAAGAGGGTCGAGCCGATGAGGTTGATCGCCACGTATTGGAAGCCGGCTCCGAGACGGCGCGGCCCGCCGCCGTGCAGGAGCAGCCCGTAGGAGGCGATCAGCATGACCTCGAAGAACACGAACAGGTTGAACACGTCGCCCGTGAGGAAGGCTCCGTTGATCCCCATGAGCTGGAACTGGAGGATCGGGTGGAAATGGTGTCCCTTCTCGTCCCAGCCGTTCGAGGCGTAGATCGCCACCGCCGAGGCCAGAACCGCCGTCAGGAGCACCATGGTGGCGGACAGCCGGTCGAGCACGAGCACGATGCCGAACGGGGCGGGCCAGTCGCCGAGGCGATAGGAGCGCACCACACCGTCGGTGGCGAGCATGAAGACGCCGATGCTCGCGACCAGCAGGAGCGCAACCGCGGCCAGGGACGTCCGGCGCTGCAGGTTGGGCGCGCGTCGGGTCAGCAGCAGCAGCGGCGCCGTCAGGGCCGGGATCAGGATGGGGGCGACGATCCAGGAACTCATGAGGTCAGCCGCTCCTCGGCCGGCTCCATCTTGGGCACGCCCTGGTCGACCCGGTCGGACCCGGTCTCCAGGTAGCCGCGCAGGGCCAGCACGACGATCAGCGCCGTCATGCCGAACGAGATCACGATGGCGGTCAGCACCAGAGCCTGCGGCAGCGGATCGGTGTAGCGCGCCGCGTCGTAGGCGATGATCGGGGGCTCGTCGACCGCCAGCCTGCCCATGACGAACAGGAACACGTTCACCGCATAGGAGAGGAAGGTGAGCCCGATGATCACGGGAAAGCTGCGTCCGCGCAGGATCAGGTAGATGCCGGCGGCGCTCAGGAAGCCGATGCTGCTTGCCATGAGGATTTCCACGGTCAGTCCTCCTTTCCGTAGGCGGGGGTGGGGGCGTTGAAGACGCGCACCGGCGGCAGCCGGATGTCCGAGGGGCCCTCCGGCACGGGCTTGCGCTCGGCCCGTGCCTGCACGCGCGAGATCTGGGCCAGGGACAGGAGCACCGTTCCCACCACGGCGAAGAAGACGCCGGTGTCGAAGGCCATCGCGGAGGCCAGCTCGAACTCGCCGATGACCGGCAGGTGGAAGTAGCCGAAGGTGCTCGTGAGGAAGGGGCGCGCGAAGAGCAGGGCGGCAAGGCCGGTGAGGCCGGCGATCAGGACGCCGAGGCCCAGCATGGTGTGGGCGTTCAGGTGCAGGCGGTTCGCCGTCCAGGTGTACCCGCTCGCCATCGCCTGCATGAGAAGCGCGATGGCGACCACGAGACCGGCGATGAAGCCGCCGCCCGGCTGGTTGTGGCCGCGCAGGAAGATGAAGACGCCGACCGTCAGCGCGAGTGGCAGCAGCACGCGCGTCACGATCACGAGCATGAGCGGATGAGCGTCGGCGGCTTCCGTATCCTGGCGCATGGCGGCGAGGCGCTGCGCGGCGGCGCCCCGGAGCGAGCTGTCGAGCAGGGCGTAGATCGCCAGCGCCGCGATGCACAGCACGATGATTTCGCCGAAGGTGTCGAAGCCGCGGAAATCCACCAGGATCACGTTGACCACGTTCGTGCCGCCGCCGCCCGGCTTGGACTGGGCCAGGTGGTATTCGGAGATCGACTGGAAATTGCGCGTCATGACCGCGTAGGACAGGCCGCCGAGCCCCAGTCCCGCCACGCAGGCCACGACGCCGTCCCTGATCCGGCGAATCCGTCCGGATTCCCGCGGGGTCGTGCGCGGCAGGAGGTTGAGGGCGAGCAGCATCAGGATCGTCATCACGACCTCGACCGAGATCTGCGTCAGGGCCAGGTCGGGAGCCGAGAACTGGATGAAGGCCAGGGAGACGACGAGGCCGACGATGCTGGTCAGGATGAGGGTGAGAAGCCGGTTCGCGTGGAGCACCACCACGGCGAGGCAGGTCGCCACCAGCGAGATCCAGATGATCAGGGCCGGCAGGTTGACCGGCAGGAGAGGCCTGTCGCCCGCCTCGTAGGGGCCCGTGAAGAAGCCCACCATGCCGACCGCGACGATGGACACCACGATGACGGCGAAGTAGCGCGTCAGGGATTCCGTGTGCAGCGCCCCGATCAGATCGCGCGCGCCTTCGACGGCGGCGTTCACCGTCGCGTCGAAGAGGCGCTTGGCCTCCGGGCGCGGGACGGACAGGCGCAGGCGGTCGAAGAGGCCGAAGGCGGCCAGCACGGCCCCGCCGCCGATGAAGGCCACGATGCTCATGAAGAGCGCGGGCGTGACCCCGTGCCAGAGCGCGAGGTAGTAGGAGGGCAGGGGCGCGCCCACGACCGCGAGCGCCGTGCGCTCGACCACCGGGCCCGCGAAGAAGGCCGGCAGGAGCCCGATGGCGATCACCGGCACCACGAGGATCGCCACCGGCAGCCAGAGGCCCACCGGGGGATCGTGCGGGTGGTGCGGATAGTCGTGGCGCACGGGGCCGAGATAGACCAGCATCGCCAGCCGGGCCGAATAGGCGACGGAGAGCAGGGCGCCCGCGGTCGCGAGGGTCGGCAGGATCCAGTAATTGCCCGCATAGGTCGTGTGGCCGACGGTTTCGAGCATCATCTCCTTGGAGAGGAAGCCGTTGAGAAGCGGCAGGCCCGCCATGGAGCCCGTGGCCACGAGGGCGAGCGAGGCGCTGATCGGCATGAGGCGCAGCAGCCCGCCGAGCCGCTTCACGTCCCGCGTGCCGGTCTCGTGGTCGACGATGCCGACGCTCATGAAGAGCGCCGCCTTGAAGGTGGCATGGTTGAGGATGTGGAACACCGCGCCCACCGCCGCCAGGGGCGTGCCGATGCCCAGCATCATGGTCATGAGGCCGAGATGGCTGACCGTCGAATAGGCGAGGATGGCCTTGAGGTCGTCCTTGAACAGGGCGATCCACGCGCCGACCAGCATGGTGACGAGGCCGGTCAGGGTGACGATGAGGAACCAGGCCTCGGTGCCGGCGAGCACCGGCCACAGGCGGGCCAGGAGGAACACGCCGGCCTTCACCATGGTGGCGGAGTGCAGGTAGGCCGAGACCGGCGTCGGCGCGGCCATGGCGTGCGGCAGCCAGAAATGGAACGGGAACTGGGCCGACTTGGTGAAGGCGCCGCCGAGGATCAGCAGCAGCATCGGCAGGTAGAGCGGGGAGTTCTTGATCACGTCGCCGCGCTGAAGGATCTCCGTCAGCTCGTATGAGCCCGCGATCTGGCCGAGCAGCAGGACGCCCGCCATCAGCATAAGGCCGCCGCCGCCCGTGACCACGAGGGCCATGCGTGCGCCCTGCCGCCCTTCCGGGACGGCGCGCCAGTAGCCGATCAGCAGGAAGGAGCTGAGGCTCGTGAGTTCCCAGAACACCGTCAGCAGGAGGACGTTGTCGCTGACGACGACGCCCACCATCGCCCCCTGGAACAGGAGGAGATAGGTGTAGAAGCGCCCCATGGGATCGTTGGGGCTCAGGTAGTAGCGCGAATAGACGATCACCAGCAGGCCGATCGCCAGGATCATGGCCGCGAAGAAAAAGCCCAGCCCGTCTAGGAACACGCTGAACGACAGGCCGATCTGCGGCAGCCATTCGTAGCGCGCGGTGAGGACCTCGCCGCCATAGATCCTGGGCGCGGCGGCCGCCAGGAGGAACAGCGCCGCAACCGTCGGCACCGCCGCCACGATGGCGGAGATGGTCCGCCCCGACTTGATCGCCAGCGAGGGAAGAAAGGCGGCAAGGAGCGGCAGGACTGGAAGCAGGGCAATGTTCATCGGTGTCGGATCTGTCTCGCTCTTGCTACGGAAAATGGGTCTTCACGTCCGCCGCTAACTAGGGTGTGCAGTGCCTCGAACCAGATTGCATCAGGGCTTGTCAATGGCCGATGGTCAACCGTCGCGCCAGCGAAAAGCGTGCGGACGCATGGTCATTCGTCCAGCAGAGCATCGAGATCGAGGCTCGAATCCCGGCCGAGCCGGCCCGCGTCGTTCTGCAGGAATGTCTCCGCCGAGCGGCGTCCGGCGTCCCGCAGATGGCAGAGAAAATCCCACTCCGCGTTCAGTTTCGAGGAATAGCCCAGATCCGCCATCTCCGGGCTGGCGATGCGGTGGACGCGCATCTTCGCCCACAGGGCCCCCTCGCAATTGCCGGGATCCGCCACCTGCCGCAGCAGGGCGATCATCCGCAGTTCCTTCAGCAGGCTGGAGTTGAAGGATACTTCGTTCACCCGGTTCACGATTTCGCGGGCGCTGCGCGGCGTGCCGGGACGCTCGACCGGATTGACCTGCACGATGATGACGTCGTCCGATCCGCATTCCTTCACCAGGGGCGTGATCGCCGGATTGCCCGTATAGCCGCCGTCCCAATAGGGCTCGCCGTCGATTTCGACCGCCTGGAACAGGAAAGGCAGGCAGGCGGAGGCGAGCAGCGCGTCCGGCGTGATGCCGGGATTCCGGAAGATCCGGCCCTGGCCTGTATGGACGTTCGTGGCGGTGACGAAGAGCTTGATCGGCGCATCGGCGAGACGGCCGAAATCGATGGTCGCCTCCAGAATGTCCCGCAGAGGATTGTTCTCCTTCAGGATGTTCAGGTCGTAGGGCGAGACCAGACGCGCCACGATGTCGTAGGCGACGAAGGCCGGGGAATAGTCCAGCGACCAGCGGCCGAGCAGGATGTCCAGCGGCGTGCGGCGAAAGGGGCTGAGCAGGGCCACCTCGGAAACCCGCCGCCAGAACCGTTCCAGGGCGGCCCGCGCGCCCTCGGGCCCGCCTTCGGCATAGCCGCCCACGAGGACCGCCGCGTTCATGGCCCCGGCGGAGGTGCCGGAAATACCGTCGAAGGTGAGCCAGGGCTCCTCCAGCAGCCGATCGAGGACGCCCCAGGTGAACGCGCCGTGCGCACCGCCGCCCTGGAGGGCGAGATCGACCGGGATGGTGGCGCGGCGCGCGGTGGATTTCGGCATCTGGATTCTCACCTCGTCAGGACAATTGTCTCGGGAAGGGTCCGTGCCCCCAAGATGTGCCGCCGAACCGAGCGGGGCAAGCCGGTCGGCGATGCAGGCCAGCCTGACAATATCGGGAGCAGGGTTGAGGCCACTCGGGCCGGGGCCATCATTTGGGCATGACGACGACGCTCGAACGCCAGGACCCCGTCAGGACGATGCTCGTCCGCATCGCCGGCGAACAGATGCTGCAGGCGCAGGTGGATCGGCAACCCTTCGGCGGCGGCATGGAGGCCTCCCAGGTGGAGCTGGTGACCGCCCGCTACCGTGAAGGCGGGCTCCCGAGGCTTCTGCGCGTGGTCATGAAGCGGCTCCAGGGACGGCCCGCACGCGAGGCCGCGATCTACGAAGGACTCGTGGCGCACTGCGCCAGCCGGATCTCGCCGCGTCTGCTCGCGGTCGAGCATTCCGACGATTCAGTTCTTCTGTGCCTCGAAGCCATTCGCAGAACCGCATCCTGGCCATGGCGGAACCTGTCCGCCGGGAGCGAGCTGCTCGTGCGTCTCGCGCATTTCCACCGGATTGCCGGGGAGGCGGATGCGGAAATCCCGGCATGGGACTACGAGGCGGAGCTCGGCCTGCTGGCCGAGGCCACATGGACGGCGCTCGACCGGTGCCGGAGCCAGCCCGGCCTGTCGGCTCTGGCCAGGGACCTGCCCGCCCTGAGGCGCATCGTGCTGGAGCGGGTGCGCCTGCGCGAGCAGCTCCTGGCCGAGCACCCGTTCGGATGCCGGCCGATCCATGGCGACGTTCATCCCGGGAATGTGCTGGTGTGCCGGAGGGGGCAGGGCGCCGAGCCGGTTCTCCTGGATTGGGGGCGGGCGCGCCTCGGCTCTCCGCTCGAGGATGCGAGCTCCTGGCTGCAATCGCTCCGCGTCTGGGAGCCCGAGGCGGGGCGCCGGCACGACACGCTGCTCGCGGCCTACCTGTCCGCTTTCGGAGCGGACGGGGGCCTCACCTCGTCGGTCCGTGACGCTTACTGGATTGCGGGAGCGTCGAACGCCCTGTCCGGAGCCCTGCTCCACCATCTCCAGCGGGCCCAGGAGCCGGCTCTGTGCGCGCGTCGGCGGGCGGCCGCGTTCACGGCCGCCCGCGACTGGCTTCGCGTGCTGCGCCGCGCGAGCGCTAGCGCCGGCGCTTGATGAGCTTCCAGGCCTGCCGGAGGATGAAGAAATTGCGAATGAGCTTGAACATGGCGTGTTTCCTGCAAATGATCTGAAGGGACAACCCGGACCGGGCCGTTCGGGTTCACACGCGGTATGCGAGATATGCCGACAGAGCTCCGCCTGCGCCGAAACGGCGCCTGATGCGTTGAACCTTTTCGACTGCAGCGCGATTGGTTCCCGATGCCCGTTTCAACCGCCGTTCGCCCCTCGACGCGCCACGCGAGCCTCGGCTCCGATTTCTACGACGTGGTCGCGCCCGCCTCGTTCCCGCAGCACATCCTGCGCTACCGCAACCGGCGCTGGGCGGCCAGGGTCGGACTCGACACGCTGACGGATGAGGAGTGGATCGCCCATTTCGGGCGCTTCGAGCCGCTTGCGGGGAGCCTGCGGGAGCCGCTGGCGCTGCGCTATCACGGCCACCAGTTCCGGACCTACAATCCCCATCTCGGCGACGGGCGCGGCTTTCTCTTCGCGCAGCTGCACGACCTCGCGGACGGGCGGCTGCTCGATCTCGCCACCAAGGGCAGCGGCCAGACGCCCTGGTCGCGCCACGCGGACGGACGGCTGACCCTGAAGGGCGGGGTGCGCGAGGTGCTGGCGACGGAGATGCTGGAGGCGCTCGGCGTCGAAACCTCCAAGACCTTCAGCCTGATCGAGACCGGGGAGGAGCTGGAGCGCGGCGACGAGCCTTCCCCCACGCGCTCCTCGGTGCTGGTGCGCCTGAGCCATTCCCACATCCGCATCGGGACGTTTCAGCGCTTCCTCTATCTCGACGAGACGGACAACATCCGCACGCTCCTCGACTACACCGTCGAGACCTACATGCCCGATGCGCGGCGCGAGGACGAGCCCGCCCGTGCGGCGGCCTTTCTCGAGGAGGTCTGCCGGAGGGTGGCGCGCATGGGCGCGCAGTGGATGGCGGCGGGCTTCGTGCACGGGGTGCTCAACACCGACAACATCAACGTCACCGGCGAGAGCTTCGACTACGGCCCCTGGCGCTTCATTCCCGCCTACGATCCGGCCTTCACCGCCGCCTATTTCGACGAGACCGGGCTTTACGCCTTCGGCCGCCAGCCCGATGCGCTGCTGTGGAATCTCTTCCGGCTGGCGGAATGCCTTCTGCCGCTCGCGCCGCAGGCGGAGCTCGAAAAGGCGCTTCAGGTTTTCGAGCCCGCCCTGCACCGGGAGTTTCCGGCCGCGCTCCTGCGCCGTCTCGGCCTGGCTTCGGCGGGGTTCGAGCGCGACGGCAGGCTCGCCCGGGCGCTCTGGACCTTCCTGCACGAGACGAAGGCGCCCTTCGAGCAGACCCTGTTCGACTGGCGCGGCGGATGGGCGAGCGAGCAGCGGGCCGCGCGAAGCCCCTCGGCTGCGTTCTATGCGCAGCCCGCCTTCCGTCCCGTGCACGCGGCGATGGAGGGCTTCGAGCCTGCGCCGGATGCGCGGCTGGACCATCCCTATTTCGCCCGTACGAGCCCCTGCACCATGCTCGTCGAGGATGTGGAGGCGGCCTGGGCCCCCATTGCCGATCGCGACGACTGGACCATCTTCACCGCGAAGCTGGACGACATCGCCACGATGGCCGACGCCTACGGCACCATGCCCTCGTGAGGGAATCGGGTGCGCCGCGGTGTGTTCAGGCCGAACCTTCCAACCCAGGAGATTTCCCATGCAGCAGCGTCGACTCGGTCAGTTGCAGGTATCCGCCATCGGTCTCGGCTGCATGGGTATGTCGGACTTCTACGGCGGCCGTGACGAGGACGAGGCCATCGCCACGATCCACCGGGCCGTCGAGCTCGGCGTCACCTTCCTCGACACGGCGGACATGTACGGCGTCGGGCGCAACGAGGAGCTCGTCGGCCGCGCCGTCCGCGACCGGCGCGACCGGGTCGTGCTCGCCACCAAGTTCGGCAACATGCGCGCGCCGGATGGGACCTTCCTGGGCATCAACGGCAAGCCCGACTACGTGCGCCAGGCCTGCGAGGCGAGCCTGAAGCGGCTTGAGGTCGAGACCATCGACCTCTACTACCAGCACCGGGTCGATCCCGAGACGCCCATCGAGGACACGGTCGGCGCCATGGCCGACCTCGTGCGCGAGGGCAAGGTTCGCTATCTCGGCCTGTCGGAAGCCGGTCCCCAGACCATCCGCCGCGCCCATTCGGTGCATCCGATCACGGCGCTGCAGACCGAGTATTCCCTGTGGAGCCGCGACCCGGAGGACGAGATCCTGGGCGTGGTGCGCGAACTCGGCATCGGCTTTGTGCCCTACAGCCCCCTGGGGCGCGGGTTTCTCACGGGGCAGATCAAGAGCCTGGACGATCTCGACCCTGACGACTGGCGGCGCAACGGCCCGCGCTTCCAGGGCGAGAACTTCCAGAAGAACCTCGACCTCGTGCGCGAGATCGAGGCCATGGCGCGCGAGAAGGATTGTACGCCCGCCCAGCTTGCCCTGGCCTGGGTGCTGGCCCAGGGCGAGGACATCGTGCCGATCCCCGGCACCAAGCGCCGGCGCTATCTGGAGGAGAACGTGGGCGCCCTCGACGTGCTGCTGACGCAGGAGGACATGGAGCGCATCGACCGGATCATCCCGCCCGGCGCCGCCGCCGGCACCCGCTACGCGGCGCAGGCCATGCAGGCGCTCGGGCGGTGACTTCGTCCGCGCGATTGCCGGGAACCGAAAGGAGGGCAGGCTGAAGCGGAGGAGGAGCGAGCGGTGAGCGATCCGAACCAGGCGCCGGAGGCCGAGCGCGAGGAGCGCTGGCAGGTCCTGACCCAGCTCGAGGAGTGGCTCGAGACCCCGATGCTGGTGCTCAGCTTCGTCTGGCTCTCCCTGGTCCTCGTCGAGCTGGTCTGGGGCACGTCCGGCGTGTTCGAGCTTCTCGGCACGATCATCTGGATCGTCTTCATCGCCGAGTTCGTCCTGCGCCTCGTCCTGGCCCCGGACAAGCTGAACTTCCTGCGCCGCAACCCGATCACCATCGTGGCCCTGCTCGCGCCCGCCTTCCGCATGTTCTACGTCCTGCGCTTCCTGCGCCTGGCGCGGGGCCTGCGCCTCGTGCGCATCGTCGGCACGGCCAACCGAGGGCTGAACGCCCTGCGCAAGAGCTTCGGCCGGCGCGGCCTCGGCTACGTGCTCGGCGCCACCGTTCTCGTGACGGTGCTCGGCGCGGCCGGGATGCTGGCCTTCGAATCCGCGCGGGAGGTGGAGGGCGGGTTCGAGAGCTATGGCGACGCCCTGTGGTGGACCGCCATGCTGGTCACCACCATGGGATCGGATTTCTGGCCCAAGACGGCCGAGGGGCGGCTTCTGACCCTGCTGATCTCGCTCTACGGCTTCGCCGTGTTCGGCTACATCACCGCCAGCTTCGCCACCTTCTTCATCGGCCAGGAGGCGAAATCCCGGGAAAGCGACGTCGCCGGCGTCGGGGACCTGGCCGCCCTGCGCGAGGAAATCGCCCTGCTGCGGAAGGAACTGCAGGGGCGGCGCCCGGACTGAAGCGCGCTGCCGAACAGGGGCCTTGCTGCAATCCGCGGCGCCCCGACTGAACCAAGCCGGGCAGTATACGTTCTCCTTCGGGATCAAGTGGGATCTCATTCGACAGAATGGAGAGACTTATGCTGAAACGCCATATGGCGGCATGCCTTGCCGCTTCCGCCCTGTTCGCGGCGCCGGCCCTGGCCCAGACGTCCCCGACGGCCCCGGCGACGAACACGGCTCCCGTGACGACCCCGGCCGGACCGGCCGGTTCCACCATGGGGGCGAACCCCAACGCGGCCATGGGCGCCAACTCCTTCATCACCCAGCGCGAGCCCGGCATGTACCGCGCCTCCGAGCTGATCGGCACCGATGTCCGTGGCGCCAACAACGAGGATATCGGCGAGGTCGGCGACGTCCTGATCGACAGCAGCGGCCGGGCCCGCGCCGTGGTCGTGGACATCGGCGGCTTCCTCGGCATCGGCGAGACGCACGTTGCCATTCCGATGGACGCGGTCCAGTTCGGCGGTCAGCAGAATGCCACCGCCACGGGCTCCGTCGGCGGGACCGCCGGCACGACCGGAACCACGACGGGTGGCGCCACCACCATGGGCGGCGCCGGTCAGAACACGGCCGCCCGGACGGGCAACAACCAGCAGGGCATGGCCGGGGGTGCCAATGCCAGCGCGCCGGACATGATCGTGGTCGTCATGACCAAGGAGCAGCTCCAGAACGCGCCGAAGTTCGAGGAGAGCAACCGCGGATCGGGCGCCGGCACGACCGGCACGACCGGCACCGGTACGACCGGAACGGGCACGACGGCTCCGCGTCCGTAACGAATCGTGGGGAGGACCTCGGTCCTCCCCATTTCGCCCATACGCTTGGCCGACCGGCCTATAGCCTCTCACCGAAAGGCTGCAGCGCAAGCGGACGGCCTCCCATGGATCCTCCGGGCCTGCTCAAGGTTGACCATTCATGGATCGGGTCCGCAACATCCTCGCTCTCCTGCGCGCGCAGCTCTGGATCATTCCGCTGGTCATCAGCGTCCTGTCCATGGCCTTCGCCTTGTGGGTCCTCAATTCGGGCGCCGTGCTCTTCGCATCCTGGGACGACGGCAAGCTCTGGTGGCTCTACAGCGGCGATGCCAGCAGCGCCCGGGATCTCCTGTCGAGCCAGCTCTCGGGCCTGATGACGATGATTTCCCTCATCGTCTCGGTCACCTTCGTGATCCTCACCCTGTCGGCGAACCAGCTCGGGCCGCGCCTCATCAGCACCTTCATGGCCGACCGGCAGATCCAGGTGGTTCTCGGCCTCTTCCTGGGCACCATTCTCTACGTGCTCGTGGTGCTGCGCACCCTCGACGAGGATCTCGGCTCCGAGGGGGTGCCGCATATCGCGGTGACCCTCGGCAGCGGGCTCACCATCGTCTGCCTCTTCGCGCTGCTCTTCTACGTGCACAAGATCGCCCGCTCGATCATCGCCGACAACATCGTCGCGCGGGTGGCGAGCGATCTCTACGGCGACATTTGCGAGATGCTGCCCGATGAGGCGGACGGGACGGAGCGTGCCGTGCCGGACGTGACGATGCGGAAAGCCTGCACGATTTCGCTCGGCCGGAGCGGGTACATCCAGGTGATCGATTACGACGAGCTCGTCGCCGTCGCCTGCCGCGAGATGGCGCTCCTCGAGGTGAAGGTGCGGGCAGGGCACTTCGTCATGAAGAGCGGCGAGCACGTGGTCGTTCATGGCGAGCGCCCGCTCGAGCCCGACGCCGCCGAGGCGGTGCGGCGCGCCTTCGTGATCGACAGCCAGCGCAGCCCGGCGCAGGACCTGGAATACGGATTGCGTCAGCTCGTCGAGATTGCCCTGCGGGCCCTCTCGCCGGGCATCAACGATCCCTTCACGGCGATCGCGGTCATCAACCGTCTGGGAGCCGCCCTGGAGGAGATCTTCGGGCGGCAGCTCCAACCGAGGGTGCTGCGGGACAAGGAAGGGGCGATGCGCGTCATCGCCCAGCGCTCGGACGTCGAGGGGCTAGCCGACGCGGCCTTCGACGCCATCCGCCAGGCGGCCCGCGGGCATCCCGCCGTGCTCATCCGGATGGCCGACGTGCTGGGGCAGCTCGCGCCCGCCGCGAAGACCGACGCCATGCGCGAGGCCGTGACGCTGCAGCTCGCCAAGCTGGCGGAGACGGTCGGAGAGGCCGGTCTCGCGCCCAGCGACCGGACGGCGGTTCTGGTTCGCATCGAGCAGGCGAAGGTCGCCGTCAGCGCCCGGCCGAAGGAAGGGCTCCTCCACGCTCTCTGAACGACGCGGCAGCGGCTGCCCTTTGGTCCGTCTCGGAAAAGGCGATGTCGTCTGATATGGTGTCTCCCTGCCCATCCCCTGCGGATGGATTGGAGCGGAGGCGGCGATGGTCGAGGTGGAGAATCTCTGGCGGAACCTCTGGCCCGAGCTGCTTCGCTGGGGCGAGCAGCTCACCGAGATGCTCCGCACCCTGGATCCGGTGCTCCTGGCGATCCTGGCGGCGCCGGCGATCCTGGCGCTCCTGTTCCGCAGCTTCACCGCCTTTCTTCTCACGCTCGTTCTGGCCGCCATCGCACTCTTCAGCTTCCAGGTCGGGACGGACCCGCTCTTCCGCTGGGCGCTCACGGCGCTCACGGTCCTGGCGGGGCTTCTGGCGGTGGTGTTGGCCGCCATGCTGCGCCGGAGGCGACGGCAGGTGCATCGCATGGATCTGCGTCTGGGCGAGCTCCGCCGCGAACTCGACGATCTGCGCGAAAAATACGACGGCGAGATCTATTGGCGCCGGGCCACCGAGCGGGTGGCGGCGGGCGAAACCGGCTGAGGCTGCCGGGGCAGGGGATACTCCGTTTCCGGGCGATTGGCAGCGCGGCCGTCTGCGGCTAGGTTGCGCCGCAAATCAAACCAGGAACGAGAGTGAGCCGCAGAGCCATGACCGACACGCCCCCCGACCGCCTGTCCGTGAATCCCAGCAGCCCCTACTACGACGAGGCCCTCCTCTCGCGCGGCATCGGCATCCGCTTCAACGGGGCCGAAAAGACCAATGTGGACGAGTACTGCGTCAGCGAAGGCTGGATCCGGGTCACCGCCGGCAATGCCAAGGATCGCGCGGGCAATCCCATGACGATCAAGCTCAAGGGCAAGGTCGAGCCCTATTTCCGCGACGCGTAGGCGACGCCGGATTCAGGACAGCGCGCGCAGATCCGCCCTCAGGGCATCGGGCTCGGCCTGCGTGATCAGCTGCGCCGTCTGCTCCTGGGCCTTCTCCCAGAGCGGCATGGCCGCCGCCAGCAGCGAGCGGCCTTCGGGCGTCAGGCTCAGGAGCCGGCTGCGCTTGTCGGCCGGATCGACGCCCACCGTCACGAGGCCCCGCCGCTCCAGCGGCTTCAGGTTGGCGGTCAGGGTGGTGCGGTCCATGGCCAGCAGGGACGAGACCTGGCTCATGGTCGGCGGCGCCGGCCGGTTGAGCGACATCAGCAGCGAGAACTGGAAATTCGTCAGCCCCAGGGGCCGCAGCGCCACGTCGTAGCGACGGGCGACGGCCCGGGCCGCACGCTGCACGTGCAGGCACAGGCAGGTATCGCGCACCCTGAGGGTGAGATCGAAGGGAAGCTCGTCACGGCTTGACATGGTTTTTATTATGTTGATATCAACGTATTTGTCAAGACCGAGTGCTCGGACTCACCGGGCCGCCAGATGTCCAGGCTGGGAAGCGATCACACCCATCGCCACACCGTCGGCACGGCCGACCATTCTCGAAGAGGGAGAAGACCATGGATACCGCTGCCTACAAAGTCAGGTCCGAGGACCAGGTTCGCGATCTGCTGCATTCCTGGCTCAAGGCGGTCCGAGCCAAGGACGTGGATGCGATCGCATCCCACTATGCGCCGGACATCGTGGCCTTCGACGCCATCGCGCAGCTGCAGTTCAAGGGAGTCGACGCCTACAGCCAGCACTGGAAGGCGTGCATGGACATGTGCGAGGGCGCCATGACCTTCGAGATTCACGACCTCGCCATTGCGGCGGGCGAGGACGTGGCCTTCGGCCACTATCTCAGCCGCTGCGGTGGAGCGGATGCGAACGGCGAAGAGAAGTTCTGCTGGATGCGCGTGAGCGTCGGCTGCCGAAAGAAGGCCGACCAGTGGACGATCGTGCACGAACACTTCTCGGCCCCCTTCGACATGGAAACCGGCAAGGTGTTGTTCGGACTCGAACCGTAAAGGAAGATTCGTTGTCCCGAGCGGGCGCGGCGGGAAGCTCCTGTCGCGCCCGGTTTCGTTCTGCCGGACCGGGAAGTGAAGGCGGGGGAGGCGGACCCTTCCGGCCTCAGAACGCAGGCGGTTTGCCGGAGGCGAGGGCGAGCTTGTCGCCGCGACGCTCGTAGATGACCGTCGTGGCCACCTTGATTCCGTCGGCGAACTTGCCGCCGTAATCGATCAGCAGGCGACCGCCCGGATCCACGCGCCAGGCGGCGTTGATGTCCGTGCAGGGTTCGCCCTTTTCCTTCGCCTCGCAGTTGCTCAGGCGCAGCGGAATGCCGTCCCTGGGGCCGAGCCTGACGGCGCGTCTGTCCCGGAAGATGAAGGCCTGCAGGGAGCTCGACGTCTCGCCCTGGAACGTGCCGCCGCCCTCGATGACGATGCCGTTGTCGGGACCGAGCCGCGTGGGGGTGACGATGCCGGGATCGCCGAAGGTTCCGCTTTCGGCGAACTCGTCATGGCGCCCTTCGACGGTCAGGTCGTCCTTGCTCTTGCGCAGGAAGACGGCGCTCAGCTCGCCGGCGCAGCCATGACAGGCCTCTCCGGGAATCCGGCCCAGGGTGAGCAGCACCACCGAATCGCCGTAGAGAATGGCCTGGTAGGGAAAGAGGCACGGCGCCGCCCCGTGCTGGCGAACGCTGCGACGGCTCTCCGCGATCTTCGGATAGGCGGTCTTGACCGCGTCGCGCAGGAGCGGGTCCGCCGCCATCATCTTCGCCGAGCCCGGGCACAGGAGCTGCGGCTTGCCGTTTCCCTGGGCCTGAGCCGCCGCGCCCGTCAGGAGCCCCGCGGCGATCAGGAGGAGAAGCGGCCTCGTCCTCCTCCGGTGCCCAACCCCGTCTGTCATGTGTCCCGCACCCAATTACGTTGGGGAAGATGCTACAGGTCCCGCGGTGGCGTGAGAAGTGCGGACGTGAGGGTGTAGGCACCGGGTCCCGACCGGCGCCGGGCGACTGCCGGGGCGAGACAACTCCCGATGGCCGTATTTCCCGGATGCATTTTTCCTCATCTTGTGAAGTAGCCCGGATGTCTCGGCGGCCAGAGGCGGGATACCCAATATAGAGGTCATGACCTTTGGGCAGCGGTGCCAATATTGACCTGCGGGCATGCCGCGACGGAGCCCCAGCACGGTCAGCGAGATGGGATCAAGCCACAGTTATCACGTACAGGGTCGCCGGCGGTCCAGGACCATCCCGTCGACCGGGCTGCGCACGGTCGTCGTTCATGATCTCGAAGCTTTGCGGCCGCATTTCGACTCGTGGCGGCGATTGGCCCTGGAGGCGCCGCAGAAGCTGGCGACGCTGCTGCCGGCTTGGGTCGATGCCGGTTTCCGCCATGGTCCGGAGCCCGGCGAATACTGGTTCTGCTGCTTCGTCTATCTGGCCGAAAGGCTCGTCGGCGTGGTGCCGGTGATTGCCGGGCCGCACTCGGTGCTGGGCCGGAGCCGGCCCGTCCTGCGCACCTGCGACAGGCATGTCACCATGGACAGGATCCTGCTGGCGCCGGACCAGGCGGGACCCGCGTTGCGGGCGCTGCTGGAAGCCGTCGACAGGGAGGTGCCGAGCCATCTCGGCATCGATCTCATGGCGGTGCGCAGCAACTCGCCCCTGTGGGCGGCCCTGGAGGAGGGGCTTGAAGGCTACGTGGTGCGTCGCGGTGCGCGCTACATGAACTCCTTTCTCGACGTGAGCGGCGATTTCGACAGCTTTCTGACGACCGCCGGAAAGATGCGCACCAACCTCAAGCGCTATCGAAGGAAGCTCGATGGAATGGGGCATGTCTCGGTCGAGATCAGGAAAGGGGACGAGGCCGATGTCGGGTTCCTGGACGAGTTCCTGGCCCTCGAGGCATCGGGCTGGAAAGGGCGCCTCGGCACGGCAATCCTCAACAACGAGAACTCCCTCGCATACCACACCACCCTGGTGAGGAACTTCGCTGCCGAGGGAGGTCTGGAATGGTACGGTATCCGGGTGGACGATCACCTCGTGGCGGCCCGGTTGGGCATCCGCTGCGGGAGCGCCCTCATGCTCCCGAAGGTGGCGTTCGACGAGAACTTCGCCATGTGCAGGCCCGGCACTCTCGTCACGGCGGAGGCGCTGAAGGACGCCTTCTCCCGTCCCGAGATCGACGAGATCAATCACATGAGCTTCGCGGAGGCGCACCGCTACTGGCACATGCCGCAGGACGCCTACACCAACGTGCATCTCGTGCGCGCGAACGCGCTGCCGGTTCTGTTCCAGCTGTCGCGCGTGGTGTCGCGCTCGATCTACCGCGATTACGTGCGGCCGAACATTCCGGAAGCCCTGAAGGAAGCCCATCGCCGGTTCCGGCGCCGGGGAGACCGCAAGCCCCAACGGGCGGCGGAGAGCCGCCCCGCTCCGGACAGAGAGAAGGACGGCGGGATTCCATGATCGCGCCGATCCCCGAGAGAAGGCCGCTCCTCGGCCGCCCGCCGCGGCGGCGCCTGCGCTCGAGCGGCGTCAGCCCGCCGGGAAGGGCGGCTGTCTGGATCGACCGCCTGCGCGGACACGCGTTCCTGCGCGGCGTCGCCGTGGTGGTGGGCGGCACCGCGGCGGCTCAACTCATCACGCTGGCCTTCTCGCCGCTCATCACGCGCCTCTACGGGCCGGAGATCTTCGGCGTGCAGGGCATCTTCCTGGCGGCGGTCGGCCTCGTGCTGCCCTTCGCCAATCTGGCCTACGGCGCATCCATCGTGTTGCCCGCGACCGACAACGAGGCGCGGGCGCTCTTCCGGCTCTCGGTGCTGATCAGCCTCGCGGTGACGGCGCTCTCGACATTGGTGTTCGGCATCTTCCACCGCGACATCGCGGAGGCGATCGGGTTCACCGCACCCTCGCAATTGCTGTGGCTCGCGCCGGTGACGATCCTCGTCATAGCCGTCGCGCAGCCGTTCCACCATTGGCTGGCGCGCAAGAAGCAGTTCGGCGCCCTTTCGCGCATCTCCGTCGCGGAGGCGACCATCGTCGGCGGCGCGAAGACGGCGGTCGGCTTCGTGGCGGCGACGGCGCCCGTGCTGCTCGCGTCGGTGGCGCTCGCGGGCCTGCTCAAGCTGGCGCTGCTCTGGACCAGCGCCCGCGACACGCTCGTGCCGGGAAAACGCGCCGATCAGGATCCACCGGTGCCGCTGAGGGACGTGGCCTATCGCTACCGCGACTTCCCGCTCTTTCGCGCGCCGCACGACTGGCTCAACGGCCTTTCGCACAATATCCCGTCGCTCATGCTGGCGGCCCTGGTGGGACCGGTGGCGGCGGGGTTCTACGTCCTGTCCTACCGGGTGGTGTCGCTCCCCATCACGGTCATCTCGGCGGCGGTGGGCACGGTGTTCCTGCCGCGCATCGCGGAGGCGAGCCACCGGTCGGAAAGGTTGCGTCCGCTGCTCCTGAAGGGCACCGCCGCGCTGGCGGCGGTCGGCCTTCTTCCCTTCGGGATCATGATCGCCTTCGCGCCCTGGCTCTTCAGCCTCGTCTTCGGCGTGGAATGGACCGCCGCGGGGGATTACGCCCGCTGGCTGTCCTTGTGGTTCTACATCGTCTTCATCGGCTCGCCCGCCTATCAGGCCATCCCGATCCTCGGGCTTCAGGGGCATCTTCTCGCCTATGAGATCGTGGTGCTGGCCCTGCGCACCTCCGCGCTCGCCGTCGGCGCCTTCGTGTACCAGGACGGCACGGTCGCGGTGGCGCTGTTCGCCGTGGTCGGCATGCTCGTCAACATCAGCCAGATCGGCTGGTGCATCTTCAGCTGCGACCGGCGCCTGCGCAGCGGGATCTGACCCAAAAAGAAGGCCCGGAGCGGATGGCTCCGGGCCCGCGGTGCCGCGTCAGCCGTCAGGCCGCCTTCACGCCGCTGAGGAAGTGCTCGACCTCGCGGCTGAGTTCCTCCGAGTGGCGCGCCAGTTCCTGCGCCGCTCCCAGAACCTGGGATGCGGCGGCCCCGGTCTCGCCCGCGCCATGCTGCACGTCGGTGATGCTGCCGGTGACGAACTCTGTGCCCTGCGCGGCCTCCTGCACGTTGCGGGAGATTTCGGCCGTTGCGGCTCCCTGCTCCTCCATCGCGGCCGCGAGGCTGGTGGAGATCTGCGACATTTCCGAGATGGTTTGCGCGATCTCCTGGATGGCGCCCACCACCTCCTGGGTCGCCTGCTGGACGCTGGCGATCTGGCTGCCGATCTCCTCGGTGGCCTTGGAGGTCTGGTTGGCGAGTTCCTTGACCTCGCTCGCCACCACGGCGAAGCCCTTGCCGGCTTCGCCCGCGCGCGCCGCCTCGATGGTGGCGTTGAGCGCCAGCAGGTTGGTCTGGCCCGCAATGGTGTTGATGAGCGCGATCACGTTGCCGATCTTCTCGGCGATGCCGGACAGCTGCTGGACCGTCACGTTCGTCCGCTTCGTTCCCTCCACGGCGCGCTCGGCGATGTGCGAGGACCGGAGGATCTGACCGGCGATGTCGCGGATCGAGATCGAGAGCTCTTCCGTCGCGGCCGCCACCGTCTGCACGTTGGCCGAGGTCTGCCGCGCGGAGGAGGCCACGCCCATGGACTGGCTGCTGGTCTGATTGGCGATTGCGGTCATCGACCGGGCGGTCGCCTCCATTTCGGTCGAGGCGCCCGACAGGCTTTGCGTCAGGACAGAAATGTTGGCCTCGAAGCGCTTGGTGAGCCGGTCGAGGGTCTCGGCGCGACGCATCTTGGCGTCGGCTTCGAGCGCGGCGGCTTCGTCGGCCGCCTTCTTCGCAATCAACGCTTCCTTGAACACCTGAACCGCGCGGGCCATCGCGCCGATCTCGTCGCGGCGGCCCGTGCCGTCCACGGCGACGGCGAGCTGGCCCTCGGTGAGGCGCTGCATCGCCTCCGTGATGCGCAGCAGGGGCTTCGCGATCGCGTTGCCCAGGCCGACGGCCAGCGAGGGGACGAGAACGAGCACGATGGCGATGGCCGACCACATCAGAAGCGAGGTGCGGGCTTCTGTGGCCTCGGCATCGGCGCGGGCGGCTTTATAGACCTCTTCCGCCGCCTTCTTGACCTCATCCATCGTCGGCTCGAATTCGGCATAGGCGGACGAGACGGACTTCATCTCCTCCGCCAACTTGAGCTGGGTCTCCATGTAGGCCGCGAAGTCCCGCTGATAGGCCGCCATGGCGGCAGCCACGTCGCTGCGGGTGGCGGGCGCGAGGGTGGATGTCGAAAGCGCCTTCGCGAATTCGTCCGCCCGCTTCTTCATCTCCTCACCGTATTTCGCGTCCAAGCGGAGCATGAAATCCTTCTCGTGCCGCCGCATCATCAGCATCAGGATCATCAGCCGCGGCTCGTCGAACTCGGCCAGCTTCTTCTCGACGGCTCGCACGGACCCGCGCAGGCTGCCTTGCAGGCCGCTCTCCTCGTTCAGCCCCAGCTTCTGCCGCAGCGCGACAGTGTTCCTGAACCGCTCCGCATAGGCTCCGATCCCCTTCTCGATCTGCGTGACCTTCGCCAGGAGGTCGCCGCCGGCGGACGATCCCGTGAGTTCATGAGCCTCCTTCAGGTCGCCTTGGGCCTCCTCGACGATCTCCGCATGGCGGGCCGCGTATTTTTCGTCGGCGCGCAGGAAGAAGTCCTTCTCGGCGCGGCGTGCGTTGAGCAGGTCCGCGTCGATCTCGACGACCAGAAGCTCCAGCTTCGTTGCGGCGGCGGCCGCCCTTCGCTGCTGCTCGGCCGTGCCGGATCCTATGACGTAGACGAGGGCAAGTGCCAGAATGCCGACGACGCCGACGAGGCAGGTCGTGAGGATCTGAAACCGGAGAGATATGCGGGACAACATGGCGGCCACGGCCGACCCCCTTGGAATGAGGCTGTTCACCGACGGAATGTGCAACGGCGGATGCATCGCGTGATGCATAGCGTAACGTTAGATTGGAAAGCTTAAAGAATTCATTCCGGTGCGCGCAGAATATTCCATGATGTGTCGGTTTCGTCTTCTATGGTTTCAAAGTGAAGAGATGCAGGGTCATGATTCTGCAAGTCGTCATCTGCGAAGCGCAAGGAAACGCTTCGTACTTCGAGGCAGTCGTCTCTGTGGATGCTGGGCGTTGTTTCTATCAAAAGAGGTAGCCCCTCAACCATTTGTTGCGGAGCGCCGTATCCGAAAGATTGAGGTCCCGCGCTGGCAAATCATGTCATCGTGATTGTGCATCGACGGTGTGCAGGCAACCAAGCATTGCGTGGTCTCGGTTTGCTTCCGCCGTATCGAGATTGCGAATAATTCTATGCCTGCCGGGCAGGCGCAAAGTGTTGCGAGTCGAGGGGCAGTCCCACCAACCGCTTTTTCAGGAAGTGCCCGATGGCGAGACGAGGTCTGTATTTCCACACCCTGACCCAGGAAGGGACCAGGGAGCTGCACTGGCTTCCGCACTGGAGCTCGAAACCCATTTCCCTGAACATCGATCTGGGCGAATTCGTCCCCGGTCCGCGGCCCCTCGCCGTGTTCAACGGCGACCTCTATTACACGGCGACGACGCCGGAATACGGAACGGAGCTCTACCGGCTGCCCGCGGGCAGCAAGACGCCGATCCTGATCGACATCAACAAGGGGCCCGGCGGTCCGGGGCCGGAACAGTTCGGCTCGCTTCCCATCAACCTCATCGAGTTCGACGGCCACCTCTATTTCACCGCGTTCACGGACGACCTCGGCACGCGGCTCTACCGGCTCGCTCCGGGCAGCAACACGCCCGAACGGATCGAGACCGCGGACGGGGCGGAACTGAGCATCACGCGGCTGCAGGTGTTCGGCGACACGCTCTATTTCGGCGCGCAGACCGAGGAGCGCGGCATCGAATTCTATCGTCTCGAAGCGGGCAGCAGCACGCCCACCGTGATCGACCTGACGCCCGGTCCCGGCGATTCCCTGCAGGGCACCACGACCATGACGGAGCTCGACGGCGCGTTCTACTTCCCCGCGCGCAGAGACGGCCTGGAGGTGGAGCTGATGCGCTTCACGCCGGGCTGCGACACGGGAACGATCATCGACGTGAATCCCGGTCCCGCAAGCTCGTTTCCGGACAAGATCACCGCGTTCAAAGATGCCGTCTACTTCGCCGCGGGAACGGAGGAGGCGGGGCGGGAGCTCTATCGGCTGGCCGACGACAGCACCACGCCGACGCGGATCGACATCAATCCCGGCGCTGCGGATTCGAATCCGGACGCCTTCACCGGGTACAGGGGCCACCTCTACTTCACGGCCACGACGGAAGAGCATGGGCGCGAGCTCTACCGGCTTGCTCCGGGCAGCAAGAAACCCGTTCTCATCGATATCAATCGCGGCGCGGAAAGCTCGAACCCGTTCGGCTTCACCGAGTTCAGGGGGCAGCTCTATTTCAGCGCCTACACGGAGGAGCATGGGCGCGAGCTGTACAAGCTGGGGCCGGGGCGCTGCAAGCCGAAGCTGATCGACATCAACAGGGGTGAGGAGAGCTCGAACCCGCACGACTTCACCGTCAGCGGCAGGAAGCTCTACTTCACCGCCACCACCGAGGAGCATGGCGCCGAATTCTACCGGCTCCATGGGGGCAGCAACAAACCGCTCCTCGTCGATATCGAGCCCGGAAGCTTCGGCTCCGACCCGATGGGCTACTACGTGGTCTGAGGCGCAGGCGGAACGCCACGACAGGCGATGACGGGCCGTGTCGGAGTTCCGCGCGGCTCGCGCCGTCTGGCGCTTGCGGATCGCAGGCCTGATGGAGGTGCGCAACGCGCCGCGCGAACTGTCTTCCCCCGGAGTTCGAACTCGCCGGAAGCGCCGCGTTGCTCTCCTCCCACGATCTCGGGCCTCGCCGGAAGCGCCGACCGGCTCTCCTCCCCCTTGTGGGGAGGAGTTGGAGGTGGGGGTGTGAGCGATAGCCTATGAAGGTCTGGTGCCGGCACCCCCACCCTGGCCCTCCCCACAAGGGGGAGGGAACAAGGTCGCGCCAGACAGCGCCACATCGACGAAGGCCGCAACCGCTCCCACCCTCATCCTGAGAAGCCGCGACAGCGTCGTCTCGAAGGAGGCTCCAGTGCACTCCGGGGACGCCTTCGTTATTGAGACGCTTCGAGACGGTCATCGTGCAACCTCCCCGGTACGAGGACTCGGGTGAATGTGGATGAACATCGATCGCCTGACGTCCGCACCTCGCCCGGTGAGTGAGGTGGGGGCGGTCGGCTCTGTCATGCGCGCGCCGTGCGTGCTATCCGCCTTCCCGCCATCATTCATCCTCCCGGTCCGAGACTTCCATGACCCTGAACCGCTCCATCGTCGTGCGCGACGCCGAAGCCGGCGACGTGCCGGTGATCCTCGACCTGATCAAGGAACTTGCGGCATTCGAGAACCTCTCCGATGCCATTCGCATCGACGAGGCGCGGCTGCGCGAGCACGGCTTCGGTCCCGCGCCGCGCTTCAGGGTTCTGCTCGCCGAGGATGCGGAGGGCGTAGTCGGTTATTTGAGCTACTGATCCGCTATTCGATCTGGGGCGGCGGCGAGTTCATCAATCTCGACGACCTCTACGTGCGCGAACGCGCCCGCGGGCTTGGCGCCGGCCGCGCGCTGATGCGGCGAATGGCGGAGATCGCCGCCGCACAGGAGATGACCGTGCGCTGGGAGCTTCTGGTCGACAACATGCCGGCGAAAAGGTTCTACACCATGCTCGGAGCGACGATCTCCGAGAAGCTCATCGCCCGCTGGTCCGTGGATGCGGCGCGGGCGATGTGCAACTCGTTCCCGCGCGACTGAGACCAGGCGGTCTGCGAAGCGGCCTTGCCGGATAAGAGACAGAGAAGCATGGAAAGGACGGCGCACATCACAGGCCGATGTGCGGCACATTCGCAAAAAAAACTATATAACGTTTGCAAGTTGTTCGTTTTCGAGGGTGCCCGCTATCCACCGCTCGTCGGGATGCGCTCCGAGGCGATATTGCGAGCGACGTCATCCCCGGTGTGAACACGTGCGAAGGAGGCATCCACCTTTGGGCCGTGCATGATTTTCGGCTGCCATGTCTGCGCCACATCCCGCGCCTAACAAAGGCGATCCGAAGGACATAGCCGTGAGACTTCCATGCGAATTGGCGATCTCTCCCGTGCCCAAGCTCCCAGCGGTCGCAAGGGCGATCTTTCGTTGTGGGCCCTCTTCCTCCTTCTGGTGACCAGCGTGCTCCTCGCCGGCTGGCTGGCCGTGCCGCCGCCCGGACCGGAAGGGAAGGCGCCGGAGAGGGTCGCGGCGGCCACCCCGCCCAGGGTGGTCGAGACAGTGTCGGTATCCGCGCCGCAGCCGGCTGCTCCGGTGCGTGTGGCGGCCGTAACGACGGACGGCGCCTATGGCGGTCCTGTTCCGACGGCGCCGACGGCGGTCGAGACCGAACCCGCCGACGTTCCGGAGATCACGGGCAGCAACCCCGTCGCACCTCCCGAGCCTCCCGTCGCAGCGGCGCCTCCGCAACCTGCCCAGCCCGCGCCCGTTCTGGCCAGCGCCATGCCGGCCGCCATTCCCGAGCCCGAACCCGCGGACGGACTCAAGGACCTCAACGCCGCCTCCCTCGAAGAACTCAATTCCCTGCGCGGCGGCGGCCGGATCGGCAAGGCCATCGTGCGCGGTCGTCCCTATGCCTCGGTCGAGGATCTCGTGAAGAAGCGCGTGCTGAACCGTTCGGTCTATGCCCGCATCAAGGATCAGGTCACGGTGCGCTGAGGCGCTGGGGCGAGTCTGCTGGTGCTTCCCGTGCCTTCCTGAGCCTCCTTCGAGACGCCGCTTCGCGGCTCCTCAGGATGAGGGTGGAGTTTGGTTACGACCGTCGTGGATGTGGCGGTGTTCAGCGCAACCTCATTCCCTCCCCCTTGTGGGGAGGGCCAGGGTGGGGGTGTGAGCGATAGCCTATGAGGGTCCGGCGCCCACACCCCCACCTCCACCTCCTCCCCACCGCAAGTCGGGTGTTCCCGACTTGCGCAAGAGGATGCGGATCTCGGGCAAGCCCGAGGTCCGTGGGGAGGAGAGCAACGCGGCGCTTCCAGCGTGAGTCTTCGAGCCGGGCGAGGTCCGTGGGGAGGAGAGCAGGGTGGCGCTTCCGGCGAAGTCGGGCAGGCCTGGGATTCGTACCGAGACGAATGCGGCCCCCTCAGCGATTGGGTTCCGTCCGGACTGCCCCCGCGCCCCGATGCGGAGGAACGCGGCGTTCAGAAGCCTCGCCCTGAGGAGGACCGTCAGGTCCGTCTCGGAGGGCAAGGCGTCTCCAGCGTGCCCTGGATCCTCCTTCGAAACCCCGCTTCCGCGGCGCCTCAGATGAGGATCGGGCATGGTCGTGCATCGCGGCGGGCCGGATTTCAAATGCCTGCGCCGTTCTCGAAATGCCAGGCGTGCCGGTCCCAGTATTCCGCCTCCTCGCGCTCGATCCGCTCGAGATGCGCGGCCAGTTCGTCCCGAAGCTCGTGGATCGTGCGTGTGGGCTTTTCGGGAGAGGCGTCGTGCCCCGGCTCGAGCGGGGCGGCCGGGATCTTCGCCGGCGTGAGAGCGCCGAGGGCGCGGGTGAGGCTGGCAAGCGGCTGGAGCGAGCGCCGTGTCAGCTCGACATCCTGCTCCTCCAGGGCTTCGACGTGGCGGGCGGTGAGCTTCCAGAGTTTCTCGGTGGTCTTGTCCCGGTGGCGGGCGATGCGGGCGGGAAGGGCGGCCCCGGGCGGGCGGCGCCATTCGCCGTCCGTCGCGTAGCGCGAGATGGTGGAGGGCGACACGCCCAGTTCCGCACCGATGCGCTTGTAGGATTTCGTCGTGCCCTCCACGAGTTCGCGCAGCTGCGTCACGCGGGCGGGCGAGAGCTTCTCGCGCAGCTCCGGGCTTTTCGCGGCGGTTGCATTCCTCCGCGAAACGGCCGGGGAGGGAACCGCGAGAGGCGCCGAAAGGAGCGGATCTTCAGTCGGCTTGGGCAATGTGTCAGGTTCGGTCATGGGCAAGGAATGAAATATGATCAGGGGAGTACAAAACATGAACATAATAGCGTGGCGGGAGGCCTGGTCAAGCTTCGGTTGCAGCGATGGCCATGTGCTGGCTTGCGGTTGTGGATAACATCCGATGCTTCCCGCATCCCGCTCCTGCCCCATGGATATGCCGCAGGGGCAGGGTGCCTTGGAACGGCGTTCCAAGGCGTTGCAGGGAATTCCAAGGGATTCCAGGGCCGTTGCTGGAACGTTTCATCAGCGTTCCAGCCGAAACCGATGACATTTCATCATTTGTGCTGATGCATGATCCGGCGTAGATCGGAGGCTCGCAACAAGGTCGCCTTCATGTCCCACGCCACTGCCCTCCAGAGCTCCGCGCCGGCCCCGGCCCGGTTCGACGGCACCACCTTCGGCCTCTACGTCGCCACCGTCCTGCTCTGGGGCGTGAGCTGGATCGGCATGAAGGCGCAGGTGGGCGTGGTGGCGCCGGAGATGTCGGTGCTGTGGCGCTTCGTTCTCGCCGCCCTGGTCATGTGGGGCTGGGTGCTCGCCACCGGAAAGCCGGTGCGCTTCTCGGGCGCCGATCACCTGCGCTTCGCGGTGCTCGGGTGCTGCCTGTTCTCGTTCAACTTCATCTGCTTCTATTACGGCGCGATCCCGATCCCGTCGGGCCTTCTCTCCGTGGTGTTCTCGCTCGCCTCGATCTTCAACCTGGTGCTGGGCTTCGTCCTCTTCCGCCAGAAGGTGGAGCCGCGGGTGGCCCTGGGCGGCGCGATCGGATTTGCCGGAATCGGCCTTCTGTTCTGGCCGGAGATCACGGGGGCGGGCTTCAACGCCGCCGCCCTGTGGGGCCTGGGATTGTGCGTCGTCGGCACCCTGTTCTTCTGCTCGGGCAACATGATGTCGACGGTGGTGCAGCGCCGGGGCGTGCCGCTGCTCTCGGCCAATGCCTGGGGCATGACCTACGGCACGCTGGTGCTCCTCGGGCTGAACCTCGTTCGCGGCAACGCCTTCATCATCGAGCCTACGGTGAGATACGTGGGCTCCCTGGTCTATCTCGCCGTCGGCGCCTCGGTGCTGGCCTTCGCGTGCTACCTCACCCTGCTGCGGCGCCTCGGCGCGGCGCGGGCGGGCTACGCGACGGTGCTGTTCCCCATCATCGCGCTCGCCGTTTCGACCGCCATCGAGGGCTATGCCTGGACGCCGCTGGCGGTTCTCGGCGTGGTGCTGGCGCTGACCGGCAACGTGCTGGTGCTGCGCCGGCCGGCCGCCAAGGCCTGAAGCCCTATTCCGCCGCCGCCGGAACCACGGTGCGGGTGGCGCCGAGATTGTCCAGCGACTGCTTGATGTGGAAGCACAGGGCATCCGCCAGCGGGCTCTCCTCGCCGCGGGCGCGGATCAGGCCGATCTTGCACGAGGGCAGGGCGGGGAAGCCGTCCGAGGGGCCGAGGATGCGCATGCCGGGCCGCACGGCGCTCTCCGGCAGGACCGACACCGCCAGCCCCGACAGAACCGCCGCGCCGACCGCGGTGGAATGCCAGCTCACATAGGCGATGCGGAAGGCGCGGCCCGCGCTCTCCAGCGCCTCGGTGGCCGAGTGGCGCCAGTCGCAGTTGGGCCGGCCGAGCGCCAGGGGAATCGGGATTTCCTCGTGCACCCCGTGGCGGGCGGAGGTGACCCACAGGAGCTGCTCGATGCGCACGATCTCCGAGGGGCCGCGCCGGTCCACATGGGTGATGATGGCGAGGTCCAGGTCGCCGTGCTGGATGCGCTCGATCAGGTTGTGCGTGGGCTCGCACATCACCGTCACCTCGGCCTTTGGGTTCGAGCGCGAGAAACGCGCCAGGATCTCCGGCAGGTAGCGGTCGGCGTAGTCGTCCGGCAGCCCGAGGCGCACGCGGCCGCTGAGCTCGTTCTCGTTGAAGGAGGCCATGCATTCCGCATTCAGGCGCACGATCCGGCGGGCGTAGTCGAGCAGGCGCTCGCCCTCCTCGGTGAGCTTCGACAGGCGCCCGTCGCGCTCAAAGATCGGGCGTCCGACCCGGTCCTCCAGGCGCTTCATCTGCATGGAGACGGCGCTCTGCGTCTTGTGCACGATTTCCGCGGCCCGGGTGAACGAGCCGGTATCCGCAATGGCCACGAAGGTCCGCAGCTGGTCGATGTCGAGAAGGTGCATGGGATCAGCCTCATCATCAATGACTTTGATGATACATATCTTAAACAATCGTTTCAAGTTATGAGATGATCAAGCTACACTAAAAATACAAACTGAAAAATTCTACTTATATTTCAATTAGTTAAGTGGAATTCTCGGCTTGGAACGTTTCTGCAACATCCCTGGAACGCCCCTGGAACGGGCTTGCAACACCCTGGAACGCTCGCTGCCGTTCCAGGGCGGTCACGTGATGCAGCGCGAGGAGAAATCCCCATGGCCAAGACCATCGGTTCCACCACATCCTTCTCCGGGCGCGTCCTCGTCCAGTGGATCTCCCGCGCCGTCGGCAACCTCGTCAAGAACGTGCGGCACCGCCAGGAGATCAAGGCGCTGACGGATCTCGACGACCGGCTCCTGAAGGATATCGGCCTCACCCGGGACGACGTGCAGGGCGCATTGTCGAAGTCGCTGCTCCGCAACCCGTCCGTGGTTCTGGTTCAATCCATGGAGCGGCAGGCTCGGTCCGAACGGCCGAAGCCTTCACGCCGACCTGTGGTGCCGACGGTGACGCGTCCCGAGCAGGCCTGCGCCTGAGGCTATTTTTCAGGAGGCTTCGAAGCATCCTCGAAAATTGACTGGAGGGACGCGAGATACTGCCTCTGCATATCGCGTCCCTTCTCCATCATGTCGTCCCACGGCGCGGCCGATGGCGCCGGGTCCGGTGGGGGAGGGGCCGGCTGCTGCATGAAACCGGCCATCATCTCCTCGAACGGGTTGGCGGCCGGCTTCTTCTCCGGCGTCGCCGCATTCATCCAGATCGCCCAGAGCTGCGCCCACGGATCGGCCGGGTTTTCTCTCCCTTGCTGCTGCGGCGTGGCGGCGGCCTGAAAGGCGCGGCCCTGATGCGCCATCCACTGATACATCCCGCCCGCGAGAATCCCGGTCATGAGGGGCAGGATCTGCTGCATGGTCTCCACGCTCACGCCGACATAGTCGGCGGCCTGGTGCGCCACCCGGCGGGTCACGTCGTCGGAGCCGAAGAGCTGGTCGAGCAGCCGTCTTCCCTCCTGCTGCGCCTGGGCGGAGAAGGATTGCCCCGCGCCCTGCCAGAAATTCTGGTAGGCGTTGCTCATCATCGTCTGCATGAGCCGGCTGGGATCGTTGGGCGAGGCCGCATGCTGCAGTCCCATGGCGAAGGCCGGCAGCAGGGCCGCCATGGCTCTCTGAGTCTGATCGCCCGAGAGGTGATATTGCCGCGCCAGCATGTCGAAGCCCGCACTCGTCTGGGCCTGGCGCATCAGATCGAACCAGTTGAACATCGCAGGCTCCTTCCCGGCGCTCGCCCCGGCCTTGCCGATTACAAGGGCCGGCCAGCTTGCCTCTCCAGACGTCGGATTGTCCAGAACGCAGTGACGATGGCCGCAATCCCGAATGCGATGGAGCCGAGGCCGATGCCCACCAGGGCGCCGATGGGCCCCCCGATCTCGGCGCCGAAATAGGCGAAGGGGATCATGCCCAAGGTCGCGCGGCCCCAGTTGAAGAACGTCGAGAACAGGGGAAAGCCGAGATTGTTGAACGAGGCGTTCGCCACGAAGACGAGACCGACGAAATACCAGATGAATCCGCTGAGCACGCAGAAATACTGGACGATTTCGGCGGTCAGCTCCTCGGCATGGAAGGCTTGGGTGATCGGTACGCGCACGAGGTAGAGGAGAAGCCACACGCAACCGACATAGACGGTCATGAAGGTGAGCGAGTCCTTCAGCGTCTGCCGCATTCTGTCGTAGCGATGCGCGCCCCAGTTCTGGCCCAGTACCGGGCCGATCGCCCCGGCCAGGGCGAACAGGCCGCCGAAGGCGACGGGCGTCACCCGATCGATGATGGCCGATGCTGCGATGGCCTGGTCGCCGAAGCGGGCCATGATGCTCGTGAAGAAGGCGTTCGCCACGGGGGCCGCGATATTGGTCAGGATGGCCGGCACGGCGATGGCGAAGAAAGGCTTCGTATCGGCCATGATGCTCCTCACCTGCGGCTTTGCGATCAGGTTGTGGAATCGGGTGACATAGCCGTAGGCGACAGCGATATAGACCACCCGCGCGATGCCGAGGGTGAGCGCTGCGCCATTAGCCTTGAGCCCGAGGCCGAAGATCAGGATCGGATCGAGCACGACCGTGACGGCCGCGACCGAAAGCGTGGCATACATACTGCGCTTGGCATCGCCGGCTGCGCGCAGGACGGTCGAGAGGGCCATGCCGATGGCCATCAGCACGTTGGTGGGCAGCACGATCCAGAGAAAGCCGTGGGCGACGCGATAGGTCAGGTCGGTCGCTCCGAGAAGCTTCAGGACCCACGGGAGCAGCGGCAGGGCGACCGCGCTGACGACGGCGGCGACGACGGCCATGAGAACGGTGCAGGACGAGGCCAGCCGGCAGGCGTCCTCCCGGCGCCTCGCCCCCAGGGCGCGCGACACGAGCGCGCCGATGGGGATCATCAGCCCCACATTGATCGATATGGTGAAGAACATGACCACGGTGGCAAGGCCGACGCCCGCCGTCAGACTCGGATCCCCCAACCACGAGATGTAGAGAAGAGAAACGAGATCGACGACGAAGATCGCGATCAGGCCCGCCGTCCCGGTTCCCGTCATAACGAGAACGTGGCGCATGGTGGAGCCTGCGACGAAGCGAGGGAGCGCCGCCTGATCGTCCGCGGTTTTCCCCGCAGGGGAGGCGTCCATCAGAAGACTCCTTCGCCGAGAATGTCTCTCGTTTCCTCGCTGAGCGCGCGAGCCTTCCCGGCGGGAGCCAGGAGAGGCTCGGGGGCGATCTTGGCCCCGACGACGAGCTCCGCGCCGCCCATCGCGCCACTGGCCTTCTGCAGGACGAGCCGGGCGATGTCGCGCTTGCGAATGTCATCGGCGGTTCCCGCGGCGATCTCGGGCGGCGTCCCGAGCTCTTCGAGGGCGGCCCGGCCGAAGGCAATCGCGGATTCGAAGACTTCCCTGACCTGGTAGTCGACGTCGTGCTTCATCAGCTCGACCGCATGGATGCGGTCGTAGGCGCGCACGAAGCTGCGGGCATTCCCGAAATTCTCGTGGATGATCTCGACGATCTTGAGCGTCACCTCAGGGTCGTCCGTGCAGACGCAGATCATTTCCGCCTTCTCGGCTCCCGCCGCGCGCAGCACGTCGAGGCGCGCGCCGTCCCCGTAATAGACCTTGAGGCCGAAACGGCCCGCATCGCGGATGCGTTCCACATCCTTGTCGATGACGGTTGCCGGAACACCTTGGCCCAGAAGAACCTGATTCACGATCTGCCCGAAGCGGCCGAAGCCGATCACGAGGACGCGGCTCTCGAACTCGCCTTCATGCCCCTGCGGGTCCGCCAGCCCGGGCACGGCCTCGCCGCCGCGCCTTTCCAGCACTTTCTCGACCAGGGTCGAAACGATGGGGCCGAGCAGCATGGTGACGGCGGCCAGGGCCGTCACGAGCTGCGCCTCCTCCGGTTCCATGAGGCCAAGCCCCGCCGCGACGGGGAGGAGCACGAAGGCGAATTCGCCCGCCGGGCAGAGCAGAACGCCCGACCGCAGGCCGTCGCGCCAAGTGGCGCCGAACAGCCTCGACAGGACGGCGATGATGAACGTCTTGGCGAGGATCACCGTCGGAGCCGCGATCGCCAGCAGAACCCATTGCCGGCCGACGAGGGCGAGATCGATGGTCATGCCGACGCTGATGAAGAACAGGCCCAGCAGCATGCCCCGGAACGGCTCGATATCCGCCTCGAGCTGGTGGCGGAAGTTCGACTCGGCCAGGAGAAGCCCGGCCAGAAAGGCGCCCATCGCCATCGACAGGCCGACTTCCTCCATGAGCAGGGCCGCGCCCAGCACGACGAGGAGGGCGGAGGCGGTCATCACCTCGCGGGCGCCGCTGCGCGCGAGCACGCGGAAGAACGGGTTCAGCCCGTAGCGGCCGATCAGCACGACTGCCGCGATGGCGGCGACGGCCTCGGCCAGGGCGAACAGGCGGTCGGAGAGGCTTTCATGCTGGACCTCGCCGGCGCCGGAGGCCAGGAGGGGCAGGAGCGCCAGGATCGGCACGACCGAGATGTCCTGGAAGAGCAGGATCGCGAAGGAGCGCTGGCCGTAGGGCGTCTGAAGATCGTTGCGTTCGCCCAGCATCTGCAGCGCGATGGCGGTTGCGGAGAGCGCGACCGCGATGCCGGTGGCAAAGGCGGCATGGGGCGAGAAGCCGATATAGAGCGCCGCGCCTCCCAGGCAGAGCGCGGTGATCGCCAGCTGCGCGAAGCCGAGCCCCAGGATGTCCCTCTTCATCGACCAGAGATGGGAAAGCTTGAGCTCGAGCCCGATGATGAACAGGAGAAGCACGACCCCGAGTTCCGCGACCGTGACCAGGGTCTGAGGATCCCCTACCAGTGCCAGGCCCGAAGGGCCGATGACGACCCCCGCGGCGAGATAGCCGAGGACGGCGCTCAGGCCCAGGAGCCTGAACAGGGGGACAGCCACCGCCGCAGCCCCGCAGAAGGTCAGAATGGGTGGGAGAAAGCTGACGTGGGAGGCTGCGTTTGCCATCGGTCATCGGGAGGTGCGACTTGACGCTTCCTTTCTAGGGAGTCTTTTCCGGAAGAGCGAGCGTTTCTTGCAGGCGGCATCGGCCGCGAATAAGCGTCGCTCCCGCTTGACAGGAGGGCTCTGCTCTCGCCACATCGCCGCATCATGACCAAGCCGCCTCTCGATATTCTTCTTTGCGCACCGCGCGGGTTCTGCGCCGGTGTCGTGCGTGCCATCGATGCCGTCGAGAAGGCGCTGTCGATCTATGGCGCGCCGGTCTTCGTCCGCCATGAGATCGTTCACAACAAGTACGTGGTGGAAAACCTGAAGCGTAAGGGAGCCGTCTTCGTTCGGGAACTCGACGAGATCCCGGACGGCGACGCCCCAGTGATCTTCTCGGCCCACGGCGTTCCCAAATCGGTTCCCGAATCGGCGCTGGCCCGCAGGCTGTTCGCCATCGACGCCACCTGCCCGTTGGTCACCAAGGTCCACCGGGAGGCCCAGGTCCATCACAAGCGCGGCCAGCACATCATCCTGATCGGCCATGCGGGGCATCCGGAGGTCGTCGGCACCATGGGGCAGCTGCCCGAGGGCGCCGCGACCCTGGTCGAGACCGTCGACGACATCGCCCGCCTCCAGCCCGCCGACGAGAACAACCTGGCCTTCGTCACCCAGACGACCCTGTCGGTCGACGACACCCAGGACATGGTGGATGCCCTGAAGGCGCGGTTCCCCTCCATCGTGGGACCCCACAAGGAGGACATCTGCTACGCCACCACCAACCGCCAGGGCGCGGTCAAGAGGGTGGCGCCTTCCGTGGACGCGATGATCGTGGTCGGCTCGCCGAATTCCTCGAACTCGCAGCGTCTGCGCGAGGTGGCCGAGCGGGAGGGATGCCCGCTGGTGCGCCTCATCCTGCGGGCCGAGGACATCGACTGGAGCCTGTTCGGCAACATCCGGAGCCTGGGCATCACGGCGGGGGCCTCGGCTCCCGAAATTCTGGTGGAGGAGATCATCGACGCCTTCGCCCAGCGTTACGAAGTGTCGGTGGAAAGCGTTTCGACGGCGGACGAGAGCGTCTTCTTTCCTCTGCCTCGCGAGCTTCGCGAGCACGCGGCGGAGTAAAGAGTGGCTGTCTATACCGAAGTGAACGACGAGGAGCTGTCCGCTTTCCTCGCCACCTACGACATCGGCACCGTCCTGTCCTACAAGGGCATCGCCGAGGGCGTGGAGAACACCAATTATTTCCTGCATACGACGGCGGGTTCCTACATCCTGACCCTCTACGAGAAGCGGGTGCGGGAGGCGGATCTGCCGTTCTTCCTGGCGCTCATGCAGCATCTGGCCCGCAAGGGCCTGAACTGCCCGCTGCCCGTGGTCAACCGCCAGGGCGAGTCCCTCGGCCGGGTGGCGGGGCGGCCCGCGGTCATCATCACCTTCCTCGACGGCATCGCGATCCGCCGCCCCACGGCGCAGCACTGCGCCGCCCTGGGGGGAGCCCTGGCCAAGCTGCATCTGGCGGGCGAGGATTTCGGGATGACCCGGCCCAACGCCCTGTCCCTGGACGGGTGGGCGCCGCTCTTCGCGCAGGCCGAGGCGCAGGCGGATACGGTCTCGGACCGGCTCGCCGAGCGGACCCGGCGCGAGCTCGACTATCTGACGGGCGCATGGCCGGGCGGGCTTCCCACCGGCATCATCCATGCGGACCTGTTCACCGACAACGTGTTCTTCATCGGTCCCGAGGTCTCGGGGCTGATCGACTTCTACTTTGCCTGCACGGATGCCTTCGCCTATGACGTCGCAATCTGCCTCAATGCCTGGTGCTTCGAGGCCGACGGATCCTACAACCTGACCAAGGGGCGCGCCCTGCTGGCGGGCTACCGGGCGGTGCGTCCGCTGGAGCCGGCCGAGATCGAGGCCCTGCCGATCCTCTGCCGCGGCTCGGCCCTGCGCTTCATGCTGACCCGCCTCGTGGACTGGCTCAACGTGCCGCCCGGGGCGCTGGTGAAGCCTAAGGATCCGCTGGAATACGACCGTAAGCTCAATTTCCACCGCCATGTCCGCCATGCGCGGGAATACGGGCTCGACGCATGAGCGGGGCAGAGCGCGTGGTGATCTATACGGACGGCGCCTGCTCGGGCAATCCGGGCCCGGGCGGCTGGGCCGCCATCCTGTCCTTCAAGGGAAGCGAGAAGGAAATCTCCGGTGGAGAGGCGTTCACGACCAACAACCGCATGGAGATCCGTGCGGCCATCGAAGGGCTGAACGCCCTCAAGCGCCCCTGCACGGTCGAACTCTTCACGGACTCGCAGTATGTGCGCCAGGGCATCACGGCCTGGATGCACAACTGGAAGCGGCGCGGCTGGCGCACCGCCGACAACAAGCCGGTGAAGAACGAGGATCTGTGGCGTGCCCTCGACGAGGCGGCGTCCCGCCATCAGGTCTCGTGGCACTGGGTGAAGGGCCACGCGGACGACCCGATCAACATCCGGGTCGACGAACTCGCCGTCGCGGCCATGCGGCCGTTCAAGAAGGGCAATTGCGGTGCCCCGAAGCCGTCGCTCGCATCCGACTGAGCGACGGCCATCCTGCATGAACATCCTGCATGAAAATGCCGGATCAGAGGTCCTTGAGCAGGTTCTCCGCGCCGGAGACCTGGGCCTTCGAGGGGGCGTCCTCCACGTTCAGCGCCTTCACCACGCCGTCCTCGACGAGCATGGAATAGCGCTGGGAGCGCATGCCGAGGCCGAAGCCGGTGCCGTCCATGGAGAGGCCGAGAGCCTTGGCGAAGTCGCCGTTGCCGTCCGCCACGAACTCGATCCCGTCCGCGCCGCTCGATTTCGCCCACGCATCCATCACGAACACGTCGTTGACCGAGGTCACGAGAATGGCGTCGACGCCCTTCGCCATGATCTCGTCCTTCTTCTCCACGTAACCTGGAAGGTGGTTGCGGTGGCAGGTCGGCGTGAAAGCGCCCGGCACGGCCACGAGAACGACCTTGCGGCCCTTGAAGAGATCGTCCGTGGTCTTGGCCACGGGCCCGTCCGGCGTCATCACGCGGAACGTGGCCTGGGGCAGACTTTCTCCAATCTGAATTGTCATAGGCAGTTCTCCAACACTGTGCCGAGGGGCTGCCTTCTCACTAGCGTGGCTGTTGCCCGGCGTCGAGGCTCACTTGCGTCTCGACCGCCTTCCCGCCGGCCACCAGGGTGAGCCGGACCGGAACGGGGCCGGAGGCCTCCTTCGGCCTGTCCTCCACCGTCACCGTGACGCGGTTGGCGTCGTCGGGCTCCGAGGCCGAAAGATACCAGTTCTCGGGGGCCTCCGGGAAAAGGGCGGGCTTGATTCCCGTGGGAGCCCGGACCGTCACCCGAAAGGTGGGCTGGTCCTGCGCGACCCGCTCGATGCTCTCCACCGCGATCTCGCCCTTGGCTCCCAGGGCCTGAGGCCGCGGCACCTCCGCCAGCGCCTTGGCGATGTCCGCCTGATGCGGGCCTTTGCCGGAGAGCGTGGCCTTCATCTCCGCATGGGCGGGAATGCAGATGTCCTTGCAGATGCCGTAATCGGCGGAAAGGGCGAGCGTGACGGGCTTGCCCGCCTCCTTGGGCGTCACCAGGACCGGCAGGACGACCGAATCCTCGTAGACGTAGGAGACGCCACCCGGATCCTCGTGGCGGGAGGGGGCCGGCCAGCGGATCTCCACGTCGGCGACGTTCTCCGAGCCCGCCCAGTCGAAGCGCGGCGGCAATCCGGAATCGCCGGGCGTCCTCCAATAGGTCTTGTAGCCCGAATCCAGGGCGATCTCGATGCCCGCCAGGTGACGGCCGCCTTCGGTCTCGCCGGAAATCAGGCGCGCCCGGGAGTGCAGACCCTGAACCCATGAGGACGATGCCGGGGGCTGGGCGAAAGCCGGAAAAACGGCCAAGATCAAAAAAATGGCCGCTGGAACGGTACGTAACATGATTGGCATGGAACTGACGCCCTCCTGACGCGCTTCCCTTATGCGGTTTATCCTCGGGCATGCCATCCACGATCCTGTGATCGGGCTGCGGGCCTGGCAAGGCAGAAGTCGAGATATGATACAGTCCACTACCTTCAATGCCCGTTCCAGCTACCTCGATGGCCAGTTGCTGGTGGCCATGCCGGGAATGACGGACGAGCGCTTCTCAAGGGCTGTCATCTATGTCTGCGCCCATTCGGCCGAAGGGGCGATGGGCATCATGCTCAACAGGCCTGCCGCCAACGTCAACGTTCCCGATCTCCTGGTTCAGCTCGAAATCATCCCCGACATGGAGCGCATCCGCCTGCCGGAGAAGGTCGGCCAGATGCAGGTGCTCATGGGCGGACCCGTCGAGACGAGCCGCGGCTTCGTGCTCCACTCGCCCGATTACCACATCGCCCAGTCCACCCTGCCCATCGACGATAGCGTCTGCCTGACCGCCACCGTGGACATCCTGCGGGCCATTGCTCGGGGGGACGGCCCCGAGAACGCCGTGCTGGCGCTCGGCTATGCGGGGTGGGGCGCGGGGCAGCTCGAACTGGAAATCCAGTCCAATGGCTGGCTCAACTGTCCGGCCGATGCGGAGCTGATCTTCAAGACTTCGGTCGATACCCGCTACGAGATGGCCCTGCGCAAGATCGGCATCGAGCCAGCCATGCTCTCCATGCAGGCCGGCCACGCCTGAGGTTCTCGCCCCTTAAGCCGCTTCCGGCGCCGCGCCGACGAGTTGGCGCGCCTGCAGCATGGACATGGGCTCCCCGAAGACGGGACCCTGCGCATATTCGCAGCCGAGCTGGTAGAGCTCGATGGCTTCCGATTCCGTCTCCGCGCCCTCCGCCACGATCTCCATGCCGAGTTCGTGCGCCATCTTGACGATCGACCGCAGGATCACGGGCTTGCCTCCCGCCATCTGGCGCACGAAGGACTCGTCCACCTTGATCGTGTCGAAGGGGAAGCGCAGCAGGTAGGAAAGGGCGGAATATCCCGTGCCGAAGTCGTCGAGGGAGAGGCCGGCGCCCAGATCCCTGAGGCGGGTCAGCATCTGGGCCGAGTATTCCGGATTCTCCATGACCAGGCTCTCGGTCATCTCGATCTTCAGGGAGCCCGGAAGAACGCCCGTGCGGGTGATAACCGCCTTCACGTCCTGCAGGAGATCGTGCCGCAGGAGGAGATGGCTGGACATGTTGACCGAGGCGAAGATCGGCGGATCGACCTCCAGGGCGTTCTGCCACGCCGCCAGCTCCCGAGCCGTCTGCTCGAGAAGGAAGAAGCTGAGATTGACGATGAGCCCCGTCTCCTCCGCGATCGACAGGAAGTCCTCCGGCCCCATCCGGCCTAGCCGCGGGTGATCCCAGCGCAGCATCGATTCGAAGCCCGCGATGGTGCGGTCCTCCAGGCGGACGATGGGCTTGAAGAGCACCTTCATCTCGTTGCGGTCGAGCGCCCGGCCCAGGTCGGTCTGCATGGTGAAGCGGTCGCTGCGATCCGAGCGCATGGTCGGGCGGAAGACCTCGATCCGGTCGCCGCCGTGGCGCTTGGCATGAGCCATCGCGATTTCGGCGTTCCGAAGCACCTCCTCGCGCCGCGCGGTGATCTGCGGATCGTGCAGTGCGATGCCGATGGAGGCCGTGAGGAAGATTTCGCGCTCCGCATAGGTCACGGCCGTCGTCACCGTGCGCCGGACCATGTCGGCGAAGGCGATGATGCGGTCAGGCTCCCGCTCCGAGAGCAGGATCATGGCGAATTCGTCGCCGGCGATCCGCGCCAGGGTGTCCTGCGGCTTGAGCAGCCGCCCGAGCCGCCGGGACAGGGTGAGAAGAATGGAATCCCCCGCCGCGTAGCCCACGGCCTCGTTGATGTTCTTGAGCTTGTCGACGTCGATGACGAGCACCGTCGGGCGTAAGGAATCGTCCTGGCTCGCGAAGGTGAGGGCAGCCTCCAGACGATCGTAGAAGAGCTGCCGGTTCGGCAGTCTCGTCAGGTTGTCGTGCACCGCATCGTAGAGCAGGCGCTCCTCGGCCGTCTTCGAGTCGGTGACGTCCGCAAGGGTGCCGACGATGCGGAGCACCTCGCCGTCAGACCCGATCACCGGCCGGGCCTTGAGGCGGAACCAATGGTACGTGCCGGAGGCGGAGCGCAGGCGGAAGTCCTGGCACAGGCGACCGCGCCGCTGCTCGATGACCGCATCCAGACACGCCATGTAGCGGTCCTTGTCGAACGGATGGATCAGGTCGAGCCATGCGGAGGCGGGACCCTCCAGGGAGCCGCGCTTGAGCCCCAGATGATGCTCCACCTCGGGGCTGACGAAGATCTTGTCGGACGCGACGTCCCAGTCGAACACCACGTCGCCGGCGCCTTCGAGCGCCAGGGCCCGGCGCTCGGTATCGTTGACGAAGCCCTGCCCGAACGCGCCGCCCGCGAAGGCGTGCTGCATGACCGTGAAGCCGATCAGCATGACGATGAGCACGAGACCGCCGACGAGGGCCGGGGGCACGAGATCGGAGGGGAG
This sequence comes from Microvirga sp. GCM10011540, assembly GCF_042650665.1. Lineage (NCBI taxonomy): Bacteria > Pseudomonadati > Pseudomonadota > Alphaproteobacteria > Hyphomicrobiales > Methylobacteriaceae > Microvirga > Microvirga sp. GCM10011540. Next base: position 84,603 of record NZ_JBHSBQ010000144.1, on the reverse strand, counting down.
CTGCCCCATCACCGTGAAGCTCGCTGCCACCACCCAGGCGATGAGAAGGAGCCAGGTCGGCACGAGCATCACGGCCCGGTCGTAACCGTGCGTCGCCAGATGAATGACGAGCACGAAGCCGATGGCCGCCACCGCTGCAATGGAAATGCGCGCCACCCCCGACGCCACCGGGGGATCGATGATGGCAAGGCCGATCAGGGCGCCCAGGAAGACGAGCCAGAACGCCGTCACATGGCTGTAGCGCACATGCCAGCGGTTGAGGTTGAGATAGGCGAAGAGGAAGACCAGAAGCGTGGCGGCGAGCACTGCTTCCGCACCGGCACGGTAGATCTGCTCGGTGGTCTCCGCGATGGGGAAGACGCGCTGGAAGAAGCCGAAATCGATGCAGGCATAGGCCAGGACCGCCCAGGCCAGCGCCGCCGCTGCCGGGAAGATCAGGGCGCCCTTCACCACGAAGATGATGGTCAGGAACAGGGCGAGCAGGCCCGCGATGCCGATGATGATGCCCTTGTAGAGGGTGAGTCCGTTGACCCGCTCCTTGTAGGCGTCGGCATCCCACAGATGGAGCTGCGGCAGCTCGGTCGAGCGCAGCTCGGCGACGAAGGTCACCGTGGTGCCGGGATCGAGGGTGATCAGGAAGATGTCCGCATCCGCGCTGTCCTCGCGGTCGGGCCGGATGCCCTGGCTCGCGGTGATCGCCGCGATCCGCGACGAGCCGAGATCGGGCCAGATCACGCCCGATCCGGTGAGCCGGAAATGGGGCGCGACGAGAAGGCGGTCCACCTGCTCGTCCGTGTCGTTGGTGAGCGCGAACACGATCCAGTCGGGACGCGTGCCCGCTTCGCGCGCCTTCACGGCGATACGGCGCACGATGCCGTCACGGCCGGGGGCCGTGGAAATGCGGATCTCGTCCCCGTCCGAGCGATAGCGCTCGATCATCGGGGTGAGATCGACAGCCTTGGTTTTCGGGTCCACGCGCACGGACTCGACGGCCTGGCCGTCCGCAGTCCAGGCGAGACACAGGAATGTCGCCAAAAGGAAGGTTATGGCGAAAGAAACGATCCGCAACGCTTCGGTCTTTCGTCCGGTACGACAACAATGGAACAGAATTGGTACCGGTCAGGAGGCTCGAGGGCAAGGCGAAGTCGAGGCTCGGCCCGAATTGTCCGCAAGACTCAGGTGGGTTTGTGCCAGCGGCCATGGGGCCACTTTGCGGCGGGATTGAGGAGCGGCAAGCGTGACCTTGGGGAAGGCTGCGCGGCCGAAAAGCGTCAGCCGCGGAGACCCGCGGCGATGCGCTCCAGGGAGGGCAGGCGCCTGATGGGGCCGATTGCCGCGACGGTCGGGGCGCCCTGCAGCAGGCGCTGTCCCGCCTGGCGGACATGGTCCGCCGTCAGGGCGTCGACCTTCAGCACGATCTCGTCGCTCGGCACCACGCGACCCCACGAGAGGAGCTGGCGCGCGATGCGCTCGATGCGCCCGCCGGGAGTCTCCAGTGCGGTCAGGAGCGCCACCTTCATCTGCGCCTTGGCGCGGGTCATCTCGATGTCGCTGATGTCCTGCGTCGCCTGGCGCATGGTGTCGAGGGTGACGGTCATGAGCTCGGCCACGTCCGATCCCGCGGTTCCGGCTCCGATGCCGAAGAGGCCGGTATCGGAGAAGGGCCAGTGGAAGGAATCGATGGAATAGGCGAGCCCCCGGCTCTCCCGTACCTCGTGCCAGAGGCGCGAGGTCAGGCCGCCGCCGAGGATGTGGGCGAAGAGATGGGCGGCGTAATAGCCGGGATCCTTGAAGGACAGGCCGGGCAGCCCGAGAACGATGTTGGCCTGTTCGAGCTTGCGCGAAATGCGCCGCTCGCCGCCCGAATAATGACCGGCTTCGGGCTCTCGGACCTCGACGGCCGGCATGGCGCCGAACAGGCGCTCCGCCGCCTCGACGATGCGGGCGTGGTCCACGTTGCCGGCGGCCGCCAGCACCATCTTGCCCGGCGCGTATTCCCGCGCCAGGAAGGTGCGGATGGTCTCCTCGTCGAAGCTCTTGATCGTGTCCGGCGTGCCGAGGATCGGGCGGCCGAGGGGCTGCCCGGCATAGGCCGTTTCCATGAAGGCGTCGTAGACGAGGTCGTCCGGCGTATCCTCGACGGCGGCGTATTCCTGCAGGATGACGCCCTTCTCGCGGGCGAGCTCCAGGGAATCGAAGACCGAGTTGATGAGGATGTCGCCGAGCACGTCGAGGGCCACATCGACGTTCTCGCCCAGCACCCGCGCGGTGTAGCTGGTATATTCGACGCTGGTGGCGGCGTTGATGTCGCCGCCCACGTTCTCGATGTCCTCCGCGATCTGGCGGGCCGAACGGCGGGTCGTCCCCTTGAACGCCATATGCTCGATCAGATGCGACAGGCCGTGCTCGTGCGCCATCTCGTGACGCGAGCCGGTGCCGACCCAGATGCCGAGGGTCGCGGTCGCGATCTCGGGCATCCGCTCGGTGGCGATGGTCAGGCCGTTGGCGAGCTGGGTAATGTCGATCCGCTTCTCGCGGACGAAGTGATGATTCATGCGGCAACGCCTTTGACGGCTCGGGCGCGTTCGCGGATGAAACGCTCGACCGCACCCTGATCGTTGGGAAGCACCGTGAAGCTCTCCTTCCGCTCCATGAGATCCGCCATGTGCGGCGGGAGGGCGGGGCGGATGCCGGTGGCGCGCTCGACCGCATCGGGGAACTTGGCCGGATGCGCCGTGGAAAGGGCGACGACGGGAATGTCGGGCCGGTCCCGCAGCAGCGCGCGGCCGGCGCGGGTCCCGACCGCCGTGTGCGGATCGAGCACGTAATCCGTGGACTTGTAGGTTTCTGCCATCTCCGCCGCAACCGCGGACTCGTCCACGGCCAGGGCCGAGAACTCCTCGCGGATGCGGGCGAGGGGCTCCGCATCGACCAGGAAGGCCTTGGACTGGAAAAGGTTCGCCATCAGGCGCCGGATCGCGCCCGCGTCGCGGCCGTAGGCCTCGAACAGCAGCCGCTCGAAATTGGACGAGATCTGGATGTCCATGGAGGGCGAGGCGGTGGGCTGCACGCCCTTGATCTCGTAGGCGCCGGACTGAAGCGTGCGGGCCAGGATGTCGTTGGCGTTGGTGCCGATCATCAGGCGCTCGATGGGCAGGCCCATGCGCTTGGCGACCCAGCCGGCGAGAATGTCGCCGAAATTACCCGTCGGGACCGAGAAGGAAACCGGACGATGGGGTGCGCCGAGGCTCACGGCGGCGGTGAAGTAATAGACCGCCTGTGCGGCGACGCGGGCCCAGTTGATGGAGTTCACGCCGGACAGCTGAAGCTCGTCGCGGAAGCGGGCATGGTTGAACATGCCCTTCACCATGGACTGGCAGTCGTCGAAGGTGCCCTCTACCGCAAGCGCGTGGACGTTGGGCGAGGCGACGGTCGTCATCTGCCGCCGCTGCACGTCGGAGACGCGGCCATGCGGGTAGAGAATGAAGATGTCGACCTGTTCCAGCCCCTTGAAGGCTTCGACCGCCGCGCTTCCCGTATCGCCCGAGGTGGCGCCCACGATGGTGGCGCGGGCGCCGCGGGCCTTCAGGACATGGTCCATGAGGCGGCCGAGGAGCTGCATCGCCACGTCCTTGAAGGCGAGGGTCGGGCCGTGGAAGAGCTCGAGCGCGAAGAGGTTGTCGCCGATCTGGTTGAGCGGGCACACCGCCGCGTGACGGAAGGTGGCGTAGGCCTCCTCGATCATGCGGTCGAGATCGGCCTTCGGGATGTCGCCGTCCACGAGCGGGTTCAGGACCGCCTTGGCCACCTCCGCATAGGGCTGGCCGGCAAAGCCCCGGATCGTGTCGGCCGAAAGGCTCGGCCAGGATTGCGGCATGTAGAGGCCGCCGTCCCGGGCGAGGCCGGCCAGAAGGGCATCGGAAAAGCCGAGCGCCGGGGCTTCCCCCCGGGTCGAGACGTGGAGCACGGTCGATCTCCTGAAATTTGGCCGGACATTAGGAGCCGCGGCGGGCGACGGCAAGCTGCATGGGGCCGCAGGGCTCATGGTTTTACCCTCCCCATGGCATAGGCATCCACATAGGCGCCGTCTCGGAACGCATAGGCGCGGTGCGTGCCCTCGATCACGAAGCCGCAGCGCTCGTAGAGGGCGATGGCCGGGACGTTGTCCACATAGACCGTGAGCTCGATCCGCCTCAGGTCGAGCCAGTTGTCGGCGATGCTCAGCAGTTCCCGCAGGAGCTTCGTGCCGATGCCGCGGCCGCACCAATCGTCGTGGACCCCCATGCCGATCCCTGCGGCGTGGGCGCGCCTGCCCTGAAAGCGGCTGAGGCCGCCATTGCCGACGATGCGATCCTCATGCACGGCCACGAGGCCGATATCGCCGGGGGGCCGGTTTTCAATCCATTCCCGGGTCTCCTCGGGCGTCTGGTGCGGCAGGCGCAGCGTGCCGAACCGGTAGCCGGGCAGGCACGAAAGCGCGGCGATCTGATCGCTGTCGCCGGGGCGGGTGGCCCTGATCACGATGGAATCGGGGCTGGGCGGTTCGGCAGGGGGAGGGGGCTGGTCCATGTCGCTCTCCTGGGAAAAGGCGGAGGCGAACGGAAGCTTCAAGCCCTGCTCGACTCCGCAGGGCTTGGGGGAATGTTCACGCTCTCAGATGCGCAAAGCCGATCCCGCACGCCCTGCCAGGCGCGTCATGAGATGGGTTGCGGTCATAAGGGCGAACATGGGCCACATGGTATAGGCTTTCGGTCCTGAAGCCAAGCTGCCGCCGACCATCCGAGGTGAGCCGATGCGAATGACACGAATCGATTGGGTTCTGCTGCCGTTCCTGGTGGCCGTGCTGGCCGGCGTCGCCCTCGGCGCGTTCCTGCTCGCAGGCTTTCTGGGGCTGGGGTTCTCGGTCTCGTCATCGGCGTCATGGCCCAGCGCATCGAGCTGGAGAAGGACGGCGCGGTGAGCAACTACATGACGACCTCGCTCTATGCCCAGCAGCTCAGGGCGCAGGAGAGCATGAGTCGGGCCGAGAGGGCGGAGCGCCGCGCCGAGGCGCAACGGCTCCTCAAGGGGCTGTTCGTCGCCAAGGTGGTCAGCGCCGGGCTGATCATCCTGGGTTTCGGCTTCTTCGTCCTATTTCAGCTCGCCTGAGCCCGGGGGCCTGAGGCGCTGCCAGGCAAAGGCGATGAAGACGCCGACGAGGGTGAGCGCGATCCCGTACCAGGTGACGGCGTATTGGAGATGGTTGTTGGGGAGCTCGAGGCGGATCTGCCCGCCCTTAGGCCACTCGCCGGGATTGGGGGTGGCGTCGGCCTCCACGTAGAAGGGCGCGACCTGCTCCAGGCCATGCGCCCGGGCGATGGAGGCCGGGTCGCGGGCGAACCAGCGATTGCCCGCCGGGTCGTCCTCCGGGGTGAAGGGGTTGCGCTCCTCGGGCGCGCGCACGAGGCCGGTGACGGTCACCTCTCCCTCGGGCTGGCTCTGGGGGCGCGTGGCGGGATCGCGAAGCTCGGTCGGGACGAAGCCGCGATTGACCATGACGATGGCGCCGTCCTGCAGCCGGAGCGGCGTCATCAGGTAATAGCCCTGGACCGGTGCGCCCCGCTGGGCGGGCGCGAGGCCGTAGACCGGCGCCTCGAACCGGTGCAGGAAGGTGCCCGTCACCCGAACCCGCCGGAACTCGTCGTCCTGCGCGCGCCAGGTGCTCCAGTCGGACGGGGGAACGATGGCGCCGGGCTCTCCATGGGAGCGGGCCTCGATCTGGGCGATCAGGCTTTCCTTCCAGGCCTTGCGCTGGAGCTGCCAGGTGCCGAGGCCGATCAGAATCGCGAAGGCGACGAGGGCCGCGATGCCCGGGAGGATCAGGGAGCGCGCGCTTCGGGGGGCGGCAGGGCTGGTCACTTCTGAATGCGCCCTTCCTCGGCCTTGTGGTGATATTGCAGGGCGATGAGGATGCCCTTGGAAGGCCGCACCAGCAGGAGGCTCAGGATGCCGCTGAGGGCGAACCACATGACCAGGTGGAGCCAGATCGGCGGCTCGTAGGCGAACTCGACCCACAGTGCCAGCGCCACCACCACGATGCCCACGATGGACATGACGAAGAAGGCCGGACCGTCGCCCGAATCGGCGAAGGCGAAATCGAGGCCGCAGACCTCGCAGGAGGGGCGCACCGACAGGAAGCCCTTGAACAGATGTCCCTTGCCGCAGCGGGGGCAAAGCCCTTTGAGGCCGGTGGCGATGGGGGAAGGGGCCGAAGGATCCTGGGCCACGATTTCTAACCTTCCTGAAGAGCCTCCCGGTCCGGGAAGCGAATGCCTGACAGATGGTGCCGCAGCCCTGAAAAGCGAAGGGCGGCCCGAAGCCGCCCCCCGTCTCTCGTCTGCTGCCGGAGCGGCCTTAGTGACCCGCGCCGGTTCCGCCGAAGCCCCACACGTAGATGGCGGCGAAGAGGAAGAGCCAGACCACGTCGACGAAGTGCCAGTACCAGGCCGCGAACTCGAAGCCGAGATGCTGCTTCGGCGTGAAGTCGCCGCGATAGGCGCGCAGCAGGCACACCGCCAGGAAGATCGTGCCGATGATCACGTGGGCGCCGTGGAAGCCCGTCGCCATGAAGAAGGTGGCGCCGTAGATGTTGCCCGAGAACCCGAAGGTGGCGTGGCTGTACTCGTAGGCCTGCACGAACGAGAACACGATGCCGAGGAGGACCGTCAGCCAGAGGCCGGCCTTGAGGCCCTTGCGGTCGTTCTCGAGCAGGGCATGGTGCGCCCAGGTGACCGTCGTGCCCGAGGTGAGCAGGATCAGGGTGTTCAGGAGCGGCAGGTGCCACGGATCGAAGGTTTCGATGCCGCGGGGCGGCCACACGCCGCCGAGCGCCTCGACGCGGGCGTACTGCATCGGGTCGTTCGGATAGAGGGCGGCGTCGAAATAGGCCCAGAACCACGCCACGAAGAACATCACCTCGGAGGCGATGAACATGATCATGCCGTAGCGGTGGTGCAGCTGGACCACCCGGGTATGGGCGCCCGTATTGGCCTCGCGGACCACGTCGCTCCACCAGCTGATCATGGTGTAGATCACGCCGATGATGCCCGCGCCGAAGATGTAGGCGCCGATGTCCATCCCCGCGATGGCGATGTCCTTCCACCACGTGACGAAGCCGGACGCCATCAGGAAGGCGCTGACCGAACCGATGAGCGGCCACGGGCTCGGGTCGATAATGTGGTAGTCGTGGTTCTTGGCGTGGGCCTCGGCCATTTCGTGTCGTCTCCGTGCCTCGAAGGTGTGCTCGCTTTAAGACGTTTCCGTCTAGCTTGTCACGTGCATTATTGAACGATGGGTTTCGGTGATGTCGCGACCTCCGCCACCGGCTGCCCCCCCTTGGAGGGGAAGTAGGTGTAGGAAAGCGTGATGGAGCTGAGATCCTTGATGTCCCGGTCCTGGACCAGTCGCGGATCGATGTAGAACACGACCGCCGACTCGATGGTCTCGCCCGGCTGCAGCGTCTGCTCGGTGAAGCAGAAGCATTCCAGCTTCGAGAAATAGGTGCCCGCGAGGTCCGGCTGGACGTTGTAGGTGGCGATGCCGGTGCTCGGCTTGTCGCCGGTATTCGTGACCTTGTAGTAGACCGTCGTGGTCTCGCCGAGCTTGACCTTGACCTCGGGGGTCTCGGGGGCGAAGCGCCAGTTCAGGCCGGGGGAGACATTGGCGTCGAAGCGCACGGCGATCGTCCGGTCCGCGACGGCCGAGGTGTTGTCGGCGCGCACGACGGGAGTGCCGCCGAAGCCGGTCACCTTACAGAAGAGGTCGTAGAGAGGCACGGAGGCGTAGGCGAGCCCGACCATGCCGAAGGCGACGCCCAGGCAGGCTAAGGCCGTGCGGCGCATCTTCCGTTGAAGCTGGAGCTGTTCGGACATGGCATCGCCTCACATGGGCCGCTGCAGGATCTGCGGCCCGATCTTCACGATCGTCACGACATAGAAGAGCGCCACGAGGGCGCCGAGCGTCAGCGCGAGGGCCAGAGAGCGCTTGCGGCGGCGCTTCTGCTCCTCGGGGGTCAGGCGGGGGGGAGGGGGCCTGTCAGCCATGGGTTCACCCGAAGACCGGCCTGAAGAAGCCGAGGCCATGCTCCGCGAGAAGGGTCGCGAAGAGCAGGAAGAGATAGAGAATGGAAAAGCCGAAGAGCTGCTGGGCGACGCGCATGGCCGCCTCGCCCTGACGCAGGCGGTAGACCTGGAAGGCCAGGGCCAGCATGCCGACGCCGCCAACCGTGCCGATGATCGCATAGGCCAGGCCGCCGAAGCCGAAGGCGACGGGAGCAAGGCCCAGGGGCGCCAGCAGGAGCGTATAGGCCAGGATCTGCCGGCGGGTGGAATCGGGTCCGGCCACGTTGGGCATCATCGGAATGCCCGCCCGCTCGTAGTCGCCGGATTTCACCAGCGCCAGGGCCCAGAAATGGGGCGGCGTCCAGATGAAGATGATGGCGAAGAGAATGATGCTCTCCCAGCCCACATGGCCGGCCACGGCAGCCTGGGCCACCACCGGAGGGAGCGCGCCCGCCGCGCCGCCGATGACGATGTTCTGCGGCGTGGAGCGCTTCAGCCACATGGAATAGACGACGACGTAGAAGAAGATCGTGAAGGCGAGCAGTCCCGCCGCGAGCCAGTTGCTGACCAGGCCGAGCACGATCACCGAGCCGGCGGACAGGGTCAGGCCGAAGGCCAGAGCCTCGCCCGGTTGGATCTTGCCGGCCGGGATGGGCCGCTTGCGGGTGCGGGTCATGACCGCGTCGATATCCGCGTCCCACCACATGTTGAGGCAGCCCGAGGCGCCGCCGCCGACCGCGATCATCAGAAGCGACGCGAAGGCCACGACGGGATGAACGTCCGGATGGACGACGACCATGCCCACGAGCGCCGTGAACACGACCAGAAACATCACCCGCGGCTTGAGCAGGGCGAAGAAGTCCGACACGTCGCCCTGGGAGACGCCCGCGGTGGCGAGGCTCTCGGTAGCGTTGTCGGTCAGGCTGTTTGATGCGGTGGTCATCACGGTCAACTCTTGAAACGCAGGGGCAAGGCCCGAAGCCTTCCGATAGCCAACTCCTCGCCGAAGGGCTTTATATAGCAAGCCCTCGGGGGAGGAGCGGGCGGCATGATGCCGCCCGGCCCTCGATCTTAGTGGCCCGTCTCGACGATGCGAGGCAGGGTCTCGAACTGGTGGAACGGAGGCGGCGAGGGCAGCGTCCATTCCAGGGTCGTGGCGCCTTCGCCCCACGGGTTGCCGGCAGCCTTCTCCTTGCGGACGAGCGCGTAGACGACGCCGAAGATGAAGACGAACAAGCCCAGGAAGAAGATGTAGGCGCCGATGGACGAAACCAGGTTCCAGCCGGCGAAGGCATCCGGGTAATCCGCATAGCGGCGCGGCATGCCGGAGAGGCCCAGGAAGTGCATCGGGAAGAACAGCACGTTGGCCCCGATGAACGAGATCCAGAAGTGCAGCCGGCCGATCCAGTCGGGCAGCATGTAGCCGGTGATCTTCGGGAACCAGTAGTAGACGCCCGCGAAGATCACGAACACGGCGCCGAGCGACAGCACGTAGTGGAAGTGCGCCACCACGTAGTAGGTGTCGTGCATGTAGCGGTCGACGGGGGCGTTCGCCAGAACGACGCCGGTGACGCCGCCCACGGTGAACAGGAACACGAAGCCCACCGCCCACTGCATGGCCGCGTTGAACTTGATCGAGCCGCCCCACATGGTCGCGATCCAGGAGAAGACCTTCACGCCCGTGGGCACCGCGATCACCATCGTGGCGAACACGAAGTAGGCCTGGGTCTGGAGCGACAGGCCGACCGTGAACATGTGGTGCGCCCACACGACGAAGCCGACCACGCCGATCGCCACCATGGCGTAGGCCATGCCGAGATAGCCGAAGATCGGCTTCTTGGAGAAGGTGGAGATGATGTGGGACACGATGCCGAAGGCCGGCAGGATCATGATGTACACTTCGGGGTGGCCGAAGAACCAGAACAGGTGCTGGTAGAGGACCGGATCGCCGCCGCCCGACGGATCGAAGAACGTCGTGCCGAAGTTACGGTCCGTCAGCAGCATCGTGATCGCGCCGGCGAGCACCGGAAGCGACAGGAGCAGCAGGAAGGCGGTCACCAGCATCGACCAGGCGAAGAGCGGCATCTTGTGCAGCGTCATGCCCGGAGCGCGCATGTTGAGGATGGTGGTGATGAAGTTGATCGCGCCCAGGATCGAGGCCGCGCCCGCAAGGTGGAGCGACAGGATGCCGAAATCGAGCGCCGGGCCGGGGTGGCCTGCGGTCGAAAGGGGCGGATACACGGTCCAGCCGCCGCCGAAGCCGAGCGAGCCCGGGGCGCCCTCGACGAAGAGGGAGCACAGCAGCAGCGCGAAGGCCGAGACGGTGAGCCAGAACGAGATGTTGTTCATCCGCGGGAAGGCCATGTCCGGCGCGCCGATCATCAGCGGCACGAACCAGTTGCCGAAGCCGCCGATGAGGGTGGGCATCACCAGGAAGAACACCATGATGAGGCCGTGGCCGGTCACGAAGACGTTGTAGGTCTGCGGATTGGCGAAATACTGCAGGCCCGGCTCCTGGAGCTCCAGGCGCATGCCGATGGAGAGCAGGCCGCCAATGATGCCCGCCGTGAAGCCGAAGATGAGGTAGAGAGTGCCGATATCCTTGTGGTTGGTGGAATAGAACCACCGGCGCCAGAAGGACGGATGATCGTGGTGATCCGCGTGAGCGGCATCAACTGCATGTGCCATGATGAGACCTCTGTGGTCCTTTGTCCTGAAATTACTGAGCGGTGGCGAACTTGACCGGCGCCGGAGCGCCCGTCGAGGCGAACTTCTGCTTCGCCTCCGCCAGCCAGGCGGCGTATTGCTGCTCGCTCACGACGCGGATTTCGATCGGCATATAGGGATGGCCGTTGCCGCAGAGTTCCGAGCACTGGCCGTAATAGACGCCTTCCTTCTCGGCCCTGAACCAGGTCTCGTTCAGCCGGCCCGGAATGGCGTCGACCTTCACGCCGAAGGACGGAAGAGCGAAGGCGTGGATCACGTCCGCGGCAGTCACCTGGACCCTCACGTTCTTGCCGACCGGAACCACCATGGCGTTGTCGACGCCCAGCAGGCGGGGCTGGTCGGGCTTGAGATCCTTCTCCTCGGCCATGTTCGAGTCGAACTTGAAGCCGCCGCCCTGGTCCTCCGGATACTCGTAGCCCCAGTACCAGGAATAGCCCGTGGCCTTCACCACGATGTCGGCCGGCGGGATGATGAGCTGCTGGCGCAGGAGGCGGAAGGAGGGGATCGCGATGGCGACCAGGATCAGCACCGGAACGATGGTCCAGGCCACTTCGAGGAGGGTGTTGTGGGTGGTTCGGGAGGGAACCGTGTTCCGGTTCTCGTTGAAGCGGACGACGATGATGACGATGAGGGCCAGCACGAAGAGGCAGATGGCCGTGATCAGCCACACGAGATAGGTGTGGAAGTCGGACACGTTCTGTCCGAGCTCGGTCACCATGCCCTGCATCCCGGTTTCCCAGGGGGTGGGTGCACCGGTGCCGGCGACTGCCTCACTTATGCCCAACACAAGTGCGACCGCCGCTCCAAAGAGGGCGGTCACCGATCGAAGTCCTGAGGTCTCGATCCGCATCGGTGTTCCAAAGCTCCTAGATAAGATGGCCGATGGGCCACGAAAGCGTCGGGGAAGGCGCGGGCGCGCAAAATGCGGTGCTCAGCCTGCGCCATCACCTTTTGATCTGCGTCTATGACCACAGGATGGGCGCAAGCGCAACGGGCCAAGCGACGCAATTTGTGCGTCATATCCGCCAAACGGCGGATTCCGCTGCCCGATCATGCCCTCTCGCTTGACATCGCGGCCCCTGCCATGGTCCCAACGGCCGAACATGATGAACGGCTCGGCGGGTTCCCCTGCGTCGGGCTCAAGGACGGAGAGGCCTCATGAGCGTGTCACGATGGGTTCGCCGCGGAGCGGCCGCGTTCCTCGGGCTGCTGGCACTGTCGGCGGCGGGCGGCGCCCATGCTCAAGGCATGGTCAAGAATACGTTCGGCGACTGGCAGATGCGCTGCGAGACCCCGGCGGGCGCAACGGCCGAGCAGTGCGCCCTGGTGCAGAACGTGGTGGCGGAGGACCGCCCCAACATCACCCTCGTCATTATTGTGTTGAAAACCGCCGACGGGAGCAGCCGCCTCCTGCGCGTGGTGGCTCCCTTGGGTATTCTCCTGCCCTCCGGGCTGGGCCTCAAGATCGACGAGACGGATATCGGCCGGGCCGGCTTCGTGCGCTGTCTCGCCACGGGCTGCGTGGCGGAGGTCGTCATGGACGAGAACCTCATCAACCAGATGAAGTCCGGACAGACGGCGACCTTCATCGTGTTCCAGACGCCCGAGGAGGGCATCGGCATTCCCGTGTCCCTGAACGGGTTCGGGGCGGGCTACGACGCCTTGCCGTAAGGGCGGGCGAAAAGGACGACAGAGGGGGATCTCATGAGCGGTGAACTTGGCAGGAAGGCCGGATGGGCCGTGGCGCTGCTGGGCCTGTCGGCCCTGGCCGGCTGCGGCGCGCCCGGCGAAGGCGGCTCGACCTTCAGCAACATGCTGACCTTCGCGGGGCCGACGGTGCCGCCTCCGGTCCAGGCCCAGATCGAGGACGTCTACTGCCCGCCGGTGGAGATTTCCGAGGGCGGGGCGGCTCTCCGGTCCGTGGCCGGCGGGGACAGCCTCCGCAGCCAGATCTCTCTGGGAAATCTCGCCCGGGAATGCATCGGGCAGCCCAACGGGACGACCATCGTGAAGATCGGCGTCGAAGGCCGCGTCCTGCTCGGGCCCGGCGGCTCGCCCGGACGCTACGACGTGCCGGTTCGGATCGCGGTCAAGAACGGCTCGAAGATCATCGCCAACCGGTCGCGTCGCGTGGCCGCCTCCGTTCCGGCCGGCGACACGCAGACGACCTTCTCGGTGATCGAGGAGGGCATCGTAGTTTCGCCTGCAGACGCCAACAGCTTCGAAATCGAGGTCGGCCTCGGCAGTGGAGCCCGCGGGTAAGCGCCGGGCTTCGGTCCCGGAGCGTCGGGTTCCGACGCTCCGCTCTTCAGGATTCAGCGCATCGTCACGGCAGGGGAGCGGCCGCGCCCGCCCTCTGGGTGAGGGACGTGGCGAGCACCTTGTCGATGCGCCGCCCGTCCAGGTCCACCACCTCGAAGCGCCAGCCCAGGGCGTCCACGTGCTCGCCCGTCTCGGGCAGGTGCTGGATCTCGCTGATCACCAGACCGCCGACCGTGTGGTAGGAGCGGCTCTCGGGCAGCGTCACCGACAGGATGTCGGCCATCTCGTCGACCGGCATGGAGCCCGCGAGCAGCCAGGAGCCGTCCTCGCGCCTGACGGCATGGGGTTCGGGCGCCTCGCCGTCCGACCGGAAGGCGCCGACGATGGCCTCCAGCGCGTCCGCCGGGGTCACGATTCCCTCGAAATGCCCGTACTCGTCGTGGACCAGGGCCATGGGTACGGGCGAGTCGCGCAGGATCGAGAGGGCATCCAGGGCATGGAGCGTGTCCGGGATGACAGGCGCCTGCTGCAGATGGGCGCGCACGTCCAGGGCCCGATCTGTCAGAAGCGAGGCCAGGAGCTCCCGCGACTGAACGACGCCGATCACGTTGTCGGAGGTGCCTTCCGTAACAGGAAGCCGGGAATGCGGGGTTTCGACCAGAAGCGCACGGACCGCCTCCTCGTCGTCGTCGAGGTCGATCCAGTCCACGTCCGTGCGCGGCGTCATGAGGCCGCGCACCGTCCGGTCACCGAGGCGGAGCACGCCCGAGATCATGCGCCGCTCCTCCTCCTCGATGACGCCCGCGCTCTCGGCCTCGCCGACGAGCATCTTGATCTCCTCTTCCGTGACCGTGTTGTCCCCGTCCGACGACGGGCCGAACAGGCTGAAGATGAGGCGGGTCGAGGCGTTGAGGAGCCACACGGCGGGAGCCGCGATCCTGGAGACGACCAGCATCAGGGGCGCCACGGTGCAGGCGATCCCCTCCGGGTTGCGCAGGGCGAGCTGCTTGGGCACGAGCTCGCCGATCACGATGGAGAGATAGGTGATGAGGCCGATGACGATGCCGTAGCCCAGGGGTTCGGCCGCCCCGTCGGGCATGCCCCGGGCCTCGAGGATGTCCGTCAGCCGCCCGCCCAGGGCCGCGCCCGAGAAGGCGCCGGCCAGGATGCCCACCAGGGTGATGCCGATCTGGACCGTGGACAGGAAGCGCCCGGAATCCTCCATCAGGGCGAGGGCGGTGTTGGCGCCCGTGCGGCCCTGCTCGGCCATGGCCTTGAGGCGGGGGCGGCGGGCGGAGACGATGGCGAGCTCGGAAAGCGCGAAGATGCCGTTGAGGGCGATGAGGAATAAGGCGATGGCCAGTTCGAGCAACGATGTCAGGAGCTGCCGACCCGGTCAGGCCGCGAGTCTCCCCTTCTGTGAAAGCAGGGCCTAAAATGCTGCCTCGCGCCGGTGCCGTCAATTAAGGCATGGAGAGGCGTCCCGCGGCGACCTGCTTTGTTGACAGGATCACGATTCCTCTTCAGAGGTGAGGCAGCCGCTGATCCCCGCGGAAGAGACCGGGCTATCCACGCCCGGCGCCGAAGGCGCAACCGCCCCGGAAACGCTCAGGCCAAAGGACCGCGCGGGAGCTGGCACTCTGGAAAGCGGCGACGTTTCAAGAACGTCGCCCACCGACGGGCGTAACCTTTGCGCGAGCAAGGGGAAATCTCTCAGGTCTCGGGACAGAGGGGGCGCAAAGCAGCGGGCCAAAAGGCCCGGTGAAACATGCGCCTTTTGAGGGATTCCCATGGCCGAGCCAGCCCGTGCCGACGAGCCGCTTCTGAAAACCCCGCTCCATACCGAGCATGTGGCCCTTGGCGCCCGCATGGTGCCCTTCGCGGGCTACGACATGCCGGTCCAGTACCCCACCGGCATCCTGACCGAGCACAACTGGACCCGCGACCATGCGGGCCTGTTCGACGTGTCCCACATGGGCCAGGCTTTCCTGATCGCCGAGGACAAGAGCCACGAGACCGTGGCCCGCGCCCTCGAGGCGCTGATCCCGGCCGACGTGCTGAACCTGAAGCCCAACCAGCAGCGCTATTCCCAGCTCCTGGCCGACGACGGCGGCATCCTCGACGACCTGATGGTCACCCGCGTGGGCGCCCCCGGCCACGAGGGCTGGCTGTATCTGGTGGTGAACGCCTCCATGAAGGAGCAGGACTACGCCCATATCGAGGCCCGGCTTCCGGCCGGGGTGAACCTGAAGCGCAAGGACGACCTCGGGCTCATGGCCCTGCAGGGACCGTCCGCGGCCGCCGTCATGGCCGCGAAGGCGCCGCAGGCGGCCGAACTCGCCTTCATGATGTCCACTGACGTGCAGATCGACGGCATCTGGTGCCACATCTCCCGGTCCGGCTACACCGGCGAGGACGGTTTCGAGATCTCCTGCCACGGCAACGACGCGCCCGGCCTGTGGCGCGCCTTCCTGGCGAATCCCGAGGTCAAGCCCATCGGCCTCGGCGCCCGCGACTCCCTTCGCCTCGAAGCGGGTCTGTGCCTCTACGGCCACGATATCGACACCACCACCTCGCCCATCGAGGCCGGCCTGATCTGGTCGATCCAGAAGCGCCGCCGCGAGGAGGGGGGCTTCCCGGGGGCCGAGCGCGTCCAGCGCGAGATCAAGGACGGCGCGTCCCGCGTCCGCGTGGGCCTCAAGCCCGAGGGGCGGGCACCGGCCCGCGAGGGCGCCGTGATCGCGACGCCCGACGGCCGCGAGGTCGGCATCGTGACCTCCGGCGGCTTCGGCCCCACCGTCAACGGACCCGTGGCCATGGGCTACGTCTCGAAGGACGTGTCGGCCGTCGGCACCGACCTCCACCTCATCGTCCGCGGCAAGCCGATCCCGGCCAAGGTCGCGGCCATGCCGTTCGCACCACACCGCTACAAGCGCTGAAGACCAGAAGGGGACAACCATGACCACGCGCTACACCAAGGATCACGAATACATCCGCATCGAAGGCGATGCCGGCATCGTCGGCATCACCGACTACGCCCAGTCCCAGCTCGGCGACGTGGTGTTCGTGGAGCTGCCGAGCGTCGGCAAGACCGTGAACAAGGGCGACGAGGCCGCCGTCGTGGAGAGCGTGAAGGCGGCGAGCGAAGTCTACGCCCCCGTCTCCGGCGAAGTGGTGGAGGTCAACAGCGACCTGGAGGCCTCCCCCGGCACCGTCAACGAGGATCCGACCGGCCGCGGCTGGTTCCTGAAGATCCGCCTCACCAATCAGGGCGAGCTCGACGGTCTCCTGACCGAGGAGCAGTACCAGGACTTCGTGAAGTCCCTCTAAGGCGGGAAAACGCAATGGCACACGAATACAGGGCGACGGTCAGCTGGGCGCGCAACGGGGAGACCTTCTCCGACAACCGCTACAGCCGCGGCCATCTCTGGACCTTCGACGGCGGCGTCGCCGTGCCGGCCTCGGCCTCGCCCTCCGTGGTGCCATTGCCTCTCTCCCGCGAGGACGCGATCGATCCGGAAGAAGCCTTCGTGGCGGCGGTGTCGAGCTGCCACATGCTCACCTTCCTATCCATCGCGGCGAAGAAGCGGTTCGTGGTCGATTCCTACGAGGATCATGCGCTCGGCGTCATGACCAAGAACGACAAGGGCAAGCTCTTCATCTCGAAAGTGACCCTCGATCCGACAATCGAATTCTCCGGCGAGAAGCGGCCCAGCCCTGAGCAGATCGCCGACATGCACCACTTGGCTCACCAGGAATGCTTCATCGCGAATTCCGTCCTGACGGAAGTCGAGGTGGCGGGCCTTCCCTCGCATTGAACCCCTAAGGTTTTGCACCGATGCGTTATCTTCCCCTCTCGGACACCGATCGCGGCGAAATGCTCGCCCGCATCGGCGTCAAGTCGGTCGACGATCTCTTCGCCGACATCCCGAAAAACATGCTGCTCAAGGAGCCGGTGGACCTTCCCCGCCGCAAGGGCGAACTGGAGGTCGAGCGGATCCTCTCCCGCGTGGCGGCCAGGAACGTCTCCGCCTCCTCGGTGCCGTTCTTCGTGGGCGCGGGCGCGTACAAGCACCATGTTCCCGCGACCGTGGATCACCTGATCCAGCGCTCCGAGTTCCTGACGAGCTACACCCCGTACCAGCCGGAAATCGCGCAGGGCACGCTGCAATACCTGTTCGAGTTCCAGACCCAGGTGGCGGCGCTGACCGGCATGGATGTGGCGAACGCCTCCATGTACGACGGCTCCACCGGCACAGGCGAGGCGGTGCTCATGGCGCACCGGGTCACCAAGCGCCGCAAGGCCGTGCTCTCCGGCGGCCTGCATCCGCACTACGTGGACGTGGTGAAGACGCTCTCCGACATGGCGAGCGACCAGGTGGTGACGCTTCCCGCCGACGTTTCCGGCACCGAGGACATCCTGTCGCAGATCGACGACAGCACCTCCTGCGTGGTCGTGCAGACACCGGACGTGTTCGGCAACGTGCGCGACCTGAAGGCCATCGCCGACAAGGCGCACCAGCACGGCGCGCTGCTCATCGCCGTGTTCACGGAAGCTGTGTCGCTCGGGCTGCTGCAGTCGCCCGGGAGCATGGGCGCCGACATCGTGGTGGGCGAGGGCCAGTCCATCGGCAACGCGCTCAATTTCGGCGGGCCTTACGTGGGCCTCTTCGCCGCCAAGTCGAAATACATCCGCCAGATGCCGGGCCGCCTCTGCGGCGAGACGGTGGACGCAGACGGTAATCGCGGCTTCGTGCTCACCCTCTCGACCCGCGAGCAGCACATCCGCCGCGACAAGGCCACGTCGAACATCTGCACCAATTCGGGCCTGTGCTGCCTGGCCTTCACGATCCACATGACGCTGCTGGGTCAGGCCGGACTGAAGCGCCT
Organism: Microvirga sp. GCM10011540; assembly: GCF_042650665.1. Classification (NCBI taxonomy): domain Bacteria; kingdom Pseudomonadati; phylum Pseudomonadota; class Alphaproteobacteria; order Hyphomicrobiales; family Methylobacteriaceae; genus Microvirga; species Microvirga sp. GCM10011540. Next base: position 66,625 of record NZ_JBHSBQ010000144.1, on the reverse strand, counting down.
CGCCCGCATCAACCACGCGAACGCCGTGAAGCTCGCCGACCGGCTGGCAGGCGTGAAGGGCGTCGAGGTTCTCAACAAGACGTTCTTCAACGAGTTCACCGTGAAGCTGTCCAAGCCCGCGGCGGAAGTCGTGGAGCGTCTGGCCGAGAAGGGCGTGCTCGCGGGCGTGCCCGTGTCGCGGCTTCTGCCGAAGGCCGGCCTCGACGACCTGCTTCTGGTCGCCTCCACCGAAGTGAATACCGATGATGACCGTGCGGCCTTTGTCGCCGCCTTGAAGGAGGTTCTGTGATGTTGAACCGCCAGGGACGTCCCTCCACTCCGCAGGCCCACGGCGTGTCCGATCCGGCCGCCGGCATGGGCGATCAGGCCGCTCGCCTGCAGGGCGACGCCAACCAGCTCGGCTCGGGCTCCCCGGGAGGTCATCCGACCTTCACGGGCAACAAGGCGCTCGCCCAGATCGAGCCGCTGCTGTTCGAGATCGGCCGCCATGACGTGACCGGCGTCGATCTCGACGAGCCGGAGGATTTCGAGCCGCGCCTCGGCGGGCTCGAGCGCAAGGACGAGATCGGCCTGCCCGGCCTCTCCGAGCCCGAGGCCATGCGCCACTACGTGCGCCTGTCCCAGATGAACTACGGCATCGACACGGGCCTCTTCCCGCTCGGCTCCTGCACCATGAAGCACAATGCGCGCCTCAACGAGCGCATGGCCCGCCTGCCGGGCTTCTCGGACGTGCATCCGCTGCAGCCGGTCTCGACCGTCAAGGGCGCGCTGGAGCTCATGAACGAGCTCGGCCGCTATCTGGTGACGCTCACCAACATGACCACGGTGGCGCTCTCGCCGAAGGCCGGCGCCCATGGCGAGCTCTGCGGCATGATGGCCATCAAGGCCGCCATCGAGGCGCGCGGCGAGGGCAAGACCCGCAACGTGGTGCTGGTGCCCGATTCCGCCCACGGCACAAACCCGGCCACCGCCGCCCTCATCGGCTTCGTGGTGAAGCCGGTGCCGGCGCGCGAGGACGGCTGGGTGCATGTGGAGGACGTGAAGGAGCGGCTCGGCCCCGACGTGGCGGCGATCATGCTCACGAACCCCAACACCTGCGGCCTCTTCGAGAACCAAGTGGCGGAGATCGCCAAGGCCATCCACGAGGCCGGCGCCTATTTCTACTGCGACGGCGCCAACTTCAACGCCATCGTCGGCAAGGCGAAGCCGGGCGACCTCGGCGTCGACGCCATGCACATCAACCTGCACAAGACCTTCTCGACGCCCCATGGCGGCGGGGGCCCGGGCGCGGGCCCGGTGGTGCTCTCCGAGCGTCTGGCGCCGTTTGCGCCCGTGCCGTTCGTCACCGTGAAGGACGGCGAACTGACCCTCGTCGAGAACGACGAGGATGCCGACGAAACGCCGTTCGGCCGCATGACGGCGTTCCACGGCCAGATGGGCATGTATGTGCGGGCGCTCTCCTACATGCTCTCGCACGGATCGGACGGCATGAAGCAGGCGTCCGAGGACGCGGTGCTCAACGCCAACTACATCCGCGCCTCGCTCTCCGACCTGTTCTCCCAGCCTTTCGGCGACAAGCCCTGCATGCACGAGGTGCTGTTCGACGACACCTGGCTGAAGGACACCGGCGTCACCACTCTCGATTTCGCCAAGGCGATGATCGACGAGGGCTATCACCCGATGACCATGTACTTCCCGCTGGTCGTCCACGGCGCCATGCTGATCGAGCCGACGGAATCCGAGTCGAAATCCTCTCTCGACCTGTTCATCGCGACCCTGCGCGACCTCGCCATGGCGGCGAAGAAGGGCGACAAGGAGCGCTTCACCGGCGCTCCCTACCACGCCCCGCGCCGCCGTCTCGACGAGACCCGCGCCGCCCGCACCCCCGTGCTCAAGTGGACGCCGCCCGCGCCGATGGCGGAAGCCGCGGAGTAGGACAGCTTCCACGCTCCGATGCGTCCCTGCCGCAACAGGGGTGCAGACGCGATGGACGATCAAAGACGCCGCCCGGCCGGGCGGCGTCTTTTTGTTTTCAGGGCTGTCCCACCGGTCTGAAGCGGACGCCTGCGGCAGGCTGACCCTCCCTGTTCGGGGAGGAGACAAGGAAGAGGCTGCGCGATACACCGAACGTCATAGCGTAGCGTAAACGCCGCCGGACCAGCCAGGCACGAACCGTCGTCCGACCTCCGATGCTCCGGCTTCGGAGAACGAAGGCGTCTGCCCGAATGAATACTCCCATGATCGCGCCAGAACCGAGCAAAGCGACCACGATCGGAAGACAGTCTTTAGGCGCCGCGAGGAAAGGCGGCGCGCGATGACCTCCGTATCCCGCAGCTCCTCCTATCGTCCTGAGATCCAGGGTCTTCGCACCATCGGCGCCCTGCTGGTGGCCTGCTTCCACATCTGGGGCGGGCGCGTCTCGGGCGGCGTGGACGTGTTCTTCGTCGTCTCCGGCTTTCTCATCACCGGCTCCCTCTACCGGGAGGTCGAGACAAGCCGCACCATCGACGTGGTCGCCTTCTGGGGCCGCATCGCCCGGCGCATCGCCCCGCTGGCCTATCTGGTGCTGGCCCTCACCCTGCTCGCGGCTCTCTTCTGGCTGCCCCGCACGCGTCAGGACGGGTTCCTGTCCGAGGTCCTCTACAGCGCCTTTCATCTCGAGAACATCAAGCTGATGATGAACTCGGTCGACTACCTCGCCCGCGAGGAGGCGCCCAGCCCCGTGCAGCAGTTCTGGGCCCTGTCGGTGCAGGTGCAGTTCTATGCCGTCTGGCCGTTCCTGCTCCTGGCGGCGGCCTTTCTGGCGCGACGGCTGCGCGCGGCCTGGGGCGTTCATCTTGCCGTTCTGGCAGGGGTGTTCCTGGCCTCCCTGATCTACTCGGTGATCGAGACCCACCGCGATCCGTCGCCCGCCTACTTCAACACCCTGGCGCGGGTATGGGAGTTCGCCCTCGGGGGCATTCTGGCCGTCGCCCTGCCGCGTCTTGCGCTCCCCTCGGGGCTGCGCCTGGCGGCGGGGTGGGTCGGGCTTCTGGCGGTGGTCGGCTGCGGCTTCGTCATTCCGGCCTCGGCGGCCTATCCCGGCTATGTGGCGCTGTGGCCGACGCTGGGGGCGGCGCTGGTGCTGATCGGCGGCGGCAGCGGACGGCGCCTGGGGGCCGACCGGCTGCTGGCGGCCAGGCCCCTCGTGGCGCTGGGGGAGATCTCGTTCTCGTTCTATCTCTGGCACTGGCCGGTGCTGATCTTCACGATGATCGTGACCGGCCGGACGGAACTCGGCGTCCTGCCGGGTCTGCTGGTGATCGCCATGGCCCTGTGCGGCGCCTACGGCGCCAACCGCTGGATCGAGCAGCCGATCCAGCGCTCCTCCTTCGGCAGAAGGCGAGCATGGCACATCCATGCGATGGGTGCGGCAATGGCTGTGCCAGTTCTTGTGGCGGCAACCGTGTGGAGCGTCACCCTCGAGGGCACTACAACGGAGGTGGCTTGGTCCTCCGTATCGAAATACCGCAATGTTCGACTTCAACCGCCCTTGACGACGGCGAGTCGTGATAGGCCAAGAGCACAGCGGGAGCGATGCCACCAGACATCGAACAGAGCAAAGCTGATCGAATGCAGCTATGGAACTGCCCTGGAGCCTCTCAAGACGATCGCTCTCGTCGGGAGTTCCCACGCCGTACAATGGCTCCCCGCTCTAGAGCCACTGGCCGGGCAGAATCGATGGCGCATCGTCGTTATGACGAAGAACGGGTGCCCTTTGACGCTCGATACGAGGGTCAATGAGTCCTGCAAGCTTTGGAACGAGGACGTGATTCACCGCCTTCTGGAACTCAGGCCCGATGCTGTCCTCACGATTTCGACGCGGCCGAACCGAGGCCCCTTCAAATCACTTGACGATTCACCAGAAGCGGTTGCGTATTCGAAGGAATACATCCCTCACGATTATATGAGGCAGTGGTTGCGCCTGACCGACAAGGGGATCTCGATCATAGGGCTCCGAGACACTCCATGGCTGACCATTCACGTGCCTCAGTGTTTGGATGGAGCTCCTTCGGAGGGGATCGATTGCGGTCGTCCGCGCGCGGAGGTCATGGATGAGATCGACCCGGTGTCGAGGCTACAATCGAAGCCTGCGCATGTGGACTTCGTCGATCTGACGGATCAGTTCTGCAGCAAGACCATGTGTCCGCCTGTGACGGGCAACTTCATCATCCACCGGGATGGAGATCACATGACCGCCACTTACGCGCAGAGTCTGGCTCCTGTGCTCGGGGGGCGGCTGAGGCAAGTCAGGCCCGATCTCTTCTCCAAACTCCAACCGGATCTCGACCAGGATTCTTGAGCTTAGATGCGCTCGAAAGACGTGGACAAGTCCGCCATCCGCCCCACGACGACCGTTGCGCCGGCTTGCTGCAATCGCGCCCCGTGCTCTGGCCCGCAATGTCCGCCGCCGGTGAAGCCGATGACGCGCATGCCGGCGGCGCGGGCGGCCTGGACGCCTGCGAGGGAATCCTCGACGACGAGGCATTCGGCAGGCTGGTAGCCCATCCGTGAGGCCGCGTGCAGGAAGAGATCGGGCGCGGGCTTGCCGCGCGGAACCTCCACGGCGCTGAAGACGTGCGCGAAGAGGTCCGCCAGGCCCGTAACGCGCAAGGAGAGGGCGATTCGCTCCGGCACGGACGAGGAGGCGACGCAGCGCGGATAGGGCAGGGCGAGGATGGCGTCTCGCACACACGGGATCGGCTTCAGATCGGTTTCGAACCGGGCAAACAATGCCCGGTTGATTCGCTCTGCCAGATCCTCCGGCAGGCGGCAGCCGCGCTCGGCCTCGATCCGGGCGATCATGTCTTTCTGGCTGACGCCGACGAACGCCCCTGCGATCTCGTCCGCCGTGTAGGGAATGCCGAGCCCGGTCAGGACCTCGGCATCGACGCGGCAGCTCAAGGGCTCGGAATCGACCAGAACCCCGTCGCAATCGAAGATCAGCAGCATGGATGTCTCCCAACGAAAAAGGCCGCCCCGATAGGCGGCCTTGGATGCTTGGATCGTGCGAGCCGCTTACTGCAGCTTGCGACGCACGTCGCCGAGGCTTTGAGTGAGGATCGAGGCGGCCGTGTTGCCGGTGATCTGCTGGCGCAGGACCTGCTCGGAAGCCCTGACGGCGGCATCGACGGCGGCGGCGCGAACCTCGGCTGACGCCTGGCTCTCGGCCTGGGCGATCTTCGCCTCGGCGGAGGCGGTGCGGCGGCGGATGAAGTCCGCCATCTTCTCCTGGGCCTCGCGGGCGAGGCGCTCGGCCTCCTCGCGGGCGGAGGAGACGATCTCGGCGGCCTCGCGTTCGGCGGCGGCGCGCTTGGCCTCGTACTCCCGCAGGAGGTTCTCGGCGTCCTGGCGCAGGCGCTTGGCCTCGTTGAGCTCGTCGGCAATGCGCACGGAGCGCTTGTCGAGGGTGTTCATCAGGTTCTTCGGCACCCCGTAATAGACGAGGAGGCCGATGAAGATGACGAGGGCGACGAAGACCCAGAAGGTGGGATTGGCCAGCATGAGGCTCTCCTTAGACCTTGGTCCGGTCGAGGGCGGCTTCGACCGCCTGCGGGGCAGGGGCCTGGCCGGTGATGCGTTCGACGATGGCGGAAGCCGTCTCGGCGGCGATGCCGCGGACATGGCTCATGGCCTCGTTCTTCTTGGCCGTGATGGTGCCCTCGGCCTCGGCCAGTCGGCTGCCGAGATCGGCCTCGAGAGCCTTGCGCTTGGCGTCGGATTCGGCGGCCAGCTTGCCGCGGGTCTCTTGGGCGAGCGCCTGGGCGCGGCCCCTGGCTTCGGCCAGAGCCTTCTCGTAGGCGACACCGGCCTCCTCCGCGCGCGTCTTCATCGCGGCGGCGTCGTCGAGGTCCTTGGCGATGATCTCGCGGCGGTTCTCGATGATGCCGGTGAGGCGGGGCAGGACGAGCTTCGATAGAAGCGTGTAGAGCACCACGAAGGTGATCGCCAGCCAGATGATCTGTCCGGCGAATGTTTCCGTCGCGAAGGGCGGGAAGCCGATATCCGCCGCATGAGCGTCGCCGGGAACTTCCGTACCAGCCTGTGGGATCTGAGCCTGAGCCATGGAAATGGTCCTGGAGGACGGGTGGTCCTGTAATGTGGAAATGACGGCGGTTCGTGCCCGCCGTCACTGTCTCGAAGCAAGGCGCACGGGGCGCCTTGCTCTCCCGATCACCGAAGAAAGTGGATTAGGTGAACAGCAGGAGGAGGGCGACGACGAGGCAGAAGATGCCGAGACCTTCCGCGAGCGCCGCACCGATGAACGCGCGGGCGAACTGGCTGTCGGCAGCCGACGGGTTGCGCAGGGCGCCCGACAGGAAGTTGCCGAAGATGTTGCCGACGCCGAGAGCGGCGAGGCCCATGCCGAAGCAGGCCAGGCCCGCGCCGAGGAATTTGAAAGCGATAGGATCCATCGTGATCTCCTAGGGTGATGATCGGGAGAGAGAAGAAGGGACGACGCCTTAGCCTAGTGTCCCGGATGCAGGGCGTCGTTGAGGTAGATGCAGGTCAACACCGTGAAGACGTAGGCCTGCACGCCGGCGACGAGGAACTCGAGCGCCGTGATCGCAACCGCCATGAGAAGCGGAAGAGGGGTGAGAAGCGCGAAGCCGATGCCGGCCGCGCCGAGGGAGACCACAAAGCCGCCGAACACCTTCAGGGCGATGTGGCCCGCCAGCATGTTCGCGAAGAGACGCAGGGAGAGCGAGATGGGTCGCGAGAGGAAGGAGATGATCTCGATGACGACGATGAAGGGCAGGAGCCACTTCGGAACGCCTGACGGCACGAAGAGGCCGAGGAAGTGGAAGCCGTGCTTGACGAAGCCGTAGATCACGACCGTGCCGATCACGAGAAGGGCCAGCGCGAAGGTGACGACGATCTGGCTGGTGACCGTGAAGAAGCCGGGCATCATGCCGAGCAGGTTCGCGGTCAGCACGAACATGAACAGGGAGAATACGAAGGGGAAGAACTTCATGCCCTCGCGTCCCGCCGTGTCGGTGAGCGTGGTGGCGACGAAGTCGTGCAGGATTTCGGCGACCGACTGGGCGCGGCCGGGGATCAGCGAACGGTTGCGCGTCGCCAGGAGCAGCCCGCCGACGATCAGCGCCGCCGAGCCGATCATGAACAGGGACGAGTTCGTGAAATTGATGATCGGAATGATGGGCTTGACCTGGAATTGCTCGATCGGGCTCGCCATGATCCGCTCTGTCTCGCTGTTGTTCGCCGCTGTCCGTAGCTCTTCGAATCCGGTCTCACTGCTTGTCGTCGGAACGGGCGGTTTTCACCACACCCGCTGCTCGTAGGAGATTGAGCATCCCGGCACAGAAGCCGAGCAACAGACAGACAATGAGTCCCCAAGGAGAGGATCCGAACTGGTGGTCGACGAGCCAGCCTATGACACCGCCCGCAAGGACTCCCGAGATGAACTCGGCCGTGAGCCTGAAGGCCTGGCCGATCGCACTGGAATCCGACGTAGGACGGTCGCGAGGTTCGGCCTCTGCCCTTTGTGCGGATGCTTTCGTGATCCGCGCATTGAGAGAGCTCAGCCTCGCCGATAGGTCGGCATCGTCGGAACCGCTCGGTTTCCGCTCGCCTTCACCGTTCCGCTGAGTAGGGTCCGCCATATGCGTTTTCCTTGCTAGCGGCACGGGAAAAGGTCTTGGAAGCCCGGCCCCGAAAGCCGCGCGCAACATATGAGGGAGGGTCCCCCCTGTCAAGGATTGCCCGAAAACATATAAGTCATTGAATATTATAGCAAAAAGGCGCTATCGCACCGGCTTCGCGCCAAAGCGTCCACGATTTTGCGTCGGAACCCGCGGCAGGGCGCAAAGCCTTAGACCGTCTCAAGAATGCGCTCGGCGCTCTGGAGGTCGACGGAGACGAGCTGCGAGACGCCGCGTTCCGCCATGGTCACGCCGAAGAGCCGGTCCATGCGCGCCATGGTGATCGGGTTGTGGGTAATCACCACGAAACGGGTTTCGGTCTGTCGCGCCATGTCGTCGAGGAGGTCGCAATAGCGCTCCACGTTCGCGTCGTCGAGTGGCGCGTCGACCTCGTCGAGAACGCAGATCGGCGAGGGATTCGTGAGGAACACGGCGAAGATCAGCGCGGTCGCCGTCAGGGCCTGCTCGCCGCCGGAGAGCAGGGTCATGCTCTGGGGCTTCTTGCCCGGCGGGCGGGCGAGGATGTCGAGGCCCGCCTCCAGCGGATCGTCCGAATCGACCAGGGTCAGCTCCGCCGTGCCGCCGCCGAAGAGGGTGGTGAAGAGCCGCTGGAAATGGGCGTTCACCACGTCGAAGGCGGCGAGCAGGCGCTCGCGGCCCTCGCGGTTGAGGCTGCCGATGGCCTGGCGCAGGCGCTTGATCGCCTCCACCAGATCGTCGCGCTCGGCCGCGAGGCTGGTGAACTTGGCCTCCAGCTCGGTCAGCTCCTCGTCCGCGCGCAGGTTGACCGCGCCCAGGCGCTCCCGGTCGGACTTGAGGGAGTGGAGCTTGGCCTCGATTTCTCCCTGCGGGGGCAGCTCGACGCCTTCCTTCAGGCCCGCGAGCTCGATGAGCCCGGCGGGCGTCGTCTCCAGGTTGTCGGCGATGGTGCGGGTGATCTCCGCGAGGCGCTGAAGGGCGGCCTCGTGGCGGGCCTGGGACCCGGCTCGGGCCTCGCGGGCGGCGGAAAGGGCTTCCAGGGCCGAGCGGGCGGCGCGGTCGGTCTCGGCGAGATGCGTCTCCGCATCGGCCAGACGGTCGGCCGCCTCCTTGCGCTTGGCTTCGGCCTGCTCGATCTCGGACAGCAGGCCGCGGCGGCGCAGGAGATAGGTGTCCGGCGCTTCGAGAAGGCGCTGGTGCTCGTCCTGGGCGCGCTCCAGGCGCTCGCCCAGATCCTCGTGGGCCTTGGCGGCGCGCGCCGCGCGCTCGGTCCAGAGCCGGATGTCGGCGGCGAGCGATTCCTGGCGCCGGCGGCGCAGCTCGGCCTCGTGCATGAGGGCCTGAAGCGCCGCGCGAGCCTCGGAGGCGGCGGCGCGGAACTCCGCCACGCGGGTGCGCTCTTCGAGCAGGCGGCTCTCCAGATCGGGCGCCGGAGCCAAATCCTCCAGATTCGCCCGGGCGGCTTCCGCGCGCTCCTGGGCCTCGGCCTCGCTGGCGGAGATTCGCGCCATGGCCTCCTGCAGAGCCGAGCGGCGCTGGCCGAGCTCGGCCTCCTTGCGCTCGGCGGCGGCGAGGCGCGTGCGGGTGCCGTCGAGGGCCTGCCGGGCCTGCCGGGCGCCCTCGATGGCCTGCATCTCGTGCGAGGCGGCGATTCGGACGGCGTTCAGGGCCTCCTCGGCCTCGTGCCGCAGATGCTCGGCCTGTTCCCGGGCCTCGGCGGCCTCGCGCTCCAGATCGCCGAGGCGGTTCTTTTCAGCAAGGCGGCGGGCGGCGGGCGAGGGCGCTTCCGCCGCGGTGGTGAACCCGTCCCAGCGCCACAGGTCACCCTCCTGCGAGACGAGGCGCTGGCCCGGCTTGAGGAGGCCCCGGAGGCGCAGGCCGTCGGCCTTGGTGACGACGCCGATCTGCCGCAGGCGGCGCTGGAGCGGAGCGGGCGCGGTCGAAAGATCGGCCAGCGAGTGGACGCCCTCCGGCAGGGCCGGATCCCCGTCGCCCGCGCCGGTCTCGGCCCAATGGGAGGGTGCGGAAGGGTTGGTGGAGGCTTCCAGATCGTCGCCGAGGGCGGCGCCGAGAGCGGTCTCGTAGCCCTTCTGGACCGTGATCTGGTCCACGGCCGGCGGCCAGAGGTCGCCGGTAGCGGAGGTGACGAGTTTGGCGAGGGTGCGCGCCTCGGTCTCCAGCCGTTGGGCCCGGCGCTCGGCCTCGCTGAGGGGCTGGCGCAGGCGGTTCTCGGCCTCGCGTGCCGCCGCGAGGGCCTCGCGGGCGCCCATCACCGCCTCCTCGGCGGTCTGCGCGGCCTCCTCGGCCATGGCGGCCTCTTCCCGGAGGTCGTCGATGGGCGGCGAATCGTCGGTGCCGGCCGCGAGAGCCTCGATGTCGCGCTCGATCCGCTCCCGCTCGGCGGCGAAGCGGGCGGCCCGCTCCACCTCCTCGCGCACGGAGCGCTCCAGGGCGGCGCGGCGGGCGTTGAGGTCGGAGGTCTGGGCCTGAAGGGCGCTCAAGGCGGCCTCGGCCTCGGCCAGCTCGGCCTCGACATTGCTCAGGCGCTCCTGCGCTTCGGCGCGGGTATCGTCGGCGCCGTCGGTGGTGAGCGCGATCTCCGCCTGTTCCTCCTGCAGCCGCTCGATGGTGGCCTGGGCGTCCGTGCGCTGCACCGCCTCGCGGGCGAGGTCCCGGTTCAGGTCGGCGATATGGCGCTCCAGCTCGGTCACCCGGTCCTTGGAGCGGCGCTCCTCCGATTCGAGCTCGCTGCGGGCATGGGTCAGCCGCTGCAGGGCCGCGGCGGCGGCGGCCTCCTCCTGGCGCAGGGCCGGGATGGCATGGGCGGCGACAGCCTGGGCCGTGGCGGCCCGGGTCTGCTCCTCCGTCAGGTCGGCGACGGCCTTGAGGTTGTCCGCCATCTGCTGCTCGGCGGTGGCGGCCTGCTCGCGCGCATCGGCGAAGGCCAGCGCATGCATGAGCGCTTCCAGGCGGCGGATCTCGGACGAGAGGTTCTTGTACCGGGAGGCCTGACGGCCCTGGCGCTTCAGGCTCTCCACCTGGGTTTCGAGCTCGCGCAGCACGTCCTCGACGCGGACCAGGTTGTCCTCCGCCGCCTTCAGGCGCAGCTCGGCCTCGTGGCGGCGGGCATGGAGGCCCGCGATGCCGGCCGCGTCCTCGAGGATGCGGCGGCGGGCCTGGGGCTTGGCGGAGATGATCTCGCTGATCTGGCCCTGCCGGACGAGGGCCGGGGAGCGGGCGCCGGTGGCGGCGTCCGCGAACAGGATCTGCACGTCGCGGGCGCGGACTTCCTTGCCGTTGACCCGGTAGGTGGAGCCTTCCTCGCGCTCGATCTTGCGGGAGACTTCGAGAGTGTCGGAATCGTTGAAGGCGGCCGGCGCCGTGCGCTCCGCATTGTCGATGGTGAGCAGCACCTCGGCGGAGTTACGCGCCGGGCGGCTGCCCGAGCCGGAGAAGATGACGTCGTCCATCCCCGAGGCGCGCATGTTCTTGTGCGAGTTCTCGCCCATGACCCAGCGCAGGGCCTCGACGAGGTTCGACTTGCCGCAGCCGTTGGGCCCGACCACGCCGGTCAGCCCCGGCTCGATCAGGAACTCCATGGGCTCGACGAAGGTCTTGAACCCGGCGATGCGAAGGCGCGTCAGCTTCATCGACGCGCCTTTCCGGCCCGCCCCGAGGGGGCGGGGCAGGGGAGATTATTCTCCCAGCTTCGGCTTGATGATCTCTTCAAGCTCATTGATCGACAGGTTTCCGGCGTGACGCTCACCATTGATGAAGAAGGTCGGGGTCGAGTCCACGCGGAACTGCTCCATCCCCCGGTTCTTCACCGCGTTCACAGCGTCATAAAGTTTCTGATCCTTCAAGCAAGCATCAAATTTCTCCTGTGAGAAACCGGCCTGCCGCATCAGGCCGCGCAGGGCATCCAGGGGCTTGTCGGTGAAGGCCCAGTTCCGCTGCTGGTCGAACAGCAGGTCGGTGATGGGGTAGTACTTGTCGTTCCCGTCGCAGCGGGCGAGCATGAAACCGGCCGTGGCCAGGGGGTCGAGCGGGAATTCGCGCAGGATGAAGCGCACCTTGCCGGTGTCGATGTAGCGCTTCTTCAGCTCCGGCCAGGTTTCCTTGTGGAAAGCCGCGCAGTGCGAGCAGGTGAGCGAGGCGTACTCGATGATCGTCACCTTCGCGTCCTCGGGGCCGAGGGCCACGTCGCCGAGGGGGCCGGGGACCGCGAGGTCCGCAGGTGCGACGTTTTGGGCCAGAGCCGGAAAGCTCGTGGCGATCAGGGCCGTGGCGGCCGCGGTACCAAGAAGCTGAAGCGTTTGACGCCGGGTGATCATCTCAAAGGTGCTCCGTGAGAAATTTCGTTCTGCGGTAGAATGCCTTGGGATATGTGGCAAGCGCTGCGTCTGTCACGCTTTCGTGCGCGAGCCCACCACCGCCTGCCCGAGCCGGGCCAGGGCGGCCTTCAGGCCGTCCTCCTCGATGGGCGCCACGGCGCTCTCGACCCGGCGCCGGTCCGCCTCTCCGAGGACGGGGGCGGGCGGGCGCTTCTTCTCGGCGCGCCGCACGGGCCCCTGCTTCAGCACCAGCTTCCCGATGCAGCGCCAGCCGTAATAGACGTTGACCCGCTCGATGACGATGGGCGCCATGTGCTGCATCTCGAGGGCGAAGGCGCCCTCGACCCGGATCACGAGGGTCGCGGGCTCGGGCCGCGCCTCCGGATCGGCATGGGGGCCTTTGCGCTTCCACTCGATCTTCAGCGGCTGGGTGAAGGCGGCGAGGCGCTCGCCCACGATGTCCGGCCAGGCCACGATGATGTCGGAGGTGGCAAAGCCTTGCGCCGCCAGGCTCGGGCTGAGACAGACGTCGAGAAAGTCGGCAAGGGGCCGGGGCCGGTGTCTCGGCTGTCGCATGTTGAAGGTCCAAAAGCCACGTTGGAATATTCGACGAGGATCGTTATTCCACGTCACATGTTAACGCCCGCCTTGCGCGTCACCAAGCCATGCCCTGACGATTTGCTCGCCTGGTACGACCGTCACCGGCGCGATCTGCCATGGCGCGCGAAGCCGGGCGAGACGGCAAACCCTTACCGCGTCTGGCTTTCCGAGATCATGCTGCAGCAGACGACGGTGGTGGCGGTCAAGCCGTTCTATCTGAAGTTCCTGGAGCGTTTCCCCACCGTCGAAGCCCTGGCCGAAGCGCCTGCGGACGCGGTGATGCAGGCCTGGGCGGGGCTGGGCTACTATTCCCGCGCCCGCAATCTCCATGCCTGCGCCAAGGCGGTTGTGGAAAACCATGGCGGACGTTTTCCGGGCACGGAGGCCGAGCTCCTCAAGCTCCCCGGGATCGGCGCCTATACGGCAGCCGCCGTGGCGGCCATCGCCTTCAACCAGAAGGCCGCCGCGGTGGACGGCAACGTGGAGCGGGTCATGTCCCGGCTCTTCATGGTCGAGGAGCCGCTGCCGAAGGCCAAGGCCGCGATCCGGACGCTGACCGAGGATCTGGTCCCGGCCGACAGGCCCGGCGATTTTGCCCAGGCCGTCATGGATCTCGGCGCCAGCATCTGCACGCCGAAGCGGCCCGCCTGCGCCATCTGCCCCTGGATGCTGCCCTGTCAGGCCCGCGCGGCGGGCCTTCAGGAGAGCTTCCCCAAGAAGCAGAAGAAGGAGACGGGCCAGCTCCGCAAAGGCGCCGCCTTCGTGGTCCTGCGCGCCGACGACAGCATCCTCCTGCGCACGCGCCCGCCGCGGGGCCTTCTCGGCGGCATGGTCGAGACCCCGACCAGCGCGTGGGAGCCCGACTACGAGCCCTCCCGCGCCATGGTGGACGCCCCCATCGAGGCGCGGTGGAAGCGCCTGCCGGGCACAGTCCGCCACGTCTTCACCCATTTCCCCCTGGAGCTCACGGTCTTCTTCGCCCGGGTGCCGAAGGACGAGCCGGCCCCGGAGGACATGCGCTGGACCCCGCGCCAGCAGCTCCACGAGGAGGCGCTGCCCGGCGCCATGAAGAAGGTGCTGGCCCATGCGCTGGGGGACATGCCGGGGGCCAAGCCGCCGGCCAAGGCTTCTGCGAAGCCAAAGTCAGAAGGCTGACCGGTTCAGATGCCGGTCAGCGCCTTTCGGTGCCGCTTGAACAGATCCGCCAGGGCGTTCGCCACCCGCTGCACGCTCTCCCGGTTGCGGCTGCGGCGGTGCATGACGAGGAAGACGTCCTCGATCAGGTCGCCCTGCGGTTTCGTGACCTGGACGAGATCCGGGTCCGAATCGCCGAGCCAGCAGGGCAGGAAGGCGGCGCCCAGACCGGTCCTGGCGGCCTGATAGCGGATGGGCATGTCGCCGATGCGGGCCGAGATGGCGCGGCCCTGCGCGAATTCCGCAACGTAGGCGGCCTGCCGCGAGAGGGTGGGGTCCTCCGAAGGCGCGATGACCGCCTTCGGGTCGGCGGTGCGGTCGTACATGGCGAAGGCGATCTGCCCGACCTTGCGCACCACGAGATCCTCGGCCCCGTCGGGCAGCGTCCTCATGCGCAGCGCGATGTCGGCCTCGCCCGCGGCGAGGTCGAGCTTCCGCCGGGTCGGGATGTAGGCGATCTCGGCGGGCTGCGCCGCCCTGTGCAGGTCCGCGGCGTGGAGCGAGAGGAAAAGCGTCACCGAGGACGTGGCGGTGATCCGCACCGGCGCCGTGGGATCGGGCCGGTAGGCGGCCGCGATGCGCGGCACCGCATTGGCGGCCTCCGCCATGGGCGATGCCGCCTCCAGCACGGCACGGCCGGCTTCCGTCAGGTCGAGATTGTTGGGGCCTCGCTGGAACAGGGGAACGCCGAGCGTCTCCTCCAGTGTCCGGATCCGGCGGGCGACGGTGGGCTGGCTCAGGTCCAGGGCGCGGCCGGCGCCGTTCATCGATCCATGAGCCACCACAGCCAGGAAGATCCGGAGGTCGTCCCAGGACGGCTCGGCCGCGCCGGGCCAGGATGGATCGAGAGAAGGAGCAGCCATGAGACGATGCTAAAGCTTTTCGGGACGTTCGACATGGGAGAATGCTCGCGCTTCCACAGGGTTGGAACCGGGCCGACGATGGCGCGGGGAGGCGAGGCGTGCAGCCCGCCGGGAATGTGCGGGTGGCCTTCACCGGCGGCGGGCTTCAGGCCATTCACAAGCTGCGCATTTTCAGGCAAAAGCATCGCGCCGAAACCGGCGCCCGTTTTTCGAAGGACAGCTCCCGTGCCCCTCATCCGTTAGCGACGCTATCCGACACGACAGAAGCCGGCGTGCAGCCCGTTTCCGGGCCGCTTCGTCACGACCTTTGTCGGCCGAACCGAGGGTTCGGTCGGATGCAACGGATTCAAGGACATCACATGTCTGCCTTTGGACACACAACCGGCGCCTCGACGCGCGGAACCATCCGCTCGGGCGCTTTCGAACTGGGCTATTCGATCGAAGGGGAGGGGCCGCCCGCCATCGTGATCGGCAGCGCGGTCTACTATCCCAGGACCTTCTCCGAACGGTTGCGGCAGTCGCTGAAGCTGGTCTTCGTCGATCACCGCGGCTTCGCCCGTGCGAGCGGCGACGTCTCGGCCGCGGATTTCGCGTTCGATACGGTTCTTGCCGATATCGAGCGGGTGCGCGAGCATCTCGGTCTCGGCGAGGTGATCGTGATCGGACATTCCGGCCATGGCTACATGGCGCTGGAATACGCCAAGCGCTATTCCCGCAATGTCTCGCATGTGGCGATGATCGCCACCGGCCCGAGCCACGGCGCCGTGCATGTGCAGGCCACGGAGCGGTACTGGGACGAATCGGTCTGCCCGGAACGGAAGGCGCAGCTGGCGGCGGACCTCGCGAAGCCTCCCGCCGAGATCGAGGCCGCGCCCGACAGGCGCTTCGTCGCCTATTGTGTGAGGATGGGCGCGCGAAGCTGGTACGATTATACGTTCGACGCCTCGCCCCTGTGGCGGGACGTGCATGTGAACATGCCCGCCTTCGACCATCTCTGGGGCGAGGTCTTCCGCGACATCGACATCGGGCATGGCCTCGATGCGCTGGACGTTCCGGTGCTGCTGGCGCTCGGGCGGTACGATTACCTCGTGGCGCCCTACGCCACGTGGGAGCCCTATCGCGAGAGCTTCCGCGACCTCACGGTGCGGGTGTTCGAGAGGAGCGGGCACACGCCGCAGTTCGAGGAGAGCGCGCTTTTCGATGCGGAGCTGCTGCGATGGCTGTCGGAGAGGCGGCGGGCCTAGGCGCCGCCGGGAAGAAGCAGGAAGGCCGCCGCAGGGCGGCCTTTCACGTAATGGGCTCCCGGCGTCTCGCCGCCTACCGGCGAAAGGCTCTCGACGGCACGGCCGCCACGGCGGGCAGCGGCGGCGCGGCGGGTCTGCGCCGGGTGGCGGGGGAGGTCGACAGGCTCTCCGGAATTGCCGCCCGAACCGGAGCGGCAGCGATGTCCCACGGCAGGGTCCCGGCCGGCAGCCATGCGCCGAACCTGTCGAGCGCCACCATGGCAAGCGTCACGATGACGACGCTCGTCACGGCGACGGCGGCGGCCTGGGCGGCCAGGCCCGCTTCCTCCAGATTGTAGAGCACCACGCCGATGGTCTCCGTTCCGGCGGTCCAGAGGAGGGCCGAGACGGTGAGTTCGTTGAAGGCCAGGAGGAAGGCCATCAGCCCTCCGGCCGCCGCGGCGGGCAGGAGCGAGGGCGCGACGATGTCGAGGATCCGCCGCCTCAGGCGGGCGCCGTCGAGGGCCGCGGCCTCCTCCTGCGCCAGCTCGACCTGCTCCATGGCCGCAAGCGCGGGCTTCAGCGCCACCGGCAGAAAACGGGCGAGATAGGCGAACACGATGATCCAGGGTGTGGCGTAGAGCGACACGCCCACGAGCGGCAGGGGCTTGAGGAAGAGCAGGATGCACGCAATCGCCAGCACGACGCCCGGCAGAATGTAGGAGGTTTCGAGAAGGGCCGGCAGGATCGTCCGGCCCGCTCCGGCATGGCGCACGAGCCCATAGGCGAGGGGGATCGAGAGAGCGGCCAGCATCAGCGCCGCGCCGCCCGCATAGAGGAACGAGTTTCCGAAGGCGCGCACGGTCACGGTCTGGCGCACCAGAACCTCGACGAAGTTGTCGAGCGTCACGGTGGAGGCGTCGAGCGGCATGCCGTAGGACGGCACGAGAGCGGCGGCCAGGAGCGACAGCATCGGCAGGACGAGCGCGATGCCGAGCAGTCCCCACACGAAGATCCCTGCTGCGGCCTTGGCGCCGGCAAGCTGCCAGAACGGCTGGAGCGGAGCATCCTCCTCGAGCTGCACGGCATCCCGCCGGGTGAGCCATTGGCTCAGCGCGACGCAGATTCCCGCCACGGCGGCGACGAGAATGCCGAGCGCCGCGACGTCGCCGATGACGCCGGGCCCGAAGCTCGACAGGCGCCGGTAGATGAGCACGGGCAGGGTGAGGTAGTTCACCGGAGCGCCGAGAAGGGCCGGAATGCCGAAATTGCCCGCGCCCGCCACGAAGGCGAGAAGCGTCGCGCCGATCATGTGCGGCCTCAGCAGCGGAAGCACCACGTCGCGCACGACGCGCTGCGGCGTGGCCCCGTCGATGCGCGCGGCCTCGATGACGGCGCGAGGAATGCGCCGCAGGCCGGCATTCAGCACCACATAGACGAGCGGCGCATGGTGCAGGCCGAGCACGAGGACGATGCCGCCGCGTCCGAGCATCGGGTTGGCGCTGCCCGCTTCGGGCGCGAGCCCGAGGGTGTTCAGGAGCGGCGAGGCCGGGCCCGCGAGGCTCAGGAAGGCGAGCGCCACGACCTGCGGCGAGATCATGGTCGAGAGAACGAAGAGAAAGGAGGCGGGACGGCGGGCGCGGACATCCGTGACGCCGAGAACGAGCGCCATCGCGCCGCCGATGAGGAGCGCGAGGAGGCTTGAGAAGAAGGCGGTCTCCAGGGTCGCGAGGCTCGCGCGGATGGCGGAGCGGCTGGCGATGACGGAGAGCGCGTTGTCGGGCGCGAAGGTTCCGCCCGGCGCGATGGCGGCGGCGATCAGCCGCGCGGCGGGCATCACGTCGAAGGCGAGGGCGAGAACGACGAGAAGAGCAAGGAGGCCGAAGCCACCCTGCTCGGAGAATCCCCTGTCGCGAGGGATGCGTCTCACTGGCCGAAGATGTCCGCGAAGGTCGTCTTGTTCTTGGTCTCGTCGGCAAGAGCCTGGGCGGCGTCGAACGGCATGACCTTGATGGCGTCGCGGGACGGATAGCCGGCGGGAAGGGCGACGGCCGGGTGGGCCGCGATATAGCCCTGCTTGAGGGCGAGCTCCTGGCCTTCCTTCGAGATCAGGAAATCCACGAAGGCGCGGGCGGCTTCCGGGTTCTTGGTGTTCTTCAGGATCGCGACGGGCTCGGTGACGGCCGAGACACCTTCCTTCGGGAACACGAACTCGATGGGGGCGCCCTTGGCCTTCTCGCGGATCGGCATGAAGTCCACGATCATGCCGTAGAGCTTCTCGCCGCCGGCGATGCTCTTCAGCACGTCGCCGTTGCCGCCGCCTGCGAGCGCGCCGTTGTCGTTCAGGGCCTCGTAATAATCCCAGCCGCCTTCCAGGTTGCTGGTGAGCGTCGCGGCATGGATCAGCGCCGCGCCGGAGCTGAGCGGGCTCGGCATGACCACCTGGCCCTTCGCCTCGGGCTTGGTGAGATCGGCCCAGGAGGTCGGCTTGAACGGAGCCTTGGTGTTGTAGGCGATGCCCGTCGTGATCAGCTTGGTGGAGAACCAGTGCTTCTGCGGATCGTGCGTGCCGGCCGGATAGGCGGAGACGTCCGCCTTGTCGTGCGCCAGCAGGCGGTCTTCCTTCTTCAGGCCTTCCATGGTGACGCTGTCGGCGATCAGGAGAAGATCGGCCTGAGGCTGCCCGGCCTCGAACTCCGCGCGCAGCTTGGCGAGGATCTTCGGCGTGCCGTCGCGCACGAAGGTGACGTTGACGCCCGGGTGCTTCGCCTTGAAGGCGTCGATGGTCTGCTGCGCGTCCGTGTTCGGCTGGCTCGTATAGAGCACGAGATTGCCGGACAGGTCCTGCGCCAGCGCAAACGTGGGCGCGAGGGCGAGAACGGCGGAAAGGATGAGGCGCTTCATGGGTTTCGTCTCCGGGCGATGAACGACTTCGCGCTAGCGCTGCTCGGTGACGGTGGTGTGACGGTGCGCTCGCACCGTCAACCAAATAGGCAAAAGGCTCACACGGTCAACGTCGCCCGCACCTTCGCGCGGAACTCGTCGATGCAGACGAGCTTGCCGTTGCGCTCCACGTGCCAGAAGGTCCAGCCGTTGCAGGCGGGCAGGCCCTGGGTGAGCGCGCCGATCTTGTGGATCGAGCCGATGATGGCCCCGAGCGCCAGGCTGCCGTCGGCGCGGATCGTCGCCTGGTAGCGGCGGCGCTCGTCGACGAGGGTCTCGCCCGCCTTCACGTATCCGCCCTCGATCAGCGACAGGAAGGGCACGCGCACCTCGGCGCGCTTCTCGGGCGGGGCCGCGATCGCTGCGTCGGACAGGGGCACGACCGCATCGATGCGGGCCCGCGCCGCCTCGGCGTAGGTCGAGTCGCGCTCCAGGCCGATGAAGTGGCGTCCGAGCCTCTTCGCCACCGCGCCGGTGGTGCCGGAGCCGAAGAAGGGATCGAGCACCACGTCGCCGGGATTGGAGGACGACAGCAGCACGCGCGCCAGCAGCGCCTCGGGCTTCTGGGTCGGGTGGACCTTGCGTCCGTCCCCGTCCTTCAGGCGCTCCTCGCCCGTGCAGATGGGGATGAACCAGTCCGAGCGCATCTGAACGTCTTCGTTCGCGGCCTTGAGCGCCTCGTAATGGAAGGTGTAGTTCTTCGCCTCCGCGCTCTTCGAGGCCCAGATCATGGTCTCGTGCGCATTGGTGAAGCGGCGGCCCCGAAAGTTCGGCATCGGGTTCGCCTTGCGCCAGACGATGTCGTTGAGAACCCAGAAGTTCAGGTCCTGCAGCGTGGCGCCGACGCGGAAGATGTTGTGATAGGAGCCGATGACCCACAGCGTCGCGTTCTTCTTCATCACGCGGCGCACGGCGAGAAGCCAGGCGCGGGTGAACGCGTCGTAGTCGGCGAAGCTCGCGAACTTGTCCCAGTCGTCGTCGACCGCGTCGACGAGGCTCTGGTCCGGGCGCGTCAGCGCCTGTTCGAGCTGGAGGTTGTAGGGCGGGTCGGCAAAGACCACGTCCACGCTCTCGGCGGGAAGCTTCTCGAGATTGGCGATGCAATCTCCGAGAAGGATCTCGTTGAGAGGAAGTGACGGGAGGACGGACAGGGGGGCTTTGCGCCCCGTCCGAGGCGCCGACGCAGACCGCCCGGTACGCGAGACATGGATCCGGGAGGTGGCGCCGGCGGCCCCGGTACGCGAGGTACCCATAGGTGATCACCGGTTACGCAACTGACACTCAGGATCATGGTCCGTTAGGGTAAAGATGAAGTTTCCAAGTGGAAAAAAATGCGTGCTGTTTTGGGTCGGCAATTCTTGCCTACCCGTTGAAAAGATTGACGTTTTCCGGTTAACGGCCGTTAAGGGAGGTTACAGGTCGAGTAACCCTTGCCTCAGGGGCGCAAAACTTAGGCGATGGAAGGGGCAGGGACCCTCGCTCGCCAGCACGGTGAGGTGCGCCTTCGTGCTGTAGCCCGCGTTCGAGGCGAAACCATAGGCGGGATAAGCGGTTCCGAGCCGCGCCATCAGGCGGTCGCGCACCACTTTCGCGACGATGGAGGCCGCCGCGATGGAAGCGATTCGCGAATCGCCCTTCACCACCGCCTCGACGGAGCAGGGAAGATCCGGCGGATCGTTGCCGTCGACGAACGCCATGTCGGGCTTGCAGGGCAGCGCGGCGAGCGCGCGGCACATGGCCAGCAGCGAGGCCTGGCGGATGTTGATGCTGTCGATCTCCGCGTGCGAGACCGATGCGATTCCCACCTGCGACGTGGCGAGGATCTCGGCGAACAGCGCCTCGCGCTTCGCCGCCGTCAGCGCCTTCGAATCGGCCAGTCCCTGGGGCACCGCATCGAGATCGAGCACCACGGCGGCCGAGACCACCGGACCCGCGAGCGGCCCGCGCCCGACCTCGTCGAGACCCGCGATGCAGGTAAAGCCCGCGGCGCGCGCAGCCATCTCGTGCTCGAGGCCGAGGTTCGGTCGGGAGGAGGGGCGAATCGGTGCCGTCATGGGCGGGATGAAAGCGGGGATGCGATCCGTTTTCCACCCCCTCGGGGGAAACGTCGGTGACGCAGGCGTGGACTGGCCCGTCGGTTAGGCGAGACGCGCGTTCTTCCGGGGGACACGCGGACTGAGACCAGAAGAGCGCGACCTCATTCCCTCCTCATTGTGGGGAGGGCCAGGGTGGGGGTGTGAGCGATAGCCTATGAAGGTGTGGCGCCCACACCCCCACCTCCACCTCCTCCCCACCGCAAGTCGGGTGTTCCCGACTTGCGCAAGAGGATGCGGATCTCGGGCAAGCCCGAGGTCCGTGGGAGGAGAGGCAGCGTTGCGCTAATCAAAACAGACTTAACTGCCCCGTCTCCTTCACCGGCGGCCGGAACAGGTCCGTGCGCAGCTTCAGCGAGCGCTTGTTCAGGCCGAGCCTCTCCGCCGCCGTCTCGAAGCGGCGGCCGATCATCCAGGCATAGGGGCCGACGCCCGTCTGGCGCACACCCCAGTTGGAATCGTAGTCCTTGCCGCCGCGCGCCTCCTGCAGCAGCGAGAACACGTGGTTGAGCTTGTCCGGGTAGTGCTCCGCGAGCCAGTCGCGCACGAGCTCCTTCAGGTCGTGCGGCAGGCGCAGCAGCACGTAGCCCGCCTCGATGGCGCCCGCAGCGGAGGCTGCCTTGAGGATCGCCTCGATCTCGTGGTCGTTGATCGCCGGGATGACCGGCGCCACGAGCACGCAGACCGGGATGCCGGCCTCCGTCAGCTTGCGCACGGTCTCCAGCCGCTTGGCCGGGGAGGCGGCGCGGGGCTCCATCTTCCGGGCAAGCGCCGGATCGAGGGTGGTGATGGAAATGGCGACCTTGGCGAGCTGCCGGTCCGCCATTTGGGCGAGAATGTCGATGTCGCGGGTGACAAGGGCCGATTTCGTCACAATGCCGACCGGGTGATTGGCCCGGTTCAGCACCTCCAGGATGCCGCGCATGATGCGAAAGCGCCGCTCGACCGGCTGATAGGGGTCCGTGTTGGAGCCGATGGCAATGGTGCCCGGCTGGTAGTTCGGGGTGCGCAGCTCCTTCTCCAGCAGCTCAGGGGCGCTGGGCTTGGCGAAGATCTTGGTCTCGAAGTCGAGGCCCGACGACAGGCCCTGATAGGCGTGGGTCGGGCGGGCGAAGCAATAGGAGCAGCCGTGCTCACAGCCGCGATAGGGATTGATGGAGCGGTCGTAGCCGATATCGGGCGAATCGTTCTTCGTGATGACTGTGCGCGGCTTCTCGACGATGACCTCGGTCGGCAGGGGAGGAAGCGCCTCCTCCAGATCCCAGCCGTCGTCGAACGTCTCGCGCTGTGCGGGCTCGTAGCGGCCGGTCGGGTTCGACACGGCGCCCCGGCCCCGGCGCAGGTCGGCTTCGACGCGGTAGGCCGGGTCGTCCATGCGGCGGCGCGCCGCCTCGGCCGCCTCGATGGGACTGCGGTTCACGGGCCGGGAGCGGACAGGATCGCGGGCGGTATCCTTGGCACGGACAGTCATGGGAGCCTCGAACGAATCCAAGCTTGAGAACGGATGATGAACAAAGAACAAAAATGGAACGAAATCAAGACGGCTTGATGGCGACGGACGCTGCGGAAGCCACTATGGTGACCGCATGATCAGCGTTCTTATCCGTGTCGGTCACGGGCCCGAGGCCCTGGCCGCGACCTTGAGTTCCCTCGTGCCTGCCGTTGCGGCGGGGCTCGTCGGCGATGCCGTCATCCTGGCCCGAGAGCCGGACGAGGCCATCGCTCACGTGGCCGATGCGGCCGGAGCGACCCTGGTCACGACGAAGGACGGGACATGGCGGCGCGGGGCCGAAGCCGCGCGGCGGGAATGGCTCCTGTGTCTCGACGACGGCGACATTCCGCAGGAGGGCTGGATCCGGGTCCTCGACCGCTTCGTCAGCGTGAGCAGGCCCGAGCGCGGCGTCGCCCGCCTGCGGCATCGGCAGTCCGGCCCGTTCAGCGGCATCGTCGATGCGGTGCGCGGCCTAGCCGGAGGGTCGACGATCCGCGCCGGCGACCTGGTGCATCGCCGGGTCCTGATGGAAGGCGCCAAGGCGGGAAGGCCCGTGCGCCTCGCGGCCATGATCGAGCGCGACCCGGCCCTCGGCTGAGGCTCAGGCCTTGAGCTTGCCGCGCTTCAGGTGCTCGTCGAGGCGCGGCATGATCTCCACGAAGTTGCAGGGCCGGTGCCGGTAGTCGAGCTGCGCTTCCAGGATGCCGTCCCAGGCGTCCTTGCAGGCGCCGGGAGAGCCCGGCAGCACGAAGATGAAAGTAGTGCCCGCAAGCCCCGCCGTGGCGCGGGACTGGATCGTCGAGGTGCCGATCTTGTCGTACGAGATGCGGTGGAACACCGCCGAGAAGCCCTCCATGCGCTTTTCGAACAGGGGCTCGACGGCCTCCGGCGTCACGTCGCGGCCGGTGAAGCCCGTCCCGCCGGTGGTGACGATCACGTCGATGGCGGGATCCGCGATCCAGCCCTTCACCTTGGCGCGGATGGCCTCGATGTCGTCCGTCACGATGGCCCGGTCGCCGAGCCGGTGGCCCGCTTTCGTCAGGCGCTCGGCCAGGGTGTTGCCGGACCTGTCGTCCTCCAGGGAACGGGTGTCGGAAACAGTCAGAACCGCGATGGAGAGGGGAACGAAATCGAGATTCTGGTCGATGCCGGGCATGGGGAGCGCTCTGGTGGATCCTGCCTTCATCTAGCGCGGCACGGGAGCGGGTTCCAGAACGGGCTTCTCACCCCGTCATGGCCGGGACTCGTCTAGGATGCCGCGCCTGTGGAGGCCGGCTCCCGCGCCGCTTTCCGGAACAGCCAGGCCGACAGGAGCCAGAGCGCGGCGAAGAATCCGGTCAGGACCAGGACGACCCTTGGCCAGTTCTCTCCGGTGGAGCCAAGCCCCGCGGTCAGGGCGATCACGCCGACCAGCACCTGAGCCAGTGCCGTCGCGGCCAGCGCGAGCGCCATGCCACGGGGCTGGAAGCGGACGACGAGGGCGCCGACGATCCCGGCGGCGAGCACGCCGCCATACATCAGGTTGGCCGGGTTGTCCTCGGATCCGATGATGCCGACCGCGAGATTGATCCAGATGAGGACGAAGGCCGCCGCGACCGCGACGCCGACGGCGGCCCGGTAGGCAACGCTTCCCGTCATCCGGGCGGCCAGTTCGTAGGTGCCGCAAGCGCCGAACAGCATGGCGCCGAAGACGGCGAAGTCGGTCTCGTCCCAGGCCACCTCGTCGGTGAACTGCATCGCCACCAGGGGCAGCAGCAGAAGGAGCGCCGAGATCGCCCAGGGCGCCAGCCTCCAGAAACGCCTGCCGCCGTTGAACGCCTTTCCAGCCATCGCCTTGCCTCCGTGCAGGCTCGAGGCCTTCAACATAGCTCAAGGCTGCCGATGGGTGGTATGGCCAAATTCCGGGGCCTGGGCGTGGGGCAGGGACGATTAGAGCCGCGTCGCCCGGAACGTGTCGCAGGCCTGGACCTGTCCGCTCTTCAGGCCCGTGGTGAGCCAGCGCATGCGCTGGGCCGAGGAGCCGTGGGTGAAGCTGTCGGGCACGACCCGGCCTTGGCTCTGCTTCTGCAGGCGGTCGTCGCCGATGGCCTCGGCGGCCCGGATCGCCTCCTCGATGTCGCCCTCCTGGAGGGATTGCCAGCGTTGGTTGGAATGGTGCGCCCAGACGCCCGCGAGGCAGTCCGCCATCAGCTCGACGCGCACCGAGAGCTGGTTGGCCTCCGTCTGCCCGACCTGGCGCTGGCGCTCCTGCACGCGGGGCAGGATGCCGAGCTCGTTCTCGACATGATGGCCGACCTCGTGGGCGAGCACGTAGGCATAGGCGAAATCGCCGCCGGCGCGGAAGCGCTGCTGCATTTCCTGGAAGAAGGAGAGATCGATGTAGATGGTCTGGTCGAGCGGACAGTAGAACGGACCCATGGCCGATTGCGCGCCGCCGCAGCCGGAGCGGGTCGCGCCGGAAAACAGCACGAGCTTGGGCGGATTGTACTGGCGGTTGACCTGCTGCGGCAGCACGGTCGTCAACACATCCTCCGTATTGCCGAGGATCGCGGCGGCGAAGCGGCCCATCTCGTCGTCGGGGGCGCCCTGGCGGCCCTGCTGCTGCTCGTAGCCGGAGCCGCCGCCCGCGAGCATCTCGGCCCCGCCGATGAGAAGGCGCGGGTCGATGCCGAAGGCCCAGCCGATCAGGCCGAGGATCACGATCGTCCCCATCCCGAGGCCGCCGGCGCCGCCGATTCCCATGCCGCGACGGTCTTCCACATTGGACGAGGTTCGAAAATCTTCCCAGCGCATGATCCACCTGCAACGAGCGGCATCCTGCGCCGCACAGTCTTAAAGCGGATCCTTTGGCCCGGTTCCGGGGAGAAGGAGAAGCTTGGCCTATTCGCGGCCGTCGAGGGCGCGGCGCAGGGAAGTGAAGTCCCGCCAGCCGAGGCGCTTCTGCAGGGGCTGGCGCAGGAGATAGGCCGGATGCAGGGTCGGCATCGCGCGGAGCTCGCGCCCGGCCTCGGTCTTGTATGTGAACCAGCGGCCGCGGGTGCGCAGGATGCCGTCCTTCACGTTGAGCAGGTTCTGGGCCGCCGGGCCGCCGAGGCAGAGCAGGATCTCGGGGCCCGCGAGCTCGATCTGGCGGGCGATGAACGGCTTGCAGATCGCGATTTCCTGCGGCGTGGGCGTGCGGTTGCCCGGCGGTCGCCACGGCACGATGTTGGCCACGTAGACGTTGCTGCGGTCGAGGCCGATGGCCGCGAGCATCCTGTCGAGGAGCTGGCCGGATCGGCCCATGAAGGGCTTTCCGATCCGGTCCTCGTCGGCGCCGGGCGCTTCGCCCACCAGCATCACGCGCCCCTTCGGGTTGCCGTCCGCGAAGGCGAGGTTCTTGGCGCTGAACTTCAGGGCGCAGCCGTCGAACTCCCGCAGGAGGGCTTCGAGTTCCTCGAGGGACTGGGCGTCGCGCGCCAGCTCGCGCGCCATGGTCGCCACGTCCTCCGGCGCAGCCGCCGCCATCTTGGGCAGGGCGCGGGGAGGGGGCGCGGCGGGGCGGGGGGCTTCACGGGGCTGTTCCGGCGCCCTGGCGGGGGCTGGCGGCGCTGCGGCTTCGGCAAAGCGGTTGTGCGGCGTCTCGTCCAGGGCAAGGTCCACCCCCGCCTCGACATGGAAGTCGAGGAGCGCCTGAAGAGCGTCGCGGTCGGAAGGGGCGTCCTGCATGAATCGTATGTAAGCATTCCGAGGGGCACGGACAACTCGGGCCCGCACAGGACCCGACCGGTCTGCCTTCACGAAATCAGGTCGAAAAGGGTCGGACTCTCGTCCCGTCTGGCGCCTTCGATGGCGAGAAGGCGGCGCTTGGTCGTGGCACCCCCATTGGCCGAGAACCCCCCAAGCTTGCCGCCTGCCGCCACGACCCGGTGGCAAGGCACGATGACGGCGAAAGGATTGCGCCCCAGCGCCTGGCCGATCGCTCGCGCGTTGTCGATGCGGAGCCGGGAGGCAATCTCGCCATAGGTCAGCACGCGGCCCGGCGGAATGCTGCGGGCGATCTCGTAAACGCGACGGTCGAATTCCGGCACGCCGTCCATGTCCAGCGGCACGGCGGACAGATCGCGCGCCTCGCCCCCGAGCAGAGCCGCCACGTCGTCGATGACGGCCCGGATATCTGGTGGCGGCGGCGTTTCGCGGATCCCGGGGAAGCGCTTGGCGAGGCGGCTGCGCATCCCGGATGCTTCCTCCTCGGGAAGCTGGAAGCCCGCGATTCCGCGCTCGTTCCAGGCGAGCCCACAGACCCCGATGGGCGTGTCGAACAGCGTATAGGACGCCTCTCGATCGGACGGATGATCCTGCATGTCTCATTGTAGACATCCCGAGACGGGGCGGCAACTCGGGGGCTTTCGCTCCCGGACAGGGACCGCCCGGATCGTCACGCTCAGTTCGAGATCACCAGGGGTTCGCCTGCAGCCAAATGTGCGGCCGTGGGCGTGATCAGGCCATCGTCCGCCATGCGGGCCAGAACCCAATCCCTCCGGTCCTTCGCTCGATCCCGGTTCTCGGCCATGTCGAGGCGGTAATGGTTGGGAGCCTTCGGCAGGGCAGCCAGGTAGGCAGCTTCGGCAAGGGTGAGGTCGTGCGGTGCCTTGCCGAAATAGGCCTGCGATGCCGCGGCGATGCCATAGGCGCTGCCGCCGAAATAGATCTGATTGAGATAGATCTCGAGGATCCGGTCCTTGGTCAGGTTCGCCTCGATCCTGCGGGCCAGGATGACTTCCTTGATCTTGCGCTCGAGGGAGCGCGGCTGGCCCGGCAGCAGCACGTTCTTGGCGACCTGCTGGCTGATCGTGCTGCCACCTGCGGGATTGATCCCGAGACTGGCGATGTTCTGCAGGGAGGCGCGCAGGATCGCCCGCGTGCTCACACCGCCATGGTCGTAGAAATCCTGATCCTCGGCCACCAGAAAGGCTTTCACCACATGAGGCGGGATCTCCGTCAGGGGGACGAAGCTGCGGTGCTCCAGGAGGCGCCCTTTGTCATCTCTCCTCACCAGGCTGGGCGGTTGATAGGTGGCGAGCGATGCGACCTCCGGCAGATCCTGGCCGTAGTGCCAGAAGAGAAGACCGGTCCCGGCGCCCATGAGGCCCAGAACGACGACCGTCGCGACCGCGCCGCCGCCGATGATCCGGCGCAGGCGCCCCGTGGCAACCTCATAGGGTACGGCCAGAAGATGGGCGGGAATGGCGAAGGCCCGGGACAGCTTCTCGACCATGTCGGCCGACAGATGCCGCTTCCGGCTCAGGACCTCCGAAGCGCGGGAGCGCGACCCGAGGGTGGCGGCAACATCCTTCTGCCCCTTGCCCTGCGCGCGAAGGGCGAACTGCAGCACGCTGATCGGATCGGCCGAGGCCGCCACACCCTGCTTCGCCTCATAGGCGGCCACGAGGGCGGCCAGGACTTCCAGTCGGTCCTCCTCGGGGGAGCCCGGTTGGGCAGCCATGAGGGTTTCGATCTCACGCAGGGCTTGCTCGTAATCCGCCGGGGATCTGATCGGTTTTACGCTGACGGTCATCGCTCGTCGCTCCATGGGGCGCAAGGGCATTCACGGCTTGGATCTGGGCGATTCCGAGGGCGAAGTTGATCTGAACCAGGACCTCGCACCCGTCGTCGACGAGGGCGAGCCTGATGCATCCCTTGTCCTCACGGGCTATGGCCGCCCAATGCAGCACCAACTCGGCCGCGCTGCCCCACGAGGCCGCGGACAGCAGAGCATGAAGAGCCCTCAAGGAGGGCTCCGCCTCGGGATGAAGGGTCCAATAGGCTTCAAGTCTCGGAACGCCGATCACAAGCATGGGGAGCACCATAGATGTTCCCAAATTTGGGAACAAGTGGAAAGTTCGGCATAATGTTATGCCGAAAGAGAGCTTTCGGCCGCGCACCAATGAAGTTAGGAAGGTGCCTGCGTTAGAATAACTTGAGAATTCGAATAGGTCGTTCATATGTAAACCATCTATTCGCTCAAGCGTGAAAGCCGCGTACCAGGAGAACCGCTATGGCCGATCTGCCCGCCCGTGAATCGATGGATTTCGACGTCGTCGTCGTCGGAGCCGGTCCTGCGGGCCTCAGCACCGCCATCCGGCTCAAGCAGCAGGCGGCCGAGAAAGGAGCGGACATCTCCGTCGTGGTGGTGGAGAAGGGCTCGGAGGTCGGCGCCCACATCCTCTCCGGCGCGGTGGTCGATCCCATCGGCCTCGACAGCCTCCTGCCGGAATGGCGCAGCGATCCGGACCGTCCCCTCAAGACCGCAGTGACGGCGGACGAGTTCATGTATCTGGGCCATGCGGGCGGCGTGAGGCTGCCCAACGTGTTCATGCCAAAGCTCATGAACAACCACGGCAACTTCGTCGGCTCGCTGGGCAACGTGGCCCGCTATCTCGGCCGCAAGGCGGAGGAGCTGGGCGTCGAGATCTATCCGGGCTTCCCGGCCGCCGAGGTGCTGGTGGAGGACGGCAAGGTGGTGGGCATCGCCACCGGCGACATGGGCATCGGCCGGAACGGCGAGCCCAACGCCAACTTCACCCGCGGCATGGAACTGCGCGCCAGGTACACGGTCTTCGCGGAAGGCGCGCGCGGCAACCTGACGAAGCAGATGGTCGAGCGCTACGGCCTCAACCAGGGCCGCGACCACCAGAAATACGGCATCGGCATCAAGGAGCTCTGGCAGGTTCAGCCCGACAAGTTCCAGCCCGGCCTCGTGCGCCATTCCATGGGCTGGCCCCTGCCGAACAACGCGGGCGGCGGCTCCTGGCTCTACCACTTCGACGACAATCTGGTCTCCGTCGGCTTCGTGGTGCACCTCAACTACAAGAACCCGACTCTCTCGCCCTTCGAAGAGTTCCAGCGCTTCAAGACCCATCCGATGGTGCGCGACGTGTTCGAGGGCGCCAAGCGCATCGGCTACGGCGCCCGCGCCATCATGGAGGGCGGCTGGCAATCGGTGCCGCGCCTGTCCTTCCCGGGCGGCTGCCTCGTGGGCGATTCCGCCGGTTTCGTGAACGTGCCGCGCATCAAGGGCAGCCACAACGCGATCCTGTCCGGCATGCTCTGCGCCGATCACCTCCTCGAGGCGCTGCAGGCGGGCCGCTCCCACGACGAGGTCGCGTCCTACGAGGAGGCCTGGCGCTCCTCGCCCATCGGCTATGACCTCAAGCGCGTGCGCAACGTGAAGCCGCTCTGGTCGAAATACGGCACGACGGCGGGCGTGGCGCTGGGCGGCCTCGACATGTGGCTGACGGAGCTGTTCGGCTGGTCGCCCTTCGGCACCATGAGCCACGGCAAGCCCGATCACGAATGCCTGCTGCCGCTCGATCAGGTGAAGCCGATCAGGTACGACAAGCCCGACGGGGTGCTGACCTTCGACAAGCTCTCCTCGGTGTTCCTGTCGAACACCAACCACGAGGAGGACCAGCCGGTCCATCTCAAGGTCAGGGACATGGGCCTGCAGAAGGCGTCCGAGCACGACGTCTATGGCGGCCCCTCGCAGCGCTACTGCCCGGCCGGGGTCTACGAATGGGTCGAGGGCGAGGGGGGAGCGCGCTTCCAGATCAACGCGCAGAACTGCGTCCACTGCAAGACGTGCGACATCAAGGACCCGAACCAGAACATCAACTGGGTCACCCCCGAAGGCGGCGGCGGACCGAACTACATCAATATGTGAGGGGCTTGATGTAAGGGGCTTGGCTCCGGCCCTAGCGCGACCTCATTCCCTCCCCCTTGGGGGAGGGTCAGGGTGGGGGTGCCGGCGCAGGACTGGAACCAGGATGGCGCCCACACCCCCACCTCCACCTCCTCCCCACAAGGGGGAGGAGAGCCGGGCGGCGCCATCCGCATGAGCTTTGAACCGAGGCCGAGACCGGTGGGAGAGAGG
Source organism: Microvirga sp. GCM10011540 (assembly GCF_042650665.1). Taxonomy (NCBI): domain Bacteria; kingdom Pseudomonadati; phylum Pseudomonadota; class Alphaproteobacteria; order Hyphomicrobiales; family Methylobacteriaceae; genus Microvirga; species Microvirga sp. GCM10011540. Next base: position 36,289 of record NZ_JBHSBQ010000144.1, on the reverse strand, counting down.
TCGCACCGTAGATTCGTGTGAGAGGCCGTCGTCGATGTGGTTGTGATCGCGCGCCGCCATTTCCCTCCCCCTTGTGGGGAGGGCCAGGGTGGGGGTGTGGGCGCCGGACCCTCATAGGCTATCGCTCACACCCCCCACCTCCAACTCCTCCCCATAAGGGGGAAGAGAGCCACGGGGCGCTCTCCGCGAGCTTCGATCAGGCCCGCAATCCGTGCCTCCAAGCCGCCATCCAGCCGACGAATTTCCCTCGGATCTTCACGAGACCTCGACCAGCGTCAATGTTCCCCTTGCCGCCGTGACAGGGAAACGCCATTCTCCGGCCTGATTTGGCGCACATCTCCGTTCCATTGAGATGTCGCGATGATTGGAGCCGCGCTTCGTGCCAACCTTTAGTTTCTCTTCGGTCCGCAAGGGCTTGCCCGCGCTTATGCTCTCGGTGGCCGGTTTCCTTGCCGCGCCCGCCATGGCCGCCGCCAATGTGGAACCGGCCGAGCCTCTCCGGCCCGCCATGAGCCTGGAAGGCAACTTCCTGGCCGCCTATGTGGCCGGCGCCGCCCGCGACACGGCGGCTGCGACGACCTTCTTCAAGGAGGCGATCCAGGAGGACCCGCGCAACCAGGAGCTCCTGGAGCGTGCCTTCGTGGCCTTCCTCGCCAACGGCTCGATGTCGGACGCGTTCCGCGCCGCCGAGCGGCTGGCCTCGCGCGATCCGTCGAACAACCTCGCCCAGTTCGCCCTGAGCGTCCGCGCCCTGAAGAACCAGAAATACGCGGATGTCCGCAAGCGGCTGCTCCAGGCCACGGGAACGCGCCGGGCCGACCTGACCGGGACTCTCCTCGCCGCCTGGGCCTATGCCGGGTCCAAGGACGGCAAGAAGGCCCTGGCCACCGTCGACCGGCTCAAGAACGAGCGCGCCTTCAACCAGTTCCGCGAGTACCACGCCGCCCTGATCGCCGATGTGGTCGGCAATACCGCCGAGGCCGAGAAGCGCTTCAAGGCGGCCTATGAGGGCGAGCGCAACACCCTGCAGGTGGTCGACGCCTATGGCCGTTTCCTCGCCAAGCGCGGCCGCAAGGAGGAGGCGCTGGCGGTCTACAAGGGCTTCGACGAGGTGGCGCCGCGCCACCCCCTGGTGCGCAGCGCCATCAAGGCCCTGGAAGAGGGCAAGCCGCTTCTTCCCCTGATCAAGACCGCCCAGGACGGGGCCGCGGAGCTGCTCTACGGGCTCGGCGTGGTCGGCAACAGCCAGGGCGACGAGCTGACGGCCATCATCTATCTGCAGCTCGGGCTCGATCTCAACCCGAACCACGCGCTGGCCCTCGTCACCCTCGGCGACGTCTATGAGCGCCTGAAGCAGTACGAGCGGGCCAACGAGGCCTTCGCCCGCATTCCCAAGGACGCCCCGGTGCGCGCGAGCGCCGACATCGCCATCGGCCAGAACTACGAACTGATGGGCCGCGGCGACGAGGCGATCGCCTACCTCCAGAACCTGATGAAGGAGTACCCGGAGGACGTCGAGGTCGTGATGGCTCTGGGCAACGTGCAGCGCTCGCGCAAGCAGTTCGCCGAAGCCGCCGAGACCTACAGCAAGGCCATCGAGCTGATCGGCACCCCCGACCGCAGCCACTGGATCCTTTATTTCTATCGCGGCACGTCCTACGAGCGCGCGAAGCAGTGGGAGAAGGGCGAGGCCGATCTGAAGAAGGCCCTCGAACTGGTTCCGGACACCCTGCCGGCGGGCAAGGCCCAGGTGCTGAACTATCTGGCCTATTCGTGGGTCGATCAGAACGTCAACATCGACGAAGCCTTCAAGATGCTCACCCGCGCCGTGGAGCTCGCGCCCCGCGACGGCATGATCATCGATTCCCTCGGCTGGGCCTATTACCGCATGGGCCGCTACGAGGATGCCGTGCGCGAACTCGAGAAGGCCGTGGAGCTGAAGGCCGGCGATCCGGTCATCAACGACCATCTGGGCGACGCCTATTGGAAGGTCGGCCGCAAGCTCGAGGCCAAGTTCCAGTGGAACCACGCCAAGGACTCGAACCCCGAGCCCGAGGATCTGGAGAAGATCCTCAAGAAGATCGAGCACGGGATGGAGGAAGAGCCCAAGCCCGCCGCGGCCGAGACCGTTCCTTCGCCGAAAGCGGATGCCAGCGGCGGCTGAGCCGTTTCTCCCGAACGCATCCCATGAGATCTCATGGCCGGGCGGATCCGCCCGGCCATTTTCGTTCAGGGGACCGCTCCAGCCCGGCCCTTCCCAACGCTCCCGCTCTCGGGCATGGAAAGGCGTCATGCCCCAGCCCCTCGCCACCCGCGCACCCGCCAAGATCAACCTGACGCTCCATGTCCTGGGGCGGCGCGCGGACGGCTATCACGACCTGGAAAGCCTCGTGGCCTTCGCCGGAACGGGGGACGACCTGCGGCTGGAGCCGGGGCCCGCATTGGCCCTGCGGGTCTCCGGCCCGACCGCCTCCCTGGCCGGAGGCGACGCGGACAATCTCGTGCTCAAGGCGGCCCGCCTCCTGACCGAGCGGTTCGAAGGCCTGGCCGTCGGCACCTTTCATCTGGTGAAGCGCCTGCCGGTCGCGGCCGGCATCGGCGGCGGCTCCTCGGATGCCGCCGCGGCCTTACGGCTTCTCGCGCACCTCAACGGCCTGCCGCTGTCCTATCCGGCCGTCCGGGAGGCCGCCCGCCTGACCGGGGCCGACGTACCCGTCTGCCTGGAGCCGCAGGCGCGCATGATGCGTGGGGCAGGCGAGGAGCTGGGCCCGGCGCTGCGCCTGCCGCGCCTGTTCTCCGTGCTGGTCAACCCGCGGGTGCCGGTCGAGACGCCGGCGGTGTTCAAGGCGCTGGGATTGCAGGCGGGGCAGGCTCTCGCCGGGGAGCCGCATCCCGCGGTGGCGGGCGCTTCGGCCGGCTCCCTGCTCGATGCCCTGAAGGCGGCGCGCAACGATCTGGAGCCTCTTGCGGGCCGGGTCCAGCCCCTGATCGGCGAGGCGCTTCGGCTGGTGTCGGAGACGCAGGGTTGCCGTCTCGTCCGCATGTCCGGCTCAGGGGCGACGGTGTTCGGGCTCTACGACGATTGCGAAACCGCTGCCGCGGCATCCAAACGGATCGCGGCGCGGCGGCCGGATTGGTGGGTAAAGGCCACGAGCCTTCGGTAGGCTCACGGCGGTCACACGAAAACGTGGATGGCCGGCACGAGGCCGGCCATGGTGCGCAAGGGCCGGTATCGGAACCGAGCCGCCTTACCAGGCCGGAATGATGGCGCCGTTGAAGCGCTCTTCCAGGAACTTCGCCACCTCCGGCGACTGATAGGATTCCACGAAGGTCTTGATCTCGGGGCGGTTTTCCTCGCCCTGGCGGGCGGCCACGAAGTTGGCGTAAGGGTTGCCCTCGCGCTTCTCGACCGCGATCGTGTCCTTGCGGATGTCGAGGCCGCCGTTGAGGGCGTGGTCGGTGTTGATCACGGCCGCATCGAGATCGGGCAGGGCGCGGGGCAGCTGCGCCGCGTCGAGCTCGGAGAACTGCACGTTCTTGGGATTTTCGGCGATGTCGAGCAGTCGCTGCCTTCTCTGGTGCGAGAGCGGACTACGATATTCAACCGAGCATCACCGGCACTTTTATCATTGAGGCTCTCCGGGCCAATGGGGATGGCATCGACCGAGTCAGCGACGTCCGTCTCCTCAAGTTCAGCGACAAGGTCGTTGCTCTGTCGAATGAAGCACCCTCTCGGGCCGCGCTATCCAGCGCCACCGTGGCCGAGAACGCGCCCGCCTACACGCAGGTCGGCCGCCTCTCGGCCACGGATGCGGACAGCGATGCGGTCAGCTTCAGCCTTGCCTCCAACCCGGACGGAGCATTCGCGATCAGCGGCGACTATCTCGTGCTCGCTCGCCCGCTCGATTTCGAGGCCAGAGCGCAATACGACGTCGTCGTGAAGGCGATGGATCCCTATGAAGGGGAGACGACCTAGACCTTCATGATCACGGTCACGGATCAGATCGAGGACCTGGTTTTGCGCGGCGGCTCGCGTGCCGACCGTCTGGTCGGGCGGGGCGGCGACGACCGGCTCTACGGCGGCAAGGGCAAGGACGTGCTGACGGGTGGAGCCGGCCAGGACATCTTCGTGTTCGACACCAAGCCGAACAAGAAGAAGAACCTGGACACAATCAAGGACTTCTCTGTGGCCGACGACACGATCTGGCTCGACAACAAGGTGTTCAAGAAGCTGGGCAAGAAGGGCTCGGAAGCCAAGCCGGCCAAGCTGAACAAGAAGTTCTTCAGCCTGGAGAAGGCCAAGGGCAAGGACGACTACCTGGTCTACAGCGAGAAGAAGGGCATCCTGTATTACGATGCCGACGGATCGGGTGCCGGCAAGGCGGTCGAGATCGCCAAGCTGTCCAAGAAGCTCAAGCTCACCGCAAACGACTTCTTCGTCGTCTGAGAGCGGCATGCATCGCCCTCATCCCGGGGAGCGGCCGCAAGGCCGCACCTGGAAGGGGCAGAGTGTAGCGAAAGCGCCCTCGTTCAGGAGATGGACTGCCGAAGCGATCCTCTTCAGCGCGAGGGCCGAGGGGCCGGCCTGCTCAGTGAGCCCTGGCGATGCAGAAATCGACCGTGTCGAGCAGGGCCTGCTTCATCGGGCTCTTGGGGAAGAGGGCCAGCGCGTCGCGGGCCATGGCGCCGTAATGGCGCGCCCGCTCGATGGTGTCCTCCAGGGCCCGGTGCCGGCGCATGATGGCGACGGCCTGCTCCAGGTCGGCATCCTCGATCTCGCCCTGTTCGAGCACGCGCTTCCAGAAGGCGCGCTCCTCGTCCGTGCCGCGGCGGAAGGAGAGGACCACGGGCAGGGTGATCTTGCCCTCGCGGAAGTCGTCGCCCACGTTCTTGCCCAGGGTCGCGGCCTTGCCGCCATAGTCGAGCGCGTCGTCCACGAGCTGGAAGGCGATGCCCAGATTCATGCCGTAGGAGCGGCAGGCGGTCTGCTCGGCTTTGGGCCGGCCGGCGATGACGGGTCCGACCTCGCAGGCGGCGGCGAAGAGCTCCGCCGTCTTGCCGCGAATCACGGCCAGGTACTCGTCCTCGGTGGTCTCGGTGTTCTTGGCGGCCGCGAGCTGCATCACCTCGCCCTCGGCGATCACGGTCGCGGCGGCGGACAGGATGTCGAGGGCGCGTAAGGACCCGACCTCCACCATCATGCGGAAGGCCTGGCCGAGCAGGAAGTCGCCCACGAGGACGCTGGCCTCGTTGCCCCACTTGATGCGGGCGGCGATCTTGCCCCGGCGCATGTCGCTCTCGTCCACCACGTCATCGTGGAGGAGGGTGGCCGTGTGCATGAACTCGACCGAGGCCGCGAGCTTCACGTGCCCGTCGCCCTCGTAGCCGGAAAGGCCCGCCGTCGCGAGGGTGAGCATGGGGCGCAGGCGCTTGCCGCCCGAGGAAATGAGGTGGTTGGCCACCTCCGGGATCATGGTGACCTCGGAGCCGGTGCGCGACAGGATCATCCCATTGACCCGTTCCATGTCAGCGGCCACAAGGGAGACGAGCTTTTCGATGCCCGCATTCTTCTCAGGATGCTTGTCTTCGAAAGGAACGACGACGCCCACGTCTCAATACCCGGGTTGCCGGCCGGCAGGGCCGGTAGGAATATGAAGCCACCGTGGCATGGCACTTTTCATGCTGCAATGCAAACGCATGCCGTAGGGGAGGGGCAGGCGCCGATGGTCGAAATCGTCCGGACGAACGACCTCGTGCTCATCGGCTTCCTACAATCCTTGTTGGAGAACGCCAATATCCCGGTTTTCGTCGCAGACATGCATATCAGCGCCCTGGAGGGCATGATCGGCGTGTTCCCGCGCCGCATCCTCGTGCCCGAGGATCACGTGGCCCAGGCCCGCCGGCTGATCAGCGATGCCGGTCTCGAATCCGAGCTGCGGCATGCCTGACACCACGGACGATTCGCTTCTCGGCGGGCGCGTCCGGCTGGTTCAGCCCGCCAAAGGGCACCGGGCCGGCACCGATGCGGTGCTGCTCGCGGCCTCGGCGCCCGTCAAGGCTGGGGACTGGGTGGTGGATGTGGGCGCCTCCACAGGGGCGGTCGGCCTCATGGCGGCCGTGCGGGAGAGGGGCGCCCGCTACGTCTTCGTCGAGCGGGACCCGGATCTCGCGGAACTCTGCCGCCGCAATTGCGGCCTCAACGGCGTGGCAGGGGAGGTCGTCGCCATCGACGTGCTGGACAGGTCCGCGCGGCTGACGGCGGGCCTGACGCCGGAAAGCGCCGACTGGGTCCTGACCAATCCGCCTTTCCTCGAAGAGGGGCAGGCCCGCATTTCGCCGGACCGCGGCAGGGCCGCCGCCCATGCCCTGCCGGCGGGCGGGCTCGAGGCCTGGCTCAGGGCCTGCACGGGTTTGCTCAAGCCGAAGGGGCGTTTCGTTCTGATTCACCGGGCCGACCGGCTCGCCGAGTGCCTGGACCTGCTCGGCGCCGGCATGGGCGGCTTGCAGCTGCGCTTCGTGCATCCGACCGCCGGGAAGCCGGCGATACGGTTCCTGCTGGCGGCCACCAAGGGAAGCCGTGCCCCCTTGGACGTGCTGCCCCCGGTCGTTCTCAACGGTCCGGACGGCCGCTTCACCGCCCAGGCGGAGGCGCTGCACCGGGGCGAGGCGATCCTCGCATGAAAACGGGCACCCGAAGGTGCCCGCATCGTTCGGCCTGTCGGCCTTCTTACCAGCGGCAGACCCGCACGGGACGCCGGACCCAGCCGTAATCCGTCCAGACCCGCTGCGGCCGCACGAAGCAGCGCCGACCCGCATAGACCGGGCGGCCATAGACCGGACGGGCGTAGCGATAGTGACGGTAGGGGCGGTAATGGCGCCGGGCGCGGTAGGGCCTCCGGTACTCGTAGCGCGGCGGACCGAACTGCACGGTGACGGCCGGGCCGCCCCAGTGCTGCCGATAGCCGGGATAATAGGGCTGGGCCTCGGCGGGCTGGGCGGTGAAGGCGCCGAAGCCCAGGGCAAGAAGGCCGAAGAGGCCGAGAAGCAGTTTACGCATGGATGTCTCCTCAATTCCGCGCCGTGCTGCGATCTGAAAATGAAGTATCGACAGGGCTGCTGTTCATGCTGAAGGTTTAAACGGGCCCAGCTGAACGCAGTCCGACCAATTCCCTAAAGGAATGTTCATCTTGGGAAGCTGCGCCGCGCGCACTACATTCCCGTCATGAGCCAGATCACCCTCTCGACGCTGCTTCCCCAGCGCCTCCATTTTCTGCTTCCCGGCCGGCTGAGGCCGCAGGTTCCAATCGTTCCGGTGGTGCGCCTCTCGGGTCCCATCGGGGCGGTGATGCCCCTGAGGCCGGGCCTTGCCATGTCGAGCATGGCCCCGGTTTTCGAGCGCGCCTTCTCGATCAAGGGCGCCTCGGCCGTGGCCCTCGTCATCAACTCTCCCGGCGGCTCGCCGGCGCAGTCCCACCTGATCTTCCGGCGTATCCGCGCCCTGGCGGAGGAAAAGAAGGTTCCGGTCATCGCCTTCGTGGAGGATGCGGCGGCCTCGGGCGGCTACATGATCGCCTGCGCGGCGGACGAGATCTTCGCCGATCCGTCTTCGATCGTCGGCTCCATCGGGGTCGTGTCCGCCGGCTTCGGCTTCGACCGCCTCATCGAGCGCTTCGGCATCGAGCGGCGCGTGCATACGGCGGGCGAGAACAAGGCCATTCTCGACCCCTTCCGGCCCGAGGACCCCAAGGACGTGGAGCGCCTCAAGAACCTGCAGCGGCACATCCACGGCGTCTTCATCGATCTCGTGAAGTCGCGCAGGGGCGAAAAGCTCGACCAGGCCAACGGCGAACTCTTCTCCGGGGCCTTCTGGGTCGGCGAGGAGGCGAGGGGCCTCGGCCTCGTGGACGGCATCGGCGACATCCGCACGGTCCTGCGCGAGCGCTTCGGCGACAAGGTGCAGCTGCGCGTGATCGAACCGGCCCGTCAGCCGCTCCTCGCCCGTCTCCTGGGCCGCCGGCCCGGAGGCCAGACCAGCCTGATCGACCCGGCCGAGATGATCGGCGCCCTGGAAGAGCGGGCCTCCTGGTCGCGGCTGGGGCTGTAGCACCATTTCAGCCCTGGTAGTCCGAAGGACCGGGAAGGAGATTCCCTTCCCGTCCGCCGCCTCCGGCCGGGAATGACGAGGGAGCGGTCCGCCCCGGCGCTTGACTTGCGCCGCCCCAACTCCCAAGGGTTCGACAGAGATTTCCAACCACCGGACGCCGAAATGACGAGCGAAACCGCGCATATGAATCCTGCGCGCTCCTTTCAGGGGCTGATCCTCACCCTTCAGCGCTACTGGGCCGAACAGGGCTGCGTGATCCTACAGCCCTACGACATGGAGATGGGCGCCGGCACCTTCCATCCGGCCACGACCCTGCGCGCCCTCGGGCCGAAACCCTGGCGCGCGGCCTATGTCCAGCCCTCGCGGCGCCCGAAGGACGGGCGCTACGGCGAGAACCCCAACCGGCTCCAGCACTATTACCAGTTCCAGGTCATCCTGAAGCCGAACCCGCCGGACATCCAGCAGCTCTACGTGAAGTCGCTGGAGGCCATCGGCATCGATACGGGCGTCCACGACATCCGCTTCGTCGAGGATGACTGGGAGAGCCCGACCCTCGGGGCCTGGGGCCTCGGCTGGGAGTGCTGGTGCGACGGCATGGAGGTCTCGCAGTTCACCTACTTCCAGCAGGTGGCGGGCTTCGAGTGCTCCCCCGTGGCCGGTGAGCTCACCTACGGGCTCGAGCGCCTCGCCATGTATCTCCAGGGCGTGGAATCGATCTACGACCTCAACTTCAACGGGCTGGAGGGCGACCGGAAGGTCACCTACGGCGACGTCTTCCTCCAGGCCGAGCAGGAATATTCCCGGCACAACTTCGAATATGCCGACACGGAGATGCTCTTCCGCCATTTCCGCGACGCGGAGGCCGCCTGCCGCAAGTACCTGGCGGACGGCGAACCCAAATCCGGCGCCAACGACAGCCGCCATCTCATGGCGCTGCCGGCCTACGACCAGTGCATCAAGGCCAGCCACATGTTCAACCTGCTCGACGCCCGCGGCGTGATCTCCGTCACCGAGCGCCAGAGCTATATCCTGCGCGTCCGCGAGCTGGCCAAGGCCTGCGGCGCCGCATGGCTGAAGACCGAGGGCGGGGGCGTGGCCGCTTGAGGCGGCGTGCTCCCTCGATCCCTTCCTTCCTCGATTTCAAAGTCCTGTCATGCCCGACCTTCTCCTTGAACTCTTCTCCGAAGAAATCCCCGCCCGCATGCAGCGCCGTGCGGCGGAGGATCTGAAGAAGCTCGTCACCGATGCGCTCGTGGAGCGCGGCTTCGTCTACGAGGGCGCCAAGGCCTTCGCGACCCCGCGCCGGCTCGCGCTCCATGTGGCGGGCCTGCCCGTGAAGGGGCAGGACGTGCGCGAAGAGCGCAAAGGCCCCCGCGTCGGCGCGCCCGAGGCGGCGGTTCAGGGCTTCCTGAAGGGGGCGGGGCTGACCTCGCTCGACCAGGCGAAGATCGAGAGCGACCCGAAGAAGGGCGAGTTCTACGTGGCCGTCATCGAGAAGCCCGGCCGCACCACCCAGGACGTGCTGGCGGAGATCGTGCCCCAGATCGTCAAGACCTTCCCCTGGCCGAAATCCATGCGCTGGGGCGCAGCCTCGAAGGACCCCGGCTCGCTCCGCTGGGTGCGCCCGCTGCAATCCATCGTCTGCACCTTCGGGCCCGAGACGGAGGACCCCGAAGTGGTGCATTTCGAGGTCGACGGCATCGCCTCCGGCGACGTCACCCATGGCCACCGCTTCCTGTCGCCGGGCGCTTTCCGGGTGAAGCGCTTCGACGACTACGCGCCGGCGCTGGAGCGCGCCAAGGTCGTGCTCGATGCAGACCGCCGCAAGGACATCATTCTCCACGACGCGCGGGACCTCGCCTTCGCGCAGGGACTCGAACTCGTGGAGGACGAGGGGCTTTTGGAGGAGGTCGCCGGCCTCGTGGAATGGCCGGTGGTGCTCATGGGCTCCTTCGACGAGGCCTTCCTGGACATTCCGCCGGAGGTGATCCGCACCACGATCCGCGCCAACCAGAAGTGCTTCGTGCTGCGCGATCCCAAGACCGGCAAGCTGGCCAACAGGTTCCTGCTGACGTCGAACCTCGTCGCCAAGGACGGCGGCAAGACCATCGTGGGCGGCAACGAGCGCGTGGTGCGCGCGCGTCTCTCCGACGCCAAGTTCTTCTGGGAAACGGACCAGAGGGTGAAGCTGGAGGACCGGCTCGACAAGCTGAAATCCATCGTCTTCCATGAGAAGCTCGGCACCCAGCACGAGCGCGTGGAGCGCATCGCGGCCTTGGCGCGCGACCTCGCTCCCTTCGTGGGCGCCGATCCCGAGCTGGCCGAGCGCGCTGCGCGCCTCGCCAAGGCCGACCTCGTGACCGAGATGGTGGGCGAGTTCCCCGAGCTGCAGGGCCTCATGGGCCGCTACTACGCCACGCTCCAGGGCGAGAACCCGTCCGTCGCGGCGGCCGTCGAGGAGCACTACAAGCCGCTGGGCCCCTCCGACCGGGTGCCGACCGATCCGGTTTCGGTGGCTGTGGCGCTCGCCGACAAGATCGACACGCTGGTGGGCTTCTGGGCCATCGACGAGAAGCCGACCGGATCGAAGGATCCGTATGCCCTGCGCCGTGCGGCGTTGGGCGTGATCCGGCTGGTGCTGGAGAACGACATTCGCCTGCATCTCGTTCAGCAGGTCATGAAGAGCCGCGCCTTCGCCGCCGCCGAGGCGAATGAAGGCGTCGCGGCCGATCTCCTCTCCTTCTTCGCCGACCGCCTGAAAGTCTACCTGCGCGACCAGGGCGCCCGGCACGACCTCATCGACGCCGTGTTCGCGCTTCCGGGCCAGGACGACCTTCTCATGATCGTCCGTCGCGTGGAGGCGCTGGGCCGCTTCCTCGACACGGAGGACGGGGCGAATCTCCTCGCCGGATACCGCCGGGCGGCGAATATCCTGCGGATCGAGGAGAAGAAGGACGGGCGCTCGTACAGCGAGGCGCCGGATCTCGAAATCGTGAATGCCCAGGGCCAGATCGAGGAGAAGGCCTTGGCGGTGGTTCTGCACGGAGCGCGGCAGGAGGCGGCCGCCGCGGTCGAGAACGAGGATTTCGAGGGCGCCATGCGCGCTTTGTCGCGCCTGCGCCAGCCCGTGGACGCCTTTTTCGACAAAGTGACCGTGAATGCGGAGGATTCCGCCTTGCGCGAGAACCGCTTGAGGCTCCTCAACGCCTTCCGCGAGGCCACCCGGGCGGTGGCCGATTTCTCCCGGATCGAGGGCTGAGCTCACATTCGAGCCCGGCTGTTGCAAGCAGGGCACAGCCAGACTCGTTACTTCGCGTTAGGCAGGGGCAACTCCGTTACCCTGTCTTGGGACAGCCGATGCTCACTCGACGTCTTCTGCTCGGCGCAATCGCCATTGCGCCCCTCGCTGCCTGCCAGTCCATCCAGCAGCCTCCCCAGGCCGCGGCGGAAGCCGATCCCTATGCGGGTTGGTATATCGGCTCCATGCCGGACAAGCCGCACAACGTGCCGCTGGTCGACCGCAGCAGGATGGACCCGAAATACGCCCGCCAGACCGTGGCCTATAACGGCCCCGAGAAGCCGGGCTCCATCGTCGTCGATATCGACGAGCGGATGCTCTACCTCGTGCAGGCCGACAACAAGGCGATTCGCTACGGCGTCGGCGTCGGCAAGCAGGGCTTCTCCTGGAAGGGGACCGCGACGGTCGGCCGCAAGGGCGTGTGGCCGGCCTGGTCGCCGACCACCACCATGGTGAGCCTCAAGCCCGACCTGCCGCGCCACGTGGAGGCCGGTCTCGACAATCCGCTCGGCGCCCGCGCCCTCTACCTGCACCAGAACGGCGCCGACACGCTCTTCCGCATCCACGGCACCAACGAGCCCTGGAGCATCGGCGAGCAGGTCTCCTCCGGCTGCGTGCGCATGCTGAACGAGGACATCGTCGATCTCTATGAGCGCGTGCCGGTTGGAACCACCGTCTACGTGAAGCGCAACGGGCGCTACCGGGTCTGACGGAACGCTGCAGGAATGAATCCGAGGCCGGGCGCAAGCCCGGCCTTTTTCGTTCGACCCTCGCCATCTTTCCGGGGAACCTCCATCGTCATTCCGGGGCGAGCGGAGCCCGGAATGACGGGGGGCGTGAAGACGGCGGAGCGCCTTGGTTTCTTAGACTAAGGAACCTTGGCCGTTCAGGTTGCGTTTTGGTCCCGCATGCTTCAAGCCTTCACCTGCGCTTCAGCAGGACGAAAAGCCAAAAGGGTCGAGCGATGACGCAGTGGGTCTACACCTTCGGTGACGGAAAGGCCGAGGGCGAGGCGGGGATGAAGAATCTCCTGGGCGGCAAGGGCGCCAACCTCGCCGAGATGTCCAATCTCGGGCTGCCCGTTCCTCCGGGCTTCACCATCACGACCGAGGTCTGCACCTACTATTACGACCATGGCCGCTCCTATCCGCAGGAGTTGAAGGACCAGGTCGGGAAGGCGCTGAGCTATGTGGGCGGCCTCACGGGCCGCACTTTCGGCGATGCCGCCAACCCGCTTCTCGTCTCCGTCCGCTCCGGCGCCCGCGCCTCGATGCCGGGCATGATGGACACCGTCCTCAATCTCGGCCTCAACGACACCACCGTGGACGCGGTCGCGAAGGACGCCAACGACGAGCGCTTCGCCTACGATTCCTATCGCCGCTTCATCACCATGTACTCGAACGTCGTGCTCGGGATCGAGCACCACCATTTCGAGGAGGTTCTCGACGAGTACAAGGACCGCCGCGGCTACACCCTCGATACGGATATGACCGCCGACGACTGGAAGTCCCTGCTTCCGCGCTACAAGAGCATCGTCGAGAAGGAGCTGGGCAAGCCCTTCCCGCAGGACCCGCACGAGCAGCTCTGGGGCGCCATTGGGGCCGTGTTCGGCTCCTGGATGAACAACCGCGCCATCAAGTACCGCGAACTCCACGGCATTCCCGCGAGCTGGGGCACGGCCGTGAACGTGCAGGCCATGGTGTTCGGCAACATGGGCGAGACCTCGGCCACGGGCGTCGCCTTCACGCGCAATCCCTCCACCGGCGAAAAGGAACTCTACGGCGAGTTCCTCATCAACGCCCAGGGCGAGGACGTGGTGGCGGGCATCCGCACCCCGCAGGACATCACCGAGAAGGCGCGGGTGGCGTCGGGCTCCGACAGGCCTTCCATGGAACGGGCCATGCCGGAGGCCTATGCCGAGCTGGTGCGCATCTACGGCATTCTCGAAAAGCACTACCGTGACATGCAGGACATGGAATTCACGGTCGAGAAGGGCAAGCTCTGGATGCTCCAGACCCGCAACGGCAAGCGCACCGCGAAGGCGGCCCTGCGCATCGCGGTGGAGCTGGCATCCGAGGGGCTGATCTCGCAGGAGGAGGCGGTGAACCGCGTCGAGCCCGCGGCCCTCGACCAGCTTCTCCATCCCACCATCGATCCCAAGGCCGAGCGCCGGATCCTGGCCACCGGCCTGCCGGCCTCTCCGGGCGCGGCCTCGGGCGCCATCGTATTCAACTCGGACGATGCCGAAGCCGCCAAGAAGGCCGGCCACAAGGTCATCCTCGTGCGCGTCGAGACGAGCCCCGAGGACATCCACGGCATGCACGCGGCCGAGGGCATTCTCACCACCCGCGGCGGCATGACGTCCCACGCGGCGGTGGTCGCGCGCGGCATGGGCAAGCCCTGCGTGTCGGGCGCGGGCTCGATCCGCGTCGATTACGCCTCCCAGACCCTCACGGTCGCGGGCCAAGCCCTGAAGAAGGGCGAGGTCATCACCATCGACGGTTCGAACGGCCAGGTGCTGCTCGGCCAGGTGAAGATGCTGGAGCCCGAGCTGTCCGGCGAGTTCGCCACCCTCATGGGCTGGGCCGACAAGGTGCGCCGCATGAAGGTGCGCGCCAATGCGGAGACGCCGCTCGACGCCCGGACCGCGCGCAATTTCGGCGCCGAGGGCATCGGCCTGTGCCGCACGGAGCACATGTTCTTCGAGGGCGACCGCATCGTCGCGGTGCGCGAGATGATCCTCGCCGACGACGAGGCAGGCCGCCGCGCGGCGCTCGCCAAGCTGCTGCCCATGCAGCGCAAGGACTTCGCCGAACTCTTCACGATCATGAGCGGCCTGCCGGTCACGATCCGCCTGCTCGATCCGCCGCTGCACGAGTTCCTGCCTCACTCGGAAGCCGAGATGCAGGAGGTCGCGAAGGCGATGAACGCATCGGTGGAGAAGCTGAGGCACCGGGCGCGCGAACTGCACGAGTTCAACCCCATGCTCGGCTTCCGCGGCGTGCGCCTCGCCATCGCCTATCCGGAGATCGCCGAGATGCAGGCCCGCGCCGTCTTCGAGGCGGCGGTGGAGGCCGGTCGCGCCACGGGCGAGCCGGTGGTGCCCGAGATCATGGTGCCCCTCGTCATGACCAAGGCCGAGCTCGACCTGGTGAAAGCCCGCATCGTCGCCATGGCGGAGGCGGTCGCGAAGGAAACGGGCGTCACCGTGGAGTATCAGGTCGGCACGATGATCGAGCTGCCGCGCGCTGCCCTGCGCGCGGGCGAGATCGCGGAGGCCGCGGAGTTCTTCTCCTTCGGCACCAACGACCTGACGCAGACCGCGCTCGGCATCTCGCGCGACGATGCCGCGTCGTTCCTGGGCTCCTACACGAGCAAGGGCATTCTCGCGGCCGATCCGTTCGTCACCATCGACCAGGAGGGCGTCGGCGAACTGATCCGGATCGCGGTGGAACGCGGCAAGCACACCCGCAACGGCATCAAGCTCGGCATCTGCGGCGAGCATGGCGGCGACCCGGCCTCGATCCATTTCTGCCAGGAGACGGGCCTCGACTACGTCTCCTGCTCGCCCTACCGCGTGCCGATCGCCCGCCTCGCGGCAGCGCAGGCGGCGCTCGGCGTCAAGGCCGCGAGCCAAGCCTGATGGCGCTCTCCCGCAGCAGGTTGCTTTACATCGCCGCGATGATCGTCACGGGCGTCGTGATCGGATGGGTCGCGGCGCAGAACCCGACATGGCAGGAGGCGGCGATCACGCCCGCCGCCTGGCCGTTCGTGGTTTCTCTGGTTCTCGACATCGTCATCGGCCAGGCGGCTGCCCGAGGCAAGGCGGAGCCCCTCACCATGGGCGACCGCTTCGTCGGCGTCCTGGGCGCGGGCCTCATCGTCACCGCATTCCTGGCTATCGGAACCTGAGACGGAAATAGGGGAAGGGGCACATGCACAAGGGTTCGTGCCATTGCGGCAAGGTCGCGTTCGAGGTCGAGGCCGCCCTCGACCAGGTCATCGAATGCAACTGCTCCCATTGCCGGCGGAAGGGCTATCTCCTGACCTTCGTGCCGCGCGGCGCACTGACGATCCTGCGCGGCGAGGAGGATCTCGCGACCTACACCTTCAACACCCACACCATCCAGCACCGGTTCTGCTCGACCTGCGGCTGCGCGCCCTTCGGCGAGGGCAAGAAGCCGACCGGCGAGGCGACGGCGGCGATCAACGTGCGCTGCCTGGAGGATGTGGAGCTGTCCGAACTCGAGCTCGTCCCGGTGGACGGGCGGAACTTCTGACGGCGTGCAGACGCACGTTCACCTCTCCCTGAGGAGAGGTGAGACGCAGTGCCTGCGAGGCTGCAGGGCCGTCATGTCCTATGCGGTCGCCGCCTGCGACCGGCGCAGGCCGACATACTGGAACTCCGCATACATCAGCACCACCAGGCCTTGAGCGATCACGAAGGCATAGCCGGCCCGTGTCGGCTCGACCCAGCCGCTCACGAGAAGCAGCGCGCTGTCCGCCACCCACAGGGCATTGCCGATCACGACGGCCCAGACGAGGGGGCGCTGCAGGTGGCTGCGCAGGCCCATATAGGCGAGGAGCGCCGCATAGGGCACGAGCACCGCGCCCACGAGGCGCAGGAGCATCTCCGGCAGGCCGAGCAGACCGCTCAAGGGGCCGGCGGCCAGCACCATCAGCACGGCGAAGGCGGCGCTGGTCGAAGCGTCGGCGAGCAGGGCCTGGCGGAGAAGCGGGGAGGGGATGATCGTCGGCATGGCAGGTTCCTCTTGGCTCGGTTGAGGTCCATGGCGGGAAGGGCCATCGACCGTGCCTGAAGGATTGCGCCGCCCGTGCGGCCCGTCGATTACCTCGGAGGTCATTGGAAGATGATCCTGCCTCGGGCTATCGTCCGGCCATGATGAACGCGAATTCCACGAAACCGGTCGGCGACCACATCCGCGAATGGCGCCAGCGCCGCCGCATGAGCCAGCTCGATCTGGCGCTCGAGGCCGACATCTCCACCCGGCATCTCAGCTTCCTGGAGACCGGCCGCTCGCAGCCCAGCCGCGAGATGGTGCTGCATCTGGCCGAGAAGCTCGACCTGCCCCTGCGGGAGCGCAACATCATGCTGGTCTCGGCAGGCTATGCGCCGGTCTATTCGCAGAAATCGCTGGACGACCCGGAACTGCGCAGCGCGCGCCAGGCGGTCGATCTGGTGCTCAAGGGGCACGATCCCTATCCCGCGCTGGCGGTGGACCGGCACTGGCACCTGATCGCCGCGAACGATGCGCTGTTTCCGCTGATCGGCGATGTCGATCCGGCGCTCCTCAAGCCGCCGGTGAACGTGCTGCGCCTGAGCGTGCATCCCGCCGGGATTGCCCGGCGCATCGTGAACTTTACCGAATGGCGCAACCACCTCGTGACGCGCCTGCGCCACCAGGTGGACGTGACGGGCGACGCGGTTCTGTCCGGCCTGATGGAGGAGCTGAGCGCCTACCCGATACCCGATGCCGCGCGGCGCGGGCCTGCGCCGGCCGATCATTATGCCGGCGTCGTCGTGCCCCTGAAACTGACGGTACCCGAAGGCGTGCTGACCCTGTTCAGCACGACCACGGTCTTCGGCACGCCCGTCGACGTGACCCTGTCGGAGCTCGCCATCGAGGCCTTTTTCCCCGCCGATGCGGAGACCGCGCTTCTCCTGCGGCGCATGGCCGAGGGGCGGGGGAATCCCGGGCCTTAACCCCCCATCAACCTTAAAGGGCGATAACCATACCGAGCCGGAGCATTCCCGAGGGATGCTCCACTGGCGGGTTCCGGTAGGGTGTGGTCGCGTGCGTATACATTATCGTCGCTCTCGGGTCAGATGGATTTGCGCAACCACGGCGCCCTGGGCTCTTGCGGCCGGTCTTTTGGTGTCCTTCACCGCGTCGGCGAGCAACGATCCCCAGTCCGGCGTGAGCTTTGCCCCGCGTGGCGCGATGGCCCGGTTGACCGGCATGAACCTCGTGCCCTCCATTCCAGCCGACAGCCGCGCTGATTTGGGCGTGCTCAGGACGCTTCCCCGCTACGATCTGCCGGACGACCTCGTGAACGGCTCGCCGCTTCAGGACGAGAAGAAGAGGGATGCGGGCGCCCTTCCGGCGGTCGAGCGCGCCCGCAAGGGCGATCCGCTGGTCCAGCCCCGCATCACCCTGTCCCGCCGCGCGGGCGAACTGCGCCCGATGCTCCAACAGGCCGGGACGCGGCTGCTCTTCGGTCAGGACGAGCGGCTCCTGCCGCCGACGATTCTCATGGAAGGCAAGCTCGAAGGCCCCGAGATGGAGCAGGATTTCGAGCCCTGGGAGGCGCCCGAATACACCACGACCCGCCGTGCGAGCTCCGTGCAGTCGCCGGCCGCGGCGGCGGCCGGCTCGACGGGCGCCGCAGGAAGCGCCACGACCCCGACCGTGCGCCGTGCCGTGGCCCTGTCCTCGACCACGCCCGCGCCGGTCGATTCCACCCCCATCGAGATCGCCGCCGCGCCGGTCTCCCTGCAATCGCCGCGCCTCGACCGCAACGGCGGCTTCGACGGCACCGTGGTTCCCAAGGACGACGACCGGCCCCGCTATGCGGACCTGATCGATCCCGACGACCTGAGCAAGGAGCAGCGCTGCCTCGCCGAGGCGGTCTATTTCGAGGCCCGCAGCGAGCCGGAAGAGGGGCAGGCGGCGGTCGCGCAGGTGGTCCTGAACCGGGTGAAGAGCGGTCTCTACCCGTCCTCCGTCTGCGGCGTGGTCTACCAGAACCGCCACCGCCATCTCGCCTGCCAGTTCACCTTCGCCTGCGAGGGCAAGAAGCTGCGCATCGGCGAGTCCGAATCCTGGGAGCGGGCCAAGCGCGTCGCGAGCGCCGTGCTCGAAGGCAAGACCTATCTGGCGGAGGTGGGCGGATCGACCCACTACCACGCCAACTATGTGCGGCCCTACTGGGCGCGCCGCCTGAAGAAGATGGACGTGATCGGCCGCCACATCTTCTATAAGCTGCGGCCGGGGCAGACCTGAGCAAGCTTGTCCGTTCGGTGCGCTGCCTCACGCTGCGGAAGGGCTCAGGCGGGCTATCAAGGGCCTGAGCCTCGTCCACAGCAGGAGATCCCATGGCGGCCGTCAAGAAATCCGTCCCCGGTTCCGGTTACGGGAATGTCTATGTCGATTCCCTGATCTGGGGCGGGACGACCTGGGATCCGGCCGGCGGGCCGATCAAGGTTTATTTCGGGTCCGGGGCCGACTATGCGGCCGCCAGCAAGGTGCACGGCACCAGCCAATACGGCGATTATCTGGTCGACGCTTCCGGGGCCCAGGCCTGGACGAGCGGCGAGGTGAGGGCCTTCGCCCATGCGACCTCACTCTACGAGAAGGTCTGCGGCCTCAGTTTCGCTCCCGCGACGACGGTGGAAGAGGCCGACATCTTGTGGTGGAAGACGGAAATCGACTTCTTCACCATGGGAGCGCACGAGCCTCCCGGTGGACGGCAGGTCTGGGGATATTTCAATCCCGGGAGCCCGGGCTGGAAGCACCGCAAGGCCGGAGGCGACGGGCTCAACACCATCGTCCACGAGCTGGGCCACGGGCTGGGGCTGGCGCATCCCCACGACGGCGGCCTGAACGGCGACGGCACCAAGTTTCCGGGCGTCGGCGGCTCCGACGATACGGGCCGCCACGGGCACAACCAGGGCATCAGGATCGTGATGTCCTACAACACCGGCTGGGACCGGGTCCCGCACGACGAATCCTTCGGCGCCCAGACGGGCCTCGGCGCCTTCGACATCGCCGCCCTGCAGGCGCTCTACGGCGAGAACACGACCACGGCGGACGGAAACACGACCTACCGCCTCCCGAGCCGGAACGCCCCCGGCACTGGCTGGTCCTGCATCTGGGACACGGGAGGGCGGGACACGATCAACGGCACGCGCGCCACCGACGACGTGACCATCGACCTGCGTGCCGCGACCCTGGAGGCGGGGAGCCGGCATGCGGGCGGCTTCGTCTCCCACTAGGACGACATCGCCGGCGGCTACACCATCGCCAAGGGCGTGGTGATCGAGAACGCCTATGGCGGCCGGGGCGACGACCGCCTCGTGGGCAACGGGGCCGCGAACCTGCTCGCCGGCAATGGCGGCGCCGACCGGCTGATCGGCCATGCCGGCGACGACATCCTGAAAGGCCGGGCCGGCAACGACGTGCTCACCGGCGGCTCGGGCGCCGACGTCTTCGTGTTCGACTCGAAGCCCAACAGCCGCACCAACCGGGACAAGATCACCGATTTCGCGCCCGGCACGGACAGGATCTGGCTCGACGACGGGATCTTCAAGAAGCTCGGCAAGGGCAGCCAAGCCGACCCGTCGCCCCTGAAGGCAGAGAATTTTGCCCTCAATCGCGCCAAGGAGAAGGACGACTTCTTCATCTGGAACCCGAATACAAAGAAACTGTACGGGACGTGGACGGCTCCGGCCGGAAGGCCATGGTGGAGATCACCAGCTTCAAGTTCCAGAAGAAGGAGGGCGAGACCCTCACTCACAAGGACTTCTTCTTCATCTGACGTGCTGTCCCATGATAACTTGAGGGGCGGCGCTAGGGCCGTCCCTCGCTATTCTCCCAGTGGACTCCGAATGTCTTGGATCGACGACTCATCACGTCCGCTCATACCTAAGGCTACAAACTTTCAATTCTGTTGATGCGCGACTCAAGCTAAGGTGCGGCCTCTTCGGGCCTGGCCCGCGCTTCAGGATCGCGATCATGTCGACGCAAACCGATCGTTCCCGCTTCTCGCCGGAAGTCATCGTCCTCTCCGGCTGTCTGATCGCCCTCATCACCTTCGGGCCGCGCGCCTCGGCCGGTCTGTTCCAGATCCCGATGACGACGGATTACGGCTGGGGCCGCGACGTGTTCGGCCTCGCCATCGCGTTCCAGAACCTCCTCTGGGGTCTCGGCCAGCCCTTCGCCGGCGCCGTGGCCGACCGGTTCGGGGCTCTGCGGGTTCTGTGCGCGGGCGCCATCCTCTATGCGCTCGGCCTCGTGGTCATGGCCTATGCGACGACGCCCGGGATGCTGCATCTGGGCGCGGGCATCCTGATCGGCTTCGGCCTGTCCGGCTGTTCGTTCAACCTGGTGCTCGGCGCCTTCGGCAAGCTCCTGCCCGAGAAGTGGCGGCCCATGGCGTTCGGCGCAGGCACGGCGGCCGGCTCCTTCGGCCAGTTCCTGTTCCCGCCCATCGGCAACGTGCTCATCGCGTCCTTCGGCTGGCAGCAGACCCTGGTGGTCTTCGCCGCGAGCGTCCTGCTCGTCCTGCCCCTGGCGCTCACTCTCGCGACACGCCCCAATGCAGGCGGCGCGTCTGCATCCGGACCGGCGCCCGCGCCGGGTCAGTCGATCCGGCAGGCCCTGTCGGAGGCGTTCCAGCACCGCTCCTACGTGCTGCTGGTCCTCGGCTTCTTCACCTGCGGCTTCCAGCTCGCCTTCATCACCGCCCACCTGCCGGCCTACCTGAAGGATGCGGGGCTGTCCGCCGCCATCGGCGGCTGGACGCTGGCCGTGATCGGCCTCGCCAACGCCTTCGGCTCGCTCTCCTCGGGCTGGCTGTCGACGCGCATGTCGAAGCGCTGGCTGCTGGCCTGGATCTATCTCGGGCGCTCGGTGGCGATTGCTGCTTTCATCCTGCTGCCGGCCTCGCCCGTCACGTCCATCGCCTTCGGCATCTCCATCGGCCTGCTCTGGCTCTCCACCGTGCCGCCCACATCCTCCCTGGTGATGCTGATGTTCGGCACGCGCTACATGGCCATGCTCTACGGCTTCGCGTTCTTCTCGCATCAGGTCGGCGGCTTCCTAGGCGTCTGGCTCGGCGGCCTGCTCTACGAGGCCTATGGCAGCTACACCTTCGTCTGGTGGCTCTCGATCGCGCTCGGCATCGCCTCCGCGCTGATCAACCTGCCGATCAAGGAAGCTCCAGTCGAGCGCGCGCCGGCCCTGCAGCCGGCGGAGTGACGGCGCCTTCGCCGAAGGAATGACACGGCCCGCGCTTGCCCTGAACGGCCGCCACGCCACAAATGGTCCGGCGTGGTGGAGGAGAATGGAATGAGCACGTTCAGGGCCGTCGTCATCGACAAGAACGAAGCCGGGCAGAGTGTCGAATTGCGGAGCTTCGACGAGGCCGATCTCATGGACGGCGACGTCACGGTCCGGGTGACGCATTCGACCCTCAACTACAAGGACGGGCTGGCGCTCACCGGCAAGGCGCCGGTGGTGCGCCGCTTCCCCATGATTCCGGGCGTCGATCTGGTGGGGTCCGTCGAGACGTCCTCCCACCCCGATTTCAAGCCGGGCGACGCGGTCGTGCTCAACGGCTGGGGGCTCGGCGAGACCCATCTCGGCGCCTATGCCGAGAAGGTGCGCGTGAAGGGCGATTGGCTGATCCCGCTGCCGGAGGGGCTGACGCCCCATCAGGCCATGGCCATCGGCACGGCGGGCTACACCGCCATGCTCTGCCTGATGGCGCTGGAGCGGCACGGCCTGCGGCCGGATCGCGGACCGGCCATCGTGACCGGCGCGGCCGGCGGCGTCGGCTCCGTGGCGGTGGCGCTGCTGGCCCGGGCGGGCTGGCACGTGGTCGCCTCCACCGGCAGGCCCGAGGAGGCGGATTACCTGAAAGGCCTCGGCGCGGCGGAAATCCTCGAACGCGGCGAACTGACCGGCTCCGTGCGTCCGCTCGCCAAGGAACGCTGGGCGGCGGGCGTCGACACGGTCGGTTCGACCACGCTGGCCAACGTCCTGTCCATGACCCGCTACGGCGGCGCGGTCGCGGCCTGCGGCCTCGCGGGCGGCATGGACCTTCCCTCGACCGTCGCCCCGTTCATCCTGCGGGGCGTGTCCCTGCTCGGGGTCGATTCGGTGATGGCCCCGAAGGCGCTTCGCATGGAAGCCTGGGACCGGATCGCGCGCGAGCTCGATCCGGGCAAGCTCGCCGCCATGACCTCCACCGTCTCCCTCGACGAGGTGACGGAGGCCGGGCGGCGGATCGTCGAGGGCAAGGTGCGCGGGCGCGTCGTGGTGGAGATCGGCTGACCTGGGACGCGAAGGGCGCGCCGGTTCGTCGCCTCTCCGTTGGGGAGGGGCGTCCGCGCTCCGGTCATCGGCATTGATTCAGCCCCGCCAGCAGCCCTCATCCGGAGGAGATCACGCCATGATCGTCTCGAAGGACAAGGCGTCTCCGGAGTGCACTGGAGCCTCCTTCGGGACGCCGCTTCGCGGCTCCTCAGGATGAGGGTGGAGTTTGGTTGCGACCGTTGTGGATGTGGCGGTGTTCAGCGCGACCTCATTCCCTCCCCCTTGTGGGGAGGGTTAGGGTGGGGGTGCCGGCGCCACACCTTCATAGGCTATCGCTCACACCCCCACCTCCACCTCCTCCCCACAAGGGGGAGGAGAGCAGGTCGGCGCTTCCGGCAAGGCCCGAGATCGGGGGAGGAGAGTTCGCGCGGCGCCATTCGTACGAGCCCTTGATCGGCTCAACCCTTCACTTGGTGTCGCGCGATCTCTCCCTCAGGGAATCGCGGGATCAGCCGCCCTTGCGGCCGTAGCCCTCGATCCATTTGCGCTGCTTGCCGATCTCGGTCGCCATGAAGTCCATGAAGGCGCGCACGCGCGCCGACTGGCGCAGGTCGGGATGGGTCAGGAGCCAGAGACCGGCCGAGAATTCGGGGTTGATCTCGGAGAGGCGCACGAGGCCGGGCCTGCCGTCCGCGATGAAGCAGGGCAGGGGGCCGATGCCGATGCCCGCCTCCACGGCCTCGGCCAGGCCGAGCACCGTGTTCACCTTGTAGGCGATGAGCTCCGGCGCCACCCGGTCGCGCACGTAGCGGGCGGCCTTGAGCGCCGCCAGGTTGTCGCCCAGCGCGACCCAGGGGCGGTTCGTCAGCAGACCGGGATCGACGGTGCCCGCATCGGGAAATTCGGCGGCCCGTCCGTAGACGGCCCAGGCGATGGTCGCGACCCGGCGGCCGACCAGGGTCTCCGGCGGAGTGTCCGTGGCGCGAATGGCCACATCCGCGTCGCGCTTCGACAGGTTCAGGGCCTGATTGGCGAGCACCACGTCCAGGCGCATCTCGGGGCAGGCCTCGAGGAACCGGGTGAAGAGCGGAGTCAGCATGTGGATGAGAAGCGAGTCGTTCGTGGTGACCCGCAGCTCGCCCGCGGGCGCCACGGCCTGGCCAGCGAGCTTGCGGGTGAAGGCGGTGACGTTCTCTTCCATATGTTCCGCGAGCGCCGCCATTTCCTCGCCGGCAGGCGTCAGCACGTAGCCGGTCCGGTGCCGCTCGAAGAGCTTCACGCCGAGGCCGTCCTCCATCTGTCCCAGACGCCGGAACACGGTGGAGTGGTTGACGCCGAGACGCTCGGCCGCGCCCGCGAGGCCGTTGGCCTCGGCGATGATCTTCACGAGCCTGAAATCGTCCCAGTCGAGATTCTGCTGTTTGGCCATGGTCTTGCATCCATGCAATGACGGCCCTGCATTTCTAGCACTAGTTTTGCAGTTTGGAAAGTTTACCCTAAGGCTCGTCGGATGGCTGGGGAGCTTCCGCGACGTTCCGGTGCGGCCGGCATTCCGGCACGTTCAAACAACCTTCACCGTTGGAGATCATCGTCATGGCCAAGGTCCTTGTCCTGTATTATTCCGCTTGGGGTCACATCGAGCAGATGGCCTACGCCGTTGCGGAGGGAGCCCGCGAGACAGGAGCGGACGTGGTCGTGAAGCGCGTGCCCGAGCTCGTTCCCCTCGAGGTGGCGCAGAAGGCCCATTACAAGCTGGATCAGCCGGCTCCCATCGCCTCGCCGGAGGAGCTCGCCGAGTACGACGCCATCATCTTCGGCACCGGCACCCGCTACGGCAACATGACGGCGCAGATGAAGAACTTCATCGACCAGACCGGTTCGCTCTGGGCCCGGGGCGCCCTCGTGGGCAAGGTCGGCGCGGTCTTCACCTCCAGCGCTCAGCAGCACGGCGGCCAGGAATCGACTATCCTCACCTTCATCCCGGTGCTCATGCATCTCGGCATGGTGGTCGTCGGCCTGCCTTACTCCTTCACCGGCCAGATGGGCCACGACGAGGTGAAGGGCGGCTCGCCCTACGGCGCCTCGACCATCGCGGGCGGCGACGGCTCCCGTCAGCCGAGCCAAGCCGAACTCGACGGCGCCCGCTTCCAGGGCCGCCACGTGGCCGAGATCGCCGCGAAGCTCGCGAAGTAAGCCTGTCGGCGGAGCGGATCAGCGTTCCGCCGCAGCCCGCCTGAGGCGGTCGTTGATCGCCTCGCCGAGGCCCGTCTCGGGGACCGGGCTCACGGCGATGGTTTTAGCGCCGGTGGCGTCGAGCTGCCTCAGGGACGAGAACAGACGAGCGGCGGCCTCCGTGAGGTCGCCGTTTTCGCTGAGACTGACGACTGCCCGCGCCGCCTCGATCCCGCTTGGCCGGACGGGGCCGAAGAGAAGCGCGGCCTCGCCGGGCTCGATGGCCGAGGCGTTCAGGCGCACGCGCGCCCGAGGCGCATAATGGGAGGCGAGCATGCCCGGCGCGACCGGGTTCGCCCCCGGCTCCGCTCCCGATTCCAGAGCCTGTCCGAGAAGAGCCTCGATCGCCTCGCGGGCGACGCCGCCCGGGCGCAGCAGGCGCGGAGCGCCGCCGAGACAGGCCACGATGGTCGATTCCACCCCCACCAATGCCGGTCCGCCGTCCAGCACCGCATCGATACGCCCGTCGAGGTCGCCCAGCACATGGTCGGCCTCCGTAGGGCTGACCCGTCCCGAGCGGTTGGCGGATGGCGCCGCGATGGGCCGGCCGGCCTTCTCCAGGAGGGCATGGGCGAGCAGATGCGCCGGCACCCGCAGAGCCACGCTGTCGAGGCCCGCGCGGGCGAGGTCGGAGATGGTGCAGGTCTTCGCCACCGGCACGACCAGGGTCAGGGGGCCGGGCCAGAAGGCCCTCGCGAGGCGCCGGGCGGTCTCGTCGAACTCGCCCTGGGCCTCGGCAGCCCCGATGCTGTCGAGATGGGCGATGAGCGGGTTGAAGCTCGGGCGCTCCTTGGCCGCATAGATGCCGGCCACCGCCTCGGCATTGGTGGCGTCGGCCCCGAGGCCGTAGACGGTCTCCGTCGGGAAGGCGACGAGGCCGCCGCCCTGCAGGATCGCCGCCGCGTGGGCAAGTCCCGCTGTATCGGCCGCCAGACGCTGCGTCTGCACCATTGACCCATGATCGTTCACGTCTAAACTATCCTTCAATCCAGGCGGGATTGGCGTGCCTGGGCGGGTTTAACTGCACGGCAACACGCGTCAATATCAAAAGCCAGCCGCTTCTGAGAGGAAACACCATGACCTATCGCGCGCCTGTCTCCGACATCGTCTTTACGATGCGTCATGTGGCCGGTCTCGACCGCGCCCTCGAAGACGGCCTCTATCCCGATCTCTCGGCCGATCTGGCCCAGACGATCCTGGAGGAGGCGGGGCGCTTCGCGAACGACGTCATCGCGCCCCTGAACCGGGAGGGCGACAAGCATGGCGCAACCCTCAAGGACGGGGTCGTGACCACCGCGCCCGGCTGGAAGCAGGCCTACAAGGCCTGGACGGAGGCGGGCTGGAACGCCCTGCCGGGGCCGGTCGAGTATGGCGGGCAGGGTTTGCCGACGCTGCTCAATTCTGCCTGCGTCGAGATGTGGAACGCGGCCTCCATGGCCTTCGGCATCGGTCCCGTCCTGACCATGGGCGCCATCGAGGCGCTGATCAAGCACGGGTCGGAGGATCTCAAGGGCCGCTACCTGGAAAAGCTCGTCTCCGGCGAATGGACCGCGACCATGAACCTGACGGAGCCGCAGGCGGGCTCCGACCTCGCGGCCCTGCGCACCCGCGCCGAACCGGTGGGCGACGGCACCTATAAGATCACGGGGCAGAAGATCTTCATCACCTACGGGGAGCACGACCTCACCGACAACATCGTGCATCTGGTGCTGGCACGCCTGCCGGATGCGCCGGCGGGCACCCGCGGCATCTCGCTCTTCCTGGTGCCGAAATTCCTGCCGGACGGCACCCGCAACGACGTGCGCTGCCACTCCATCGAGCACAAGCTCGGCATCCATGCCTCGCCCACCTGCACCATGATCTTCGGCGACGGCGGCGGCGCCGTGGGCTGGCTCGTCGGCGAGGAGAACCGGGGCCTCAACTGCATGTTCACGATGATGAACAACGCCCGCCTCGCGGTGGGCCTGCAGGGCGTCGCCATCGCGGAGCGCGCCTATCAGCAGGCGCTGGGCTATGCCAATGAGCGCAGGCAGGGTCGCGCCGCCATGGGCGCCGTCGAGGGCATGAGCCCCATCGTGGCGCATCCGGACGTGCAGCGGAACCTCCTGACCATGAAGGCGCTCACGGCCGCAGCCCGCGCCATCTGCTACATGACGGCGGAGGCCCTCGACCGTGCCCATCTGGAGACGGACGAGGCGGGCCGCAGGAAGGCCCATGAGCGCGCCTCTCTGCTCACGCCGGTGGCGAAGGCCTTCTCCACGGATGTGGGCATGGAGGTCGCATCGCTGGGCGTGCAGGTCCATGGCGGCATGGGCTTCATCGAGGAGACAGGCGCGGCGCAGCACCTGCGCGACGCCCGCATCGCGCCGATCTACGAGGGCACCAACGGCATCCAGGCCATCGATCTCGTCACCCGCAAACTGCCGCTTTCCGGCGGCGCCACGGTGCAGGCGCAGATCGCCGCCATGCGCGCGGTCGTCGCCCGGCTCCTGAAGGAGAGCACGCCCGCCTTCGGCGCCACCGCACCGCGCCTTCGCGACGCCGTCGAGAGCCTCGACCGGGCGACGAGCCATCTCCTCAAGGCCGCGTCCTCGAACGCGCCGGCCGAAGCGCTGGCGGGCGCGACGCCTTACCTGCGCCTCTTCGCGCTCGCGCAGGGCGGCGCGGCCCTGGCCCAGGGCGCGCTCGTCGCCAGTGCCCTGATGGCGGGAGGCGACGGCGATCCGGCCCACCCGGCGCGCATCGCGCTCTGCCGGTTCTTCGCGGAGAACATCGCGGTGGGCGCGAAGGGCCTGGAGGAGACGGTGATGGGCGGCGCCGGCTTCCTGCAGGACGCCAACTTGGCGCTGGCGAGCTGATCCCATGACGCTCAACGGCAAGACCCTCTTCATCACCGGCGCCTCCCGCGGCATCGGCCTCGCCATCGGCCTGCGGGCGGCGCAGGACGGCGCCAACGTGGTCATCGCGGCCAAGACCGCCGAGCCGCACCCGAAGCTGCCCGGAACGATCTACACGGCCGCGCAGGAGATCGAAGCGGCGGGCGGCAAGGCCCTGCCGCTCGTGGTCGACGTGCGCGACGAGGAGGCGGTGAAGGGCGCCATCGCCAAGACGGTGGAGACCTTCGGCGGCCTCGACATCGTCGTGAACAACGCCAGCGCCATCAGCCTCACGCCGACGCCGCACACGGACATGAAGCGGTTCGACCTGATGCACCAGATCAACACGCGCGGCACCTACATGGTGTCGAAATACGCGATTCCCTTTCTGGAAAAGGCCGAGAACCCGCACATCCTCATGCTGTCGCCGCCCCTCGACATGAGCGAGAAATGGTTCGCGCCGCACCTCGCCTACAGCCTAGCGAAATACGGCATGAGCCTGTGCGTGCTCGGGCTGGCGGGCGAGCTGCGGGGCAGGGGAATCGCGGTCAACGCGCTGTGGCCCCGCACCACCATCGCCACCAGCGCGGTGAAGAACCTGCTCGGCGGCGACGAGATCGTGCAGGCGAGCCGCACACCCGAGATCCTGGCCGATGCGGCCCACGCGGTCTTCCGGAAGCCCTCGAAGGGCTTCACCGGCCACTTCCTTATCGACGACGTATTCCTCTCCGGCGAGGGCGTGACGGATTTCGAGAAGTACCGGGTCGATCCGACGAAGCCGCTGATGCCCGATTTCTTCGTGCCGGACGATACGCCGCCCCTCTCACCATCGTCATAGAAGTTCTGCTAGAACCTCGGCGGGACAACTGGGGCGACGCGTATGATCTTGATTCACCGGCCGGCGGAAAAGGCAGGGCTCTCGGAGCAATCCCTCGACAGGTATGCCCTGCGTCCGGGAGAGCAGATCCCCGACGACGCCCTCTGGATCGACCTGATCGAGCCCACCCGGGAGGAGGACCGGCTCGTCGAGCAGCATCTCAACATCGAGATCCCGACCCGGGAGGAGATGGCCGATATCGAGCCGTCCGAGATCCTCTATACCGAGAACAACGCGCGCTACATGACCGTGCGCGTTCTCTGCTCGTCCGAGACGGAAGTGCCCAAGCTCATCGACGTGTCGTTCATCCTGACGGAGAGGGCGCTCGTGACGGTGCGTTACGGGGAGCCGCGCTCCTTCACCATGTTCATGTCCCGCGCCGTGAAGCCGGGAGGCTGCCGCCACCAGCCGGAGGCGGTGCTCGACGGGCTCATCGAGACCATCATCGACCGGGCGGCGGAAATCCTCGGCAATGTGGGCTCGCGCATCGACCGCCTGTCGCAATCGGTCTTCGACAACGACCGGGCGGGCACCCGCCGCGCCGCCGCCTTCCGGGCCGCGCTGAAATCCATCGGCCGCAAGGGCGATCTCATCTCCAACGTGCGCGAGAGCATGGTGACGGTGGAGCGCCTGCTCCTGTTCCTCTCGGCCTCCATGCCGCGGCCGCAGCGCTCCCACGGCTATCAGGCGGAATGGCGCACGGCGCTGCGCGACGTGCAGTCCATCGAGGAGCACGCGACGTTCCTGTCGAACAAGCTGCAGTTCCTGCTCGATGCGACGCTGGGCCTCGTGACCATCGAGCAGAACGACATCATCAAGCTGTTCTCGGTCATGTCGGTAATCTTCCTGCCGCCGACCCTGGTCGCTTCCATGTACGGCATGAACTTCAGGCTCATGCCCGAGCTGGAATGGGAGCACGGCTATCCCTTCGCCATCGGCCTGATGATCTTGGCCGCCGTGCTGCCCTACCTGTTCTTCCGCTGGAAGCGGTGGCTGTGAAGTCCCGGGAGGCGTCTCCCGGATCCGCGGGACTTCTCCCGGAGACGCAGCCTTGCGGCTGCTCCTCGGGATGAGGATGGTGTAAGACACGACGGAGCGGAGGACACCACCATGTGCGGGCGCTACGCCATCACCCTGCCTCCCGACACTTATCGGGAGTTCTACGGCTATCCGGAGCAGCCGAACTTTCCGCCCCGCTTCAACGTGGCGCCGACCCAGCCCGTGCCCATCGTCATGGAGGACAGGGGCGCGCGGCATTTCATGCTCGTGCGCTGGGGCTTCCTGCCGTCCTGGGTCAAGGACCCGAAGGACTTCCCCCTCGTCATCAATGCGCGCGGGGAGACCCTGGAGACCAAGCCCACCTTCAAGGCGGCGCTCAAGCGGCGGCGCTGCATCTTCCTCGCCGACGGCTTCTACGAGTGGCAGCGCCACGGGCGCGAGAAGGCGCCCTTCCTCATCCGTCCGCGCCATCGCGGACCGATGCCGCTCGCCGGATTGTGGGAGACCTACATGGACCCGAACGGCGGCGAGATCGACACCGCCGCCATCGTGACCACGGACGCCAACGGCACGCTCTCCGCCGTGCACGACCGGATGCCGGTGATCCTGTCGCCGGACGATATCGGCTCGTGGCTCGACGTGTCCGACGAGCGCGCGGACGTGATGCGCCTCGTGCGCCCGTGCCCGGACGACTGGCTCGACCTGGTGCCGGTGTCGAGCCGCGTGAACAAGGTCGAGAACGACGATCCCGGCGTGCAGGAGCCGCTGACCGAGCCGGAGGCGAAGCCGGTCAGGGAGTCGAAGCGCAAGGCCGCCAAGCCGCGCTCCAGCGACGAGGACGGGCAGGGGAAGCTGTTTTAGGGAACGCCTCTTTCTCCTCATGCTGCGCTAGCCCTGCGACCAGGCGAGGGATTGCGACGTCTCCGGATGTGGCGGTGTTCAGCACAACGCTTTTCCCTCCCCCTTGTGGGGAGGGCCAGGGTGGGGGTGTTGGCGCCGAACCTTCATAGGCTATCGCTCACACCCCCACCTCCACCTCCTCCCCACAAGGGGGAGGAGAGCAACGCGGCGCTTCCAGCGTGAGTCTTCGAACCGGCCGAAGCTTGTGAGGGAAGAGAGCGGGTCGGTGCTACCGCCGCTTCTTCGCGGTCTCGCGCCGCAGGATGCCGACCACTTCGAGATGCGGGCTGTGCTTGAACTGGTCCACCGGCACGACGCGCTCCAGCCGGTAGCCCGAGCCCATCAGGATCGCGGCGTCGCGGGCGAAGGTGGCGGCGTCGCAGGAGACGCTGACGATCAGGGGCACCTTGGAGACGGCAAGCTGCTTCGCCTGCGCTTCCGCGCCTGCCCGCGGCGGGTCGATGACCACCGCGTCGAACGCATTGAGCTCCGGCGTCAGGAGCGGACGGCGGAAGAGGTCGCGGGCTTCGCTCGTGACCCGGCGCAGGCCCGGCGTGGCGCGAAACGCCTTGTCGAGGGCGGCGATGGCGCCCGCCTCGGTTTCCACCGCATGGACTTCCGCCTTCTCGGCGAGGCGCAGGGCGAAGGGGCCCACGCCCGAGAACAGGTCCGCCACGCGCTTGGCCCCCTGGCAGGCCTCGGTCACCAGCCCGGCCAGTGTCTCCTCGCCCAGGCGCGTGGCCTGCAGGAAGGAGCCGGCAGGAGGCACGACCAGGGCCTTGCCCATGCGGATCGCGGGCGGGCGGCGCTCCACCACCACGTCCCCGTGGATCGACAGGCGCGCCAGGTCGAGCTTCTCGGCCAGGCCGATCAGGCTCAGCCGGTCCTTGTCCTTGAGCGGTCCGTGGCCGCGCACGTCCACGTCGAGGCCGGTCTCGACCGCCGTGATCTGGATGTCGAGGGGCTTGCGGGAACTGCGCAGGTGCTCGCCGATCGCCCGCGCCACCGGAGGCGCGGCATGTTTCAGGGCGGGTTCCGCGATGGGGCAGAACGCGATCTCCACCACCTCGTGACTGCGCGCGGCCATGTAGCCCACGCGCATGGCGCGGTCGGGAAAACGCACATGCAGGGTCACCCGCCGCCGCCCATCGCCATGGGCGTCGACGAGCGGAGCGATGGGCGCTTCGATCCGCGCCTGCCGCAGGGTGTGGACCAGGGTGTCCCGCTTCCAGTCCTGATAGAAGCCGTGCCGCATGTGCTGGGTCGCGCAGCCGCCGCAGGCGTCGAAATAGGGGCAGAAAGGCGTCTCGCGCTCGGGCGACGCCGCATCCACCGAGACGAGGCGCGCCCGCGCGCCGTCCCGCTCGATGGTGACGGTCTCGCCCGGCAGCGCCATGGGCACGAAGACCGGGCCGGACGCGCTTTCCGCGATCCCGTCAGCCTTCGCGCCGAGACGCGTGATGGTCACCTGTTCAGCCACGGCGTGCTCCCAAGAGGAATTCCCGATTGCCGTCCCCGCCCTCGATGGGCGAGGGGACGAGCCCCAGCGGCGTGAAGCCGAGGGATGCGACGAAGGCCGTCATATCCTCGCAGACGGCGCGATGCACGGCCTCGTCGCGCACGATGCCCTTCTTCACATGGTCGCGCCCCGCCTCGAATTGCGGTTTCACGAGAACCGCCAGGGTGGCGCGGGGCTTCAGCAGCGCGACGGCGGCGGGCAGCACGAGCTTGAGCGAAATGAAGCTCACGTCCGAGACGAGCAGGTCGGCGGCGCGCGGAATCAGATCCGGCGTGAGCGCGCGCGCATCCGTGCCTTCGAGGTTCGTCACGCGGGGATCCTGCGCCACCTTCGGGTGCAGTTGGCCGTGGCCCACATCGACCGCGTAGACATGGGCCGCGCCGCGTCCGACCAGCACCTCCGTGAACCCGCCCGTCGAGGCGCCGACATCGAGGCAGATGCAGCCGTCAGGATCGATGGCGAAGGCATCGAGCGCCGCAGCCAGCTTCACGCCGCCGCGCGAGACGTAAGGGTGCGGCTGCTCGGCGGTGATCGCCGCCTCGTCCGGCACCGCGTCCGACGCCTTGCGGATCACGGCGCCGTTCACGGTCACGAGTCCGGCCGCAATCGCCTCCTGCGCCCGGGCGCGGCTCGTGAAGAAGCCGCGCTCGACCAGAACCACGTCGGCACGCTTGCGGGTCATGGAATTCCTGCTGCTTGCATTGCGGGTCGGTTGCGAGCCGGGATGGGCACGCTCTGGTTCAGGTTCGGGTGGCGCCGCCCAGCCCTCTCCCCCACAAGGGGGAGGGAAAGGCGCCACGTTCTAAGGTGTCGCGGCCCTCACCCGGATCTGCGCTCCGGCCTTCCCCGACCGGAGAGGCGAGCCGGCCCTCAGGCCCTGGCCTGGCGCGGCTCCTCGCGGCCCAGGGCCTCGAACACCTTGGTGACGATGCCGGCCGCGTCCAGGCCGGCCTGGGAATACATGCGCTCCGGCTTGTCCTGGTCGATATAGGTGTCCGGCAGGATCATCGAGCGGACCTTCAGGGTGCCTCGGTCCAGCGCGCCCTTGTCGGAGAGGAGCTGCAGCACGAAGGAGCCGAAGCCGCCGACGGAGCCTTCCTCCACGGTGATCAGCACCTCGTGGTCGCGGGCGAGCCGCAGGATCAGCTCCTCGTCGAGGGGCTTGGCGAAGCGGGCATCGGCCACCGTGGTGGAGAGGCCGCGCGCTTCCAGCTCCTCGGCCGCCTTGAGGGCTTCGCCCAGGCGCGTTCCCAGCGACAGGATGGCGATGCGGCTGCCCTCGCGAATGATGCGGCCCTTGCCGATGGGGAGCGGCACGCCCCGCTCGGGCATGTCCACGCCCACGCCTTCGCCGCGAGGGTAGCGGAAGGCGATGGGACCGGCATCGTAGGCGGCCGCGGTCGCCACCATGTGGACGAGCTCCGCCTCGTCCGCCGCCGCCATGATGACCATGTTGGGCAGGCAGCCGAGATAGGCCACGTCGAACGAGCCCGCATGGGTCGGTCCGTCCGCGCCCACGAGACCGGCGCGGTCGAGGGCGAAGCGAACCGGCAGGTTCTGGATCGCCACGTCGTGGACGACCTGGTCGTAGGCGCGCTGCAGGAAGGTGGAGTAGATGGCGCAGAACGGCTTGTAGCCCTCCGTCGCCATGCCGGCCGCGAAGGTCACCGCGTGCTGCTCGGCGATGCCCACGTCGAAGGTGCGGCCGGGGAACTCCTTGGAGAACATGTCGATGCCCGTGCCGGTGGGCATGGCGGCCGTGATGGCGACGATCTTGTCGTCCTGCCGGGCTTCCTTGATCAGGCTCTCGCCGAAGACCTTGGTGTAGGCCGGGGCATTGGCCTTGGCCTTGGTCTGGGCGCCCGTCACCACGTCGAAGGTGACGACGCCGTGATACTTGTCGGCGGAGGCCTCCGCCGGGGCGTAGCCCTTGCCCTTCTGCGTCACCACGTGGACCAGGATCGGGCCGGTGCCGGAATCGCGCACGTTCTTCAGGATCGGCAGCAGGTGGTCGAGGTTGTGGCCGTCAATGGGGCCCACGTAGTAGAAGCCGAGCTCCTCGAACATGGTGCCGCCGGTCCAGAAGCCGCGGGCATATTCCTCGGCGCGCTGGGCCTTTTCGTAGATGAATTTGGGCAGCTTCTTCGCCAGCTGCTTGGCCGTCTCGCGCAGGCCCCGGTAGGTGCCGCCGGAGACGAGGCGGGCGAGATAGGACGACATGGCGCCGGTGGGCGGCGCGATGGACATGTCGTTGTCGTTGAGGATGACGATGAGGCGCGAATGCATGGCGCCCGCGTTGTTCATGGCCTCATAGGCCATGCCGGCCGACATGGCCCCGTCGCCGATCACCGCGATCACGTTGTTGTGCTTCTCCTCCAGGTCCCGCGCCACGGCCATGCCGAGGCCGGCCGAGATCGAGGTGGAGGAATGAGCCGCGCCGAACGGGTCGTACTCGCTTTCCGCCCGCTTGGTGAAGCCGGACAGCCCGCCGCCCTGACGCAGGGTGCGGATGCGGTCGCGGCGGCCGGTGAGGATCTTGTGCGGATAGGCCTGGTGTCCCACATCCCAGATCAGCCGGTCGCGGGGCGTGTCGAACACGTAGTGAAGCGCGACCGTCAGCTCGACCACGCCCAGGCCCGCCCCGAGATGCCCGCCGGTAACGGAAACGGCACTGATCGTCTCGCTGCGCAGCTCGTCCGCCACCTGCCGGAGCTGGTTCTCGGAAAGCTGACGGAGATCGTCCGGGGTTTTGATGGTGTCGAGGAGAGGTGTGGACAAATTTGTTCTCGCCAGAGCGGTTGCAGCGGCCTTCTGTTCAGCAGATAGGGTTGGGAAGGGGCTTGGTCAAACCGAAGACTTGGCCGTTTCCCTTGGGAAACTGGGCTATTCGGCGACGTCGAGCGGCGTCGTGCCGGAAGCCTGGCCGTCCGGACCGACGGTGATCTTCTCGATTCGCGCCTCGGCCTTCTTCAGAAGCTGCTCGCAATGCTTCTTGAGCGCCTCGCCGCGCTCGTAGATCGCGATGGAATCCTCCAGCGGAACATCGCCGCGCTCGAGCCGCCGCACGATTTCCTCGAGCTCGGCCAGGGC
Organism: Microvirga sp. GCM10011540; assembly: GCF_042650665.1. Taxonomy (NCBI): domain Bacteria; kingdom Pseudomonadati; phylum Pseudomonadota; class Alphaproteobacteria; order Hyphomicrobiales; family Methylobacteriaceae; genus Microvirga; species Microvirga sp. GCM10011540. The sequence goes on along the minus strand of NZ_JBHSBQ010000144.1, from coordinate 1,334 downwards.
CTTCTCGAAGGGGAGGGTCTTGATCGAAGTGGTGTCGGTCATCCTGCCATCCGCCATTGCGTGATCCCGCGTTATGCGGATTGTGGAGCCTCCTGGCAAGGTTCGAGTCGGGCGTGGCTTTGCCGCGCCTTCAGGCGAGGCGGAGGGTGAAGGGAACTCCCTCCATGGCCTCCGCACCCCGGCCGATGCGGCTGACCGCGTCCACCATCCGGCCGTTGCGCCCCAGGATGTCGTCCGCAAGGGCGATGAAGCGGGCATTGGGCGTGGCGCTGGGGGAGGCCTGGCGCAGGGCCTGGGCCATCGCGTCCTCGCACCGCTCGGGCGCCAGGGCGCAGGCGGAGATGTAGGCGGCGGCGGTGGAGCGGCTGATTCCGGCCCAGCAATGGAAGACCAGGGGACTCTCCCGGCCCCAGGTGCGGACGAAGGCGAGAAGGGTCTCGATGTGCTCCGCCTCCGGCAGGATGTGCCCTTCGAGCGGCTCCACGATGTCGCTGACGCCGATGAAGAGGTGCCGGTCCGCCGCAACGCTCGCGGGCCGCTCCACGGCGGAGCCCACATTGATGAGGGTCACCACATGGCTGGCGCCCGTGGTGGCAACGGTATCGTGCAGGCAGGAGAGGGGACAGACGTGCAGGGTCGGCATGGGCCACCTTGAGCCGTGGGAATCGAACGGAAGACCGATCCTGTCTTAAAGATAAGGAGGAATGAGGGAAGAGTGTATCGAGAGACGTAAGAAACTGTTCTTATGCACGCGGTAGTGGTATATTGTTGCTCCACACCGGAACGGAATGATGGAACAGAAAGCTCCCAGCCTTATCGACAAGCATGTGGCCGGTCGGATACGCCTGCGTCGCCTCCAACTGGGCATGAGCCAGGAGGATCTTGCCCGGGCGCTGAACGTGACGTGCCAGCAGGTCCAGAAATACGAGAAGGGCGCCAACCGGGTCACCGCCGGGCGCCTGCACGAGATCGCCCGGGTTCTCGCGGTGCCCATCCAGTTCTTCTTCGAGGAAAATCCCGGATGCGGGGACGACGTGACGGACGAGGACGCCCGGCGATGGAGCCAGATCATGGCGTTGTCGGACATGGTCAGCTTCATCCAGCTCCTCGCCGGCTTCCGAAGCCCGAAGATCCGCAGGAGCATGAGGGACCTGGCCCTCGCGGTGGCGGAAGAGCTGCGCGAGGGCGGCGGACCGCCCGACAAGGGCTAGTGTTCTGTCACTGACGGGTGTTTCCGAAATCTGGTCTGACGTGCGATGCTGCTCGGATGGGCAAGATCGAACGCATTGAGGTTTCCGCCGCTGATCGGGAGCGCCTGGAGACCCTGGTCCGTG
>NZ_JBHSBQ010000143.1:0-156405 GCF_042650665.1 Microvirga sp. GCM10011540 | reverse complement strand
GGAACGACCCGTCCCCTCCCACCGCCAGCGAGCTCGCGACTCGCTGGCGGTATCCTCATCTTGCTCGATCAGGACGGGAAAATCATAAGACAAGCATCGTGCGGAACCGAAGGTCCGCGCCAGCGAATAGTGGGTCCGGTTTTCCGCCGAAACGATGCTCTCATCCATAGGGAAAGCATCGGATCAGCCCCAAAGGTGCAAGTCCACTTTTCCTGTCCGATGCTTTAGAGGCTCCCGGGAGCCGCCTATGACACGGCGGTCCCGATCACGGGCTCGATGCGTGGGTGACCGTGACCTCTTCGACCAGCAGCCGCAGCGGCGGCAGATCGAAATCCAGCCGCGCCAGGAGCGCGTGGGACGAGGCGAGGCTGCATCCGTGCCGTCCCTTGGCGCAGCCTTCGAAATAGGTCACGTATTCGTCGCAGCGGACGGTCCTCTGCAGCTTCGGCAGCTCCGTGCACTTTTCGTAGATCCGCCACATGATCTGGGCGGTCCTGGGATCGTAGGGCCGGGGCCGTTCGAAATGCTGGGACACGGAATGATAGCCGACGATCAAGGCGGCCGGTCCTGCCAGAATCGCGATGGCCTTGATGCCGGGATGGATCTTGAGCATCGCCTTTCCCCGATTCGTTGCAGCTGCGGCCAAGTTACCTGATTTGCGCCGTTCTTGAACCCTCAAATTCCGCTCAGGAAGGTTCGTCGGTTTCCGGAGGACGGTCTCAGGGCCGGCCCTACTCCTCGTCCTGCCCCGGTTTCCTGGCCGGGATCTCCCCGCCGTCGATGGCGATGAGGTGCCGGCGGACCCGCTCCAGGCCGTCGCTCAGCCGCGTCAGCTCCTCCGTCATGGCCTGGTGCATGGCGGAGGCGGCGGCGGGGAACTCCTCCAGCACGCGGCGCATGAGACTGGGGGTGACGCGGATCACCGTGGACGGCTCGCGCGCCATGGCGGTGGCGGGGCGCTCGACCCGGGTGAAGAGCGCGGCCTGGCCGATGAGGGAGCCGGGGCCGGCGACGAAGGCGGCGGGAGAGCCGTCGTCCTTCGCATCGAGCGCGATGGCGCCCTGGCTCACCACGTAGCCGCCGTCGGAGCGGTCGCCCTTGCGGAACAGCATGTCCCCCGCCCGCAGGATCCGGTTCTCGGACGCGAAGGCGACCAGCCGCAGGGCGTCCCGGTCCAGGAGGTTGAACAGAGGCGCCCTCGACAGGATCGCGATATCGTCTTCGAGCGCCATGTCGAACCCTAGGGAATCAGCTTGTAGCCGCCGGGCTCGGTGACCAGGATGCGCGCATTGGACGGATCGGCCTCGATCTTCTGCCGCAACCGGTAGATATGCGTTTCCAGGGTGTGGGTGGTGACGTTGGAATTGTAGCCCCAGACCTCCGTGAGCAGGGTCTCGCGCCCGACCACGGACTGGCCCGCCCGGTAGAGGTAGCGCAGGATCGCCGTTTCCTTCTCGGTCAGCTTGAGCTTGGAGCCCTTGTCGGTGGTGAGGAGCTTGGAGCCGGGCCGGAAGGTATAGGGCCCGATCTGGAACACCGCGTCCTCGCTCGCCTCGTACTGGCGCAGCTGCGCCCGAATGCGGGCGAGCAGCACGGCGAACTTGAACGGCTTGGTGACGTAGTCGTTGGCGCCGGCTTCGAGCCCCATCACCGTGTCGTTCTCGGAGCCCTGGGCCGTGAGCATGATGATCGGGCTGCGGAAGCCGTCCTGGCGCATGATCTTGACGGCCTCGCGCCCGTCCATGTCGGGCAGGCCCACATCCATGATGGCGAGATCGATCCGGTCGCCCTTGACCGCCTCGATGGCTCCCGACGCGGTCTCGGCGGTGGTGATCCGAAACTCCTCGTAGAGTCCGAGCTGTTCGGCAAGGGTGTCGCGCAGGTCCTGATCGTCGTCGACGACAAGGAGGCGGCTGGCATTCGACATCTCAAACCCTTCAACACGATGGAACGAGCAGGCGCTGGAGCGGTCTCGGGGACGATTGATGCCGGCGGGACCGCTCCGTCCTTCAATCGCCGCACGACCGTGCCGGAAAATCGAAGCCTGCCTCGACGGGGGCGCGGACTTCCGGTTCCGGATCATGTACTAGAGTAGTCATTCCCAGCTTGACAACAAGGGGTTGGGCCAACCCTTCCACTGCCCATGAAGCGCAATTACGTCGACCTCATCCGCGTCCACCGCTCGCCCCTCGACCACCGGCGCGGCCGGCTGCAGGCGGGAAATCTGGTGCTGCCCTGCGCGCTCGGCCGCTCCGGCACCCGCGCGGACAAGCGCGAGGGCGACGGCGCCTCGCCCGTGGGCCGCTTCCGCCTGATCCAGGCCTTCTACCGCGCCGATCACGGCCCGCGGCCGCGCACCGGCCTGCCCCTGCGCCGGATCGGGCCCAACGACGGCTGGTCGGACGATGTGCGGGACCGGCGCTACAACCGCCTCGTGCCCCTGCCCTGCCCGACGAGCCACGAGACGATGTGGCGCGACGACCACCTCTACGACGTGGTGATCGACATCGCCTGGAACCGCGGCCCCATCGTGAAGGGCCGCGGCAGCGCCATCTTCCTCCATCTCGCCCGCCCCGGCTTCACCCCGACCGAGGGCTGCGTGGCCGTGGACCGGAGCAAGGTCCGCCACCTCATGGAGCGGATCGGACCGCGCACGAGGATCGAGATCGTGGGATAGGCCGCGGAGCGCTCAGCCGCCGATGCTCTCGTAGAAATCCTCCGGCCCGTCGACCTCCCGAAGCCTTCCCCTGTCGATCAGTAGAAACCGGGTGCCGACGGTCTTCACGAAGCTCCTGTCGTGGGAGACCACGACGCAGGTGGCTTCGGCATCGAGGATTTCCGATTCCAGCTGCTCCCGCCCAGGGATGTCCACGTGGTTGGTGGGCTCGTCCATGAGGTAGAAGTTCGGGTTGGCGAGGCGCAGCGCCAGCAGGCCGAGCCGCGCCTTCTGGCCCGGCGACAGGCGGCCGATGGGGAGATTCTGCCTTTCGATGGAGAAGCCCGCCTCCGCCAGCACCGCCCGGCTGCGCTGGTCGCCCAGGCGGAACTGCGACAGGACGAAATCGTGCGCCGTCGCCCTTTCCGGCAATTGCCGCATGTCCTGATCCACATAGCCCGGAGCGAGACTCGGGCTCACCCGGATGCCGGGCAGGTCGTCCGGCTGAAGCATGGCCCGGTGCAGCAGGCGGACGAGTTGGGATTTGCCCGTTCCGTTGCGTCCGAGCACCACGATCCGGTCCCCTTGCGCCACCTCCAGCTTCGGGATCGGGAACAGCTTTCGCCCGTCGGGCGCCTGCACGGCGACGTTCTCCACCGAGAGAAGCACCTTCGCGTGGGTGCCGCGATTGGCGAGCCGGATCTCGCCCGGCCTCTCCTTGTGCACGGCGCGGACGCTCTGCTCCAGCTGCTCGGCGCGGCGCCTGATCTGCGCCGACTTCACCTGGGCCGCATCGCTGCCGCGGTTGATGCCCACATTACGCAGCTCGGCCGCGCTCTCGCGCAGGCGCTTCACCTCGCGCAGGGTCTTCTCCCGCTGCCCCTGGGCGGCCTCGTCGTGCGCATCGAGAAGGTCGCGGGCGCGCCGGTAGGGATGGGCGAACGCGACGGATTCCTCCGGCCGCAGAAACAGGGTGCGGTTGGTGCAGGCATCGAGGAAATCCCTGTCGTGGCTCGCGACCACCACGGGAACCCGGTCCGCCACGTCCCCCAGCCAGCGCTCCAGGAGCAGGAGCTTTTCGAGGTCGAGGTGGTTCGTGGGCTCGTCGAGCAGCAGGAGGTCCGGCTCCGTGACCCAGGCGCGGGCGATCAGGGCCAGCCGCTGCCAGCCGCCGCTGAGCGCCCGCACATGCCGCTCACGCAGGTCGGCGGGCGCCCCGAACTCGTCGAGAACGACGTCGACCCGCCATTCCTGGAGGTCGCGCTCCGCCGGAGGCAGGGCGCGGCAGATGGCTTCGTGCAGGGACAGATCCAGCAGGTCGTCCGGCATGTCCTGCTCGACCAGCGCCGCCTTCAGGCCGCGGGAGCGGACGATCTCGCCCCCGGTCGGTTCGGAGAGGCCGGCGAGACATCTGAGCAGCGTCGATTTTCCCGCCCCGTTCCCGGCCACGAGACCGAGACGGTCCCGCTCGCCGATGGTGAGGGTCAGGTTCTGGAAGAGTGTGGTCTGCGCGATAGCGGAAACATTGCGAAGGCTGATCGAGCCCATGGGTCATCTCATTGGTGCTGCGCGGTCCCGAAGGCGCGCGAAACTGGGAACGTCCGTCGGTCCGCGGGTCCTCGATGGACGCAGCGGACAAGCCGTTCAGAGCTGACCAGAATGAGATGGAGACGAGAGGGTCGTCAGATCCGTTCGATGGCCGGCCCTGCAACGAGCTGCTGCAGGGCATTCCAGGGGCCGAACATGCGATGCTGGTATTGTTCACACATGCAACCCTCCCTGGTTCGAACCTCAATCGACGGCCAGAGCTTAACCGCGCCGCGGCTCGACCGCAACCCGGGCCGCCGGCGTGACATTCTCGCAGCTCCATGATTTCCTGATTTCAGGATGACCTCAGCCGTGTCCCGCCGCAGCACGATCCTTCATGCCCTCTGTGGCATCGGTCTTCTGGCCGCCTGCACTCCCGCCCTGTCGCAGGAGCTGGGCGAGTGGCGGGCGCTGACGGCGGAGGAGGAAAAGTCCCATAAGGGAGACGTGCCGGCGGATTCCGCCGATCCCCTGTCGGTGGAGGCCGATTTCGACGGCGACGGCCGGAAGGACAAGGCCCTGATCGCCGCCCGCAGGGCCGACGGGATCCGCGACCTGATCGTCCGGATGGGCGACCGGATCCACGTCCTGGTCCGGTCCGAGGAAGGCGGAGCCTCCGTCGGGGCCGAGGACGGTCTCGGGCTCGCGGAGCCGGGGCGGTGGGAGACGATCTGCGGCAACGCCTTTCGGGACCTGCAGGGAGGCCTGTGCGAGTCGGAGCAGTATCCCGAGGCCGTGACCCTGAAGCATCCGGGCCTTCTTCACATCAGCCCGGGAGAGGCGATGCTCTACTTCTGGAACCGGAAGAAGAAGACCTTCGATGCGGTTGGGCTGAGGAACTAGCCTCGCGGACGTTCACGCCTTCGGCCGCGTCCCGAAGATCGCGCTGCCGACCCGCACATGGGTGGCGCCGAGCTGGATCGCCTCGTCGAAATCGGCGCTCATGCCCATGGAGAGGGTTTTCAGCCCGTGCCGCTTCGCGATCTTGCCGAGCAGGGCGAAATGCGGCGAGGGCGGGTCCTCCGCCGGCGGGATGCACATCAGGCCCTCGATGGCGAGGCCGTGCCGGGTGCGGCATTCCTCGATGAAGGCATCCGCCTCGGCCGGCATGACGCCGCCCTTCTGCGGCTCCTCCCCCGTGTTGACCTGGACCAGGAGGCGCGGCGCCCTGCCGGCTTTCGCGATCTCCTTCGCCAGGGCTTCCGCGAGAGACGGGCGGTCGAGGGTGTGAATGGCGTCGAAGAGCTGGACCGCCTCCTTCGCCTTGTTGGACTGGAGCGGGCCGATCAGGTGAAGCTCCACGTCCGGATAGCGCTCCCGCAAGGCGGGCCATTTCGCCTTGGCCTCCTGCACGTAGTTCTCGCCGAAAACCCGCTGGCCCGCCGCCAGGACGGGCTCAATATCCTCGGCCGGAAAGGTCTTGGAGACCGCCACCAGAGTGATCCCGGCCGGATCGCGGTCGTAGTCGGTTGCGGCGCGCCCGATGGCGGCGCGAACCTGATGCAAGCCTTCGACGGGATTGTGGTCGCTCATACTCTTCCTCTTGCAGGGCTCTCGCGCGCGCGAAACCGTTGACCGCGCGGGAGAGCTGTGTCCTAGTCCGGCGCAACCCGGCGGCGCAAGCCGCTTCGACTTTTGCGATGACGGATAGTGACGAAAAATGAGGCCTGAGCGCTACAACGCCAAGGAAGCCGAGCCGAAATGGCGGAAGGTCTGGAACGACCAGGACCTGTTCAAGACCCCGAACGACGACCCGCGCCCGAAATACTACGTGCTCGAGATGTTTCCCTATCCGTCGGGGCGCATCCACATGGGCCACGTGCGCAACTACACCATGGGCGACGTGGTGGCGCGCTACAAGCGGGCCAAGGGCTTCAACGTGCTCCATCCCATGGGCTGGGACGCCTTCGGCATGCCGGCCGAGAACGCGGCCATGCAGAACAAGGTCCACCCCAAGGAATGGACCTACGCCAACATCGCCACCATGCGCGCCCAGCTGCAATCCATGGGCCTAGCCATCGACTGGAGCCGCGAGATCGCCACCTGCGATCCGGCCTACTACAAGCACCAGCAGCGCATGTTCCTGGACTTCCTCGAGGCCGGGCTCGTGGACCGCAAGACCGCCAAGGTGAACTGGGACCCTGTGGACCAGACCGTGCTCGCCAACGAGCAGGTGATCGACGGGCGCGGCTGGCGCTCGGGCGCCCTGGTGGAGCAGCGCGAGCTGACCCAGTGGTTCCTGAAGATCACCGACTACGCGCAGGACCTGGACGACAGGCTCGACACCCTGGACCGCTGGCCCGAGAAGGTGCGCCTGATGCAGCGCAACTGGATCGGCCGCTCCGAGGGCCTGCTGGTGCGCTTCGCCCTGCAGCCCGGCACGGTGCCCAACGGCGAGACCGAACTCGAGATCTACACCACGCGGCCCGACACCCTCTTCGGCGCCAGGTTCATGGCGGTCGCGCCCGATCATCCCCTCGCCCGCGCCGCCGCCGAGAAGAACCCGGAGCTTGCCGCCTTCATCGAGGAGTGCAAGCGCATCGGCACCGCGCAGGAAGCCATCGAGAAGGCCGAGAAACTCGGCTTCGACACGGGCGTGCGCGCGCAACACCCGTTCGATCCGAACTGGACGCTGCCGGTCTACGTGGCGAACTTCATCCTGATGGAATACGGCACGGGCGCGATCTTCGGCTGCCCGGCGCACGACCAGCGCGACCTCGATTTCGTCAACAAGTACGGCCTGGGCAACACGCCCGTCGTGTGCCCTCCGGACACGGATCCGGCTTCCTTCGTGATCACCGACACCGCCTATGACGGCGAGGGCCGGATGATCAATTCCCGCTTCCTCGATGGGCTCACCATCGCGGAAGCGAAGGAGGAGGTCGCCCGCCGTCTGGAGAGCGAAACCCGCGACAACCGGCCGGTGGCCGAGCGCAAGGTGAATTTCCGCCTGCGCGACTGGGGCATCTCGCGCCAGCGCTACTGGGGCTGCCCGATCCCGATCATCCATTGCGAAGCCTGCGGCGTGGTGCCGGTCCCGAAGGACCAGCTCCCGGTGGTGCTGCCCGAGGACGTGTCCTTCGACGTGCCGGGCAACCCGCTCGACCGGCACCCGACCTGGAAGCACGTGGACTGCCCGCAATGCGGCGGTAAGGCCCGGCGCGAGACGGACACCATGGACACCTTTGTGGATTCGTCCTGGTATTTCGCCCGCTTCACCGACCCGACCCTGGAGACCGAGCCGACGGACCGCGCCACGGTCGATTCCTGGCTGCCGGTGGACCAGTATATCGGCGGCATCGAGCACGCGATCCTGCACCTGCTCTATTCGCGCTTCTTCACCCGCGCGATGAAGAAGACCGGCCATGCCGGACTCGACGAGCCCTTCGCCGGGCTGTTCACGCAGGGCATGGTGGTGCACGAGACCTACAAGGATGAAAGCGGCGCCTGGGTGCTTCCGGGCGACGTGCGCATCGAATCCGACGGCGCGGCTCGCCGGGCTTTCCACGTGACGACCGGCGCCCCGATCGAGATCGGCTCGATCGAGAAGATGTCGAAGTCGAAGAAGAACACCGTGGACCCGGACGAGATCATCGCCTCCTACGGCGCGGACACGGCCCGCTGGTTCATGCTGTCCGACTCTCCCCCTGAGCGCGACGTGATCTGGACCGAGGAGGGCGTGCAGGGCGCGGGCCGCTTCGTCCAGCGCGTGTGGCGTCTGGTGGGCGAAATCGCGGACCGGAAGACGGGCGGCAACAATGCCGCTGCGGAAGGACCCATCGGCATCGCCGTGCGCAAGGCCGCGCACAAGGCGCTGGCGGCGGTCGAGGAGGATGTGGAGCGCCTGCGCTTCAACCGCTGCGTCGCCCATCTCTACGAACTCGCCAACAGCCTGCAGGACCTGGCCAACCAGGCGAAGGGCGCCGACGAGCCGGGCCTCTCGGCGGCCTTCGGCGAGGCCGGCCGCATCTTCGTGCAGCTGCTCGCTCCGATGATGCCGCATCTGGCGGAGGAATGCTGGGAGGCCCTGGGCGAACAGGGCCTCGCGGCCGACACCGCATGGCCACAGGTCGAGCGCGCGCTCCTGGTCGAGGACACCATCACCCTGCCCGTCCAGGTCAACGGCAAGAAGCGGGCCGACGTCACCGTGGCACGCGATGCGGATCAGGCCGCCATCGAGGCCGCCGTGCTCTCGCTTGAAGCGGTGCAAAAGGCTATGGAAGGAAAGCCTGCCCGCAAGATCATCGTCGTTCCGCAGAGGATCGTGAATGTCGTCGCTTAATTTCAAAGGCTTTGCCCGCGTCGCTCTCGTCGCGGGCCTCTCTCTCGGCCTGTCCGCCTGCTTCCGTCCCCTCTACGGTCCGACCGCGTCCGGCCAGCAGCTTCAGGATGCTCTCGCGGCGATCGAGATCCCCGAGATCACCTGGCCGGAGCCGCGGGCCCGCTTCGCGCATTACCTGCGCAGCGAGCTGATCTTTGCGCTGAACGGTTCCGGTGCGGAGGCTCCGAAGCGTTATGTCCTGACCCTGTCCTACAATCAGGGCCTGACGACGCCCATCGTCGACACGGAATCGGGCCGCGCCCTCTCGGCGACGATCACCGGCAACCTCACCTATACCCTGAAGGCGAAGGACGGCTCGCAGGTCGTGGCCACGGGCGTGGCCACGGCCTATGCCTCCTATGACCGCTTCCAGCAGCGCTTCGCCACCGTCCGCGCCGCCCGCGATGCGGAGATCAGGCTGGCCAAGACCCTGGCGGAGCAGGTCAGGACCCGGCTGTCGGCGGCCCTCACCCGCACCTGACGCCCGATGGTGGCGGTCAAAGCCGGTGACGTGGAAGGGGCGCTGCGGCGCCCGGATCCGCGCATCGGCGTCTTCCTGTTCTACGGACCGGATGTAGGGCTCATCAACGAGCGGGCGCGGGCGCTCGCCGAACGCTCCGTGCCGGATCCGACCGATCCGTTTCAGCTGATCCGCATCGACGGCGACGACATCGCGGCCGATCCCGGCCGCCTTGCGGACGAGGCCGGCACCATGGGCCTGTTCGGCGGCAAGCGCGCGCTGTGGATCAAGAGCACCTCGCGCAACATCGCGCCCGCCGTGGACGTGGTGCTCAAGGGCGAGCTGCAGGACACCGTCATCGTCATCGAGGGCGGCGACCTGCAGAAATCCTCGCCGCTGCGCACCCTGTGCGAACGCTCTCCGAAAGCGCTCGCCCTGCCCTGCTATGCCGATACGGGCCGCGACCTCGGCGCGGTGGTGGACGAAACCCTCAAGAGCAACGGGTTCTCCATCGGCCGCGAGGCCAGGACCGCCCTCCTGGCGAGCCTCGGCGGCGACCGTCTCGCCACCCGGGGCGAGCTGGCGAAGCTGATGCTCTACGCCCGCGGCCAGAGTGAGATCACCCTGGCGGACGTGGACGCGATCATGAGCGATGTGTCGAGCCTCGCCATGGATTCGGTGGTCGACGCCGCCTTCGCGGGCGACGGGGCGGGCATCGAGATCGGCTCCCGCCGCCTTGCTGCCGAGGGCGTGAACGCCTCCACGGTGCTCGGGGCGGCCCTGCGCCATGCCCTGATGCTGCTGCCGGCCCGGCTTTCCATCGAGGAAGGCCGCCCCGTCGGGGCGGTCGTCGAGGGCATGCGCGCCCTGCATTTCCGGCGCAAGCCCCTGATCGAGCGCCATCTCCAGCGCTGGACCTCCGACAGCCTCAAGCAGGCCATCGCTCAGCTGCAGCAGAGCCTTCTCGACACGCGGCGCCTGTCCCATCTCGACGACACCATCGCGGCCAAGACCCTGCTCGACCTGGCGCGGGCCGCGCGGCGGTAGGCCTGAGGGAAAGCCGATCTTCGGATCGTTTGGATCAGACCCAAGATCTGCGACGGCCCTTTTCTTTGGTTTGGCACATCACACGCCACCGTTGCTCTCCTCCCCACGGACTTCGGGCCTCGCCGGAAGCGCGCCCTGCTCTCCTCCCCCTTGTGGGGAGGAGGTGGAGGTGGGGGTGTGAGCGATAGCCTATGAGGGTCCGGCGCCCACACCCCCGCCCTGGCCCTCCCCATAAGGGGGAGGGAAAAAGGTCGCGCTGAACACTGCCACATTAGCGACGGCCGCAACCGCTCCCACCCTCATCCTGAGGAGCCACGAAGCGGCGTCTCAGGATGATTTCATAGAGCACGGGAGACGCCCTCTCCTCAAAGGCGGCACCGTCATCAGGAACGAGCGGCGCCCGCGAAAACCGAAGGCGCCAGGAAACCTCCAACCTTACGGGTTCAACCGCCGGCACAGCCCGTCGAGCTGCTCCAGGGTCTTGTAGCGGATGCGCAGCTCGCCGCCCTGCCCCTTGTGATCGATGGCGACCGAGAGGCCGAGCACGTCCTGGAGCGCCTTTTCGAGGGCGCGGGTGTCCGGGTCCTTCACGGGCTTGGCGGCCGACTTGGTCTCCAGCTTCGGCGGCTTGCCCTGGTCGCCCTGGGCGATCTCCTCGACCTGGCGCACACTGAGGCCCTGTTCGAGGATCTGCTTGGCGACCCGCTGCGGATCGCTCACCGCCAGAAGCGCGCGGCCGTGGCCTGCCGTGATCTGCCGGTCGACCAGCAGCTTCTTCACCGGCGGCGGCAGATCGCTGAGGCGCATCATGTTGGCGATGTGGCTGCGGCTCTTGCCGATGATCTTGGAGAGGTTTTCCTGGGTGTAGGAGAACTCGGCCATGAGCCGGGAATAGCCCTCCGCCTCCTCGATGGGATTGAGGTCGGCGCGCTGGACGTTTTCCAGGATCGCGTATTCGAGCGAGGTCTTGTCGTCGATCTCGACGATCACCACCGGCACCTCGTGCAGGCCCGCCACCTGGGCCGCGCGCCAGCGGCGCTCACCGGCGACGATCTCGTAGGCGTCCGGCGTGTTCGCCAGGGGCCGGACCACGATGGGCTGGATGATGCCGCGGTCCTTGATCGACTGCGACAGCTCCTTGAGCTCGCTGTCCTCGAAAACCTTTCGCGGGTTGCGCGGGTTCGGACGCAGGAACTCGACCGGGACCTTGCGCTGCCCCCGGCCGCGCTCCACCACCGTCATCTCGTCGCCGACCTCTCCGATGAGAGCCGCCAATCCTCGTCCCAAGCGCGACTTGCCTTCGTCTGCCATGTTGTCTCTCGGATGTGTTCAGGAATCAGGCGGCGCGCAGGGCGCGCTCCCGTTGGATGATTTCGGAGGCGAGGCGCAGGTAGGCCTGCGAGCCGGCGCATTTCAGGTCGTAGAGCAGAACCGGCTTGCCGTGGGACGGCGCCTCGGAGACGCGCACGTTGCGCGGGATCATGGTCTCGTAGACCTTGCTGCCCATGAACTGGCGTACGTCGGCCACCACCTGCCCGGACAGGTTGTTGCGCGGGTCGAACATGGTCAGCACGACGCCGTGGATGGTCAGCTTCGGATTGAGCGCCGAACGGACCTGTTCGACTGTCTTCAGCAGCTGACTGAGACCTTCCAGAGCGAAGAATTCGCATTGGAGGGGCACCAGAACCGCGTCAGCAGCGGTCAAGGCATTGATGGTCAAAAGATTCAGCGAAGGCGGGCAATCGATCAAAATATAGGTAAAAGGTTTGGTTACGTCCGGGCCCTTCAGAGCGGCAATCGCGTTCTTGAGCCGGTGAGCCCGGTCCTTCTCGCTCGCGATCTCCAACTCGACGCCGAGCAGGTCGAGAGTGGACGGGGCGACGAACAGGCCGGGCACCACGGTCTCGGTGATGGCGCTGTCGAGAGAGGCCTCGCCGCTCAGCACGTGATAGGTCGAGACGCGCCGACTCTTGCGGTCGATGCCGAGACCGGTCGAAGCGTTGCCCTGCGGGTCGAGGTCGACGATCAGAACCTTCTCGCCGATCGCCGCCAGCGCGGTGCCGAGATTGATGGCGGTGGTGGTCTTGCCGACGCCGCCCTTCTGATTGGCAAGCACCAGAATGCGAGGCTTAGCCGGCGCTCCTGGGGCGGATCCGCTGCGGTCGGTCATGATGATAGGCTCTCAATGGAGGTGATGCGAAGAATCCTGGCTTCGGAATCGGTCCGGCTTGGCAGGATCTCGACATCGAATGTCCACGATTTCCGGGCCTCGGTCAATTCAATCTCGGCATCCCGGCCCTTGGGGAACAGGCCCATTGTCCCCGCTTTCAACAGCGGCGCGGTCCAGTCCAGCAGGTTGGCGAGGGACGCAAGAGCCCGGGCCGAGACCACGTCGGCCTGGCCCACGAACCGGGGAACGACCGTTTCCAAGCGGGCTTCATGCACGGTGGCGTTCGCACCGGTCAGGCGCGCAATGTGGCGCAGGAAGGCGCATTTGCGGGAATTGCTCTCGACCAGGTCCACCTTCAGGCCCCGCTCCTGCCCGGCGACGGCGAGCACCAGTCCGGGAAAGCCGGCGCCGGAGCCGAGGTCGAGCCAGGTCCGCGCCTGGGGAGCAAGCGCGAGGAGCTGCAGCGAATCGACGATATGACGATCCCAGATCTGGTCCAGGGTCGCCGGGCCGACGAGATTCTTGATCGCCTGCCAGCGGCGAAGCTCCCGCTCAAGCAGGGCGAGCTTCTCGGATGTTTCACGTGAAACATCGAAGGCGTCGAGAAGTCCGGAGCGGGGGGAGGATGCGGATGTCGTCATGCCACCGGGTCCAGACCGGCCTTGGTGCCGGAGAGCTTCTTCGCATGGGCGGCTAGCAGGGTCAGGGCCGCGGGCGTGATCCCCTCGATACGCGCCGCCTGTCCCAGAGTGGCGGGACGGACTAGATCGAGCTTGGCCTTGATCTCGTTCGACAGGCCCGGCAGGGACCGGAAGTCCAGACTTTCTTCCAGCACGATGCTCTCGTCCCGGCGATAGGCGGCGATATCCGCCTGCTGCCGGTCCATATAGACCGCGTAGGTGGCGTCGGTTTCCAGCCGCTCCTGCACCGGCGGCGACACCCGGCCGAGCTCAGGCCACACCCGGACCAGATCGGCCCAGCCGATGGTCGGGTAGGAGAGAAGCTGATAGGCGGATCGGCGAATGCCGTCCTGGTTCAGCTCCAGCCCGTGCCTTGCCGCTTCCTTCGGCGTCACCGTCAGGGTCTGGAGCCGCTCCGACACGGCCTGGATCTCCTCCCGAGAGCGTGCGAAATGCGCCGCCCGTTCCGGACCGACGCAGCCGAGATCGAGGCCCTTGCCCGTCAGCCGCTCGTCCGCGTTGTCGATCCGCAGGCTCAGCCGGTACTCGGAGCGGGAGGTGAACATGCGGTAGGGCTCGCTCACCCCCCGCGTAATCAGGTCGTCGATCAGCACGCCGATATAGGATTCGGCCCGGTCGAACACGGCGCCGTCCTGGCCGGCGGCCCGGCGGGCGGCGTTCAGTCCCGCCACGAGCCCCTGAGCCGCCGCCTCCTCGTAGCCGGTCGTGCCGTTGATCTGGCCGGCGAGGAAGAGGCCGCGCACCATCTTGGTTTCGAGGCTCGGCGTCAGGTTGCGCGGGTCGATATAGTCGTATTCGATGGCATAGCCCGGCTGGAGCATCCGCACTTTCTCCAAGCCCGGGATCTGCGGCAGCAGCGCGAGCTGCACATCCTCGGGCAGGGAGGTCGAGATCCCGTTCGGATAGACGGTGATGTCGTCGAGGCCTTCCGGCTCGAGGAAGATCTGGTGGCCTTCCCGGTCGGCGAAGCGCACCACCTTGTCCTCGATGGATGGGCAATAGCGCGGCCCCCTCCCCTGAATGTCACCGGAATACATGGGCGCCCGGTGGAGGTTGTCGCGGATCAGCGCATGGACCGCGGCCGTGGTGCGGGTGATGCCGCACTCGATCTGGGGCGTCGTGATCCGCGTCGTCAGGAGGGAGAATGGCACCGGCTCGTTGTCGGCGGCCTGCTTGTCGATGCCGGCCCAGTCGATGGTCCGGCCGTCCAGGCGCGGCGGCGTCCCGGTCTTGAGCCGGCCGAGGGAGAAGCCCAGGCGCTGGAACGTCTTCGGCAGACCCAGGGAAGGGCGCTCGCCCATGCGGCCGGCGGGGATCTTCCGCTCGCCGATATGGATCAGTCCGGAGAGGAATGTGCCTGTGGTCAGGACCACGGCGCCGGTGGGGAGCTCGCGTCCGTCGGCGAGCTTCAGGCCCGTGACCCGGCTGCCCTCCACCAGGATGTCATCGGCCTCGCCTTCGACGATGGTGAGGTTCGGCGTCCGGGACAGCTCGGCCTGCATGGCGCGGGCATAGAGCTTCCGGTCGGCCTGGGTGCGCGGTCCGCGCACCGCCGGTCCCTTGCGCCGGTTGAGCAGCCGGAACTGGATGCCGGCCCGGTCGGCGACCCGGCCCATGACCCCGTCGAGCGCGTCGATCTCGCGGACCAGATGTCCCTTGCCGAGGCCGCCGATGGCAGGGTTGCAGGACATGACGCCGATGGTCGAGGCCTTGTGGGTGACGAGCGCCGTGCGGGCGCCTATGCGTGCGGAAGCCGCCGCGGCCTCGGCCCCGGCATGTCCGCCGCCGACAATGATCACGTCGAAAACTTGATTCATGAGTCTCTCCAGGACAGGGCTGTAGGACCTGACGGGACCGAGGTCAAAGGGCAAAATGTTTCACGTGAAACATCGCCCTCAGACGCCCGATCTCCACATCCTGTCCACGGCCTGTCCCGCCGAAATGGGGTCGCTCTCCCGAGCCTTTCAACAGAGATGCTCACAGGAACGCGACCGTATGATGGCCTATTTTCCGATGCAGAAGCTGGAGAACAGACGGTCGAGGACGTGTTCCACATCCACACGTCCGGTAATCTCCCCCACGGCGCGTGCTGCGAGCCGCACCTCCTCGGCGATCAGCTCGAGCGGACCGGCCGAACTCATCATGGCGAGAGCCCGCGCCACCGAATCGCGGGCGCGTTCGAGCGCGCGGCGGTGCCGCTCCCGGGTGAGAACCGCATCCCCCTGCCCCAGGACCGCCTGGGCCTCGGCCTCCAGCATCCGCATCAGGTCCGGCAGTCCCGCCCCCGTGGCGGCGGAGATCGCGAGATCGGCGTCGTCCCGGTTCCGATTCACATCGACCTTGGTGGCGACCTTGAGAAGACGGCGGGCTTCCGGCGGCTCCCCCTCCCCTCCCTCGGGCGGCATCAGCCAGAGAACCAGATCCGCATCCTGCGCCCGAGCGCGGGCGCGGGACACGCCCTCCTGCTCGATGGGATCCGTGGAGTCGCGAAGCCCCGCCGTGTCCACGATCACCACCGGCAGACCGCCGAGGTCGCAATGGACCTCGATGACGTCGCGCGTGGTGCCGGCGATGGGCGAGACGATGGCGACATCGCGTTGCGCGAGGGCATTCAGGAGGGTCGACTTGCCCGCATTGGGCGGACCGGCGAGGACCACGGTCAGGCCCTCGCGCAACCGCTCGCCGCTGCGGTTCTCCAGCACCCGGTGGAAATCGTCCCGCATCCGGGCGAGCCGGCCGGTGATCTCCGTCTCCAGATCCTCCGGCACGTCGCCCTCGTCGGAGAAGTCGAGGCAGGCTTCGAGCAGGGCGAGAACCTGCAGGATCTCCTCGCGCCAGCGCTCCGCTGCATGGCCGAGGCGTCCTTCCAGCTGGAACAGGGCCTGCCGACGCTGCGCCTCCGTCTCCGCATCGATGAGGTCCGCCAGGCCCTCGACCCGGCTCAGGTCCATGCGCCCGTTCAGGAAGGCCCGCCGGGTGAACTCCCCCGCCTCCGCGGCCCGGCACCCCTCCAGGGCGTTCAGGGCGCGCAGAACGGCCGCGCGGGTGGCGAGGCCGCCATGGATGTGCAGCTCCGCCTGATCCTCCCCGGTAAAGCTCCCGGGTCCCGGCATCCACAGAACCAGGGCCTGGTCCAGCGGCTCGCCGGAGGCGGGATCGCACAGGATCCGCAGCACCGCCCGGCGCGGGACGGGCACGCCGCCGGCCATCGTTTCGAGGATGAATCGACTCCGGTCCCCGCTGATCCGGATGAGGCTGACCGCCGAGCGGCCATGGCCCGAGGCGGTGGCGAAGATGGTGTCGTCCGAGCGCATGGGATGAACCTTAGGGGCTTGAAACGCTTGAAAAGGAGGCGGCGGCAGGATCGGCCCGGATCCGAATCGGTCCGTTCACGTGAAACCCGCCACCTCGTGGAGACGGCTTCGATGAATCGCCTGAAGGATGCCTCCTCTCCCTATCTCCTGCAGCACCGGGACAATCCTGTCCATTGGTGGGAATGGGGACCGGAAGCTTTCGGCGAGGCGCGCCGCCGGAACAAGCCCGTCCTGATCTCCATCGGCTATGCCGCCTGTCACTGGTGCCATGTGATGGCCCATGAGAGCTTCGAGGACGAGACCGTGGCGGCGGTGATGAACGACCTCTTCGTCAATATCAAGGTCGACCGGGAGGAGCGGCCGGACGTGGACCACGTCTATATGAGCGCCCTCCAGGCTCTGGGCGAACACGGCGGCTGGCCGCTCACCATGTTCCTGACCGCCGAGGGAGAACCCTTCTGGGGCGGCACCTATTTCCCCAAGGAGCCGAAATTCGGAAGGCCGGCTTCGTCCAGGTGCTCCGGGAGATCGCCCGCCTCTACCGGGACGAGCCGGAGCGGATCCGGCACAACAGCGAGGCTCTCAGGCAGCACCTCGCCAGGACGGCCGAGGCTGACGGGGGCGCTCTCGGGCGCGAGGACCTCGACCGGCTCGGGGCTCGTCTGACCGAGGTGATGGATGCGGAGCACGGCGGCCTCACGGGCGCACCCAAATTCCCCAACCCGCCGATCCTCGAATATCTGCTGCGCCATGCCCGCCGGACCGGGGACGGGACCGCCCGCGGCCGCTTCCTCCTCACCCTGGAGCGGATGGCCCTCGGCGGCATTCGCGATCATCTCGGCGGCGGCTTCGCCCGCTACTCCGTCGACGAGCAATGGCTCGTGCCGCATTTCGAGAAGATGCTCTACGACAACGCCCAGCTCCTCGAGCTCTATGCCCTGGCCTTCGCCGGGACCGGGCGGCGGCTCTTCAGCGATGCCGCCGAGGACATCGTGGCTTGGCTCGAACGGGAGATGACGACCGCCGAAGGTGCCTTCGCGTCGAGCCTCGATGCGGATTCGGAAGGTGAGGAAGGCCGCTTCTATGTCTGGTCGGACGCGGAGGTGCGCGAGGTCCTGGGAGAGGAGGACGGGGCGTTCTTCTGCAAGGTCTACGACATCACGTCCGGCGGGAACTGGGAAGGGACCAACATCCCCAACCGGCTGATCTCCGGCGAGGCGCCGGAGCCGGTGGAGGAGCGGTTGGAGGCGATGCGGCAAAAGCTTCTGGAGCGGCGGGCCGGACGCGAAAAGCCCGGTCTCGACGACAAGATCCTGGCCGACTGGAACGGGCTGACGATCGCGGCCCTCGTCCGCTCGGCCCCCCTGCTCCATCACCCGGAATGGGTAGACCTGGCCCGGAAGGCTTACCGTTTCATCTCCGAATCGATGAGCCGCGACGGACGGCTCGGACATTCCCGGCGCGCTGGCGGCCTGATCTTTCCCGGCTTCGCCCTCGACCATGCCGCCATGATGCGGGCCGCCCTCGCCCTCCACGAAGCGACGGGAGAGAACGCCTATCTCCGGGATGCCGAAACCTGGCGCGACATCCTCCTTCAGGAGTACAGGGTGCCGGAAAGCGGGGTGCTCGCCATGACCGCGCGCGAGGCCGATCCCCTCGTGGTGCGGCCGCAGCCGACCCACGACGATGCGGTGCCCAACGCCAACGGAGTCTTCGCGGAAGCGCTCGTCCGCCTGGCGCAGATCACCGGCTCGCAGGCCGATCATGAGAGGGCCGAGGAGGTGCTCGCCCGTCTCGTCGGCATCGCCCGCTCGGCGCCCCTGGGCCACACCTCCATCCTGAACGCCCTCGACCTCCACCTGCGGGGCCTCGGCATCCTCGTCACGGGAAACGATGCGGAGGCACTGCACGAGACGGCGCTGCGCCTGCCCTATCTCGACCGCAGCGTCCGCCGGCTGCGCGAGGGCGATGTCCTCGATGCCCATCACCCGGCACGGGCCCTCGCCGCGACGGGCGAAGGGCCCCGGGCCCTGGTCTGTGCCGGGATGCGCTGCTCCCTGCCGGTCACCGACGCGGATGCCCTTCGGGCGCGGGTGCAGGAGATGCTGGCCCCGTGAGCGGAACCGGGCACGCTCCGGAGGCTTTCACCTGTCCATCCGCGGCGCCGCATCCAGGCCCGACAACCCTCCGCCAACGGGAGCACCGATGTTCTTTTTCTTCTCTAATCGCCTCGGCTGCATGGGATCGCTCATGATCTCCGCCGTACTGACCGTGATCGTGCTGGCCTTCTTGGGAGTGTTCTGATCCAGGCGCGACGATCCGCGTCGCGCTCGGGCTCACCGCCTGCCCATCGTGCTGCACCCGTCTTGACCTTGCGTCCCGACCTGCCTCATGGACGACGCATGAGCCTGTCCATCCGCCCCGCCACCCTTGGCGATATCCCTGCCCTTTTCGCCATCCGCACGGCGGTGCGCGAAAACCACATGACCCTTGCCGCACTGGCGGCCGCGGGCGTGACCCCGGACAGCGTGGCCGAGCTCCTGCGCAGCGAGGATGCCGCCACCTGGATCGGCCTGTGGGACGGCGAACCCGCGGCCTTCGCCATGGCCCGTTTCGACCAGGGTGACGTGTTCGCGCTTTTCGTGCGGCCCGAGATGGAGGGACGCGGGTTCGGCGGCAGGCTTCTCGCCCTGGCCGAATCCTGGCTCGCCTCCCGCGGCGCCGAGTCCGCCTGGCTGCTGACGGGTGGCGAGCCGGGGCTCAAGGCCGCCCGTTTCTATGCGGCGCGGGGATGGCTGGTCGAAGGGCGCGAGCCGGACGGGCAGCTGCGCTTCACCAAAAGGCTTGCGGCGCGCTCCTGACGCCTGCGGATCAAGGATTCGAAATCGGCTCGGGCGACTGGGAGAGGCTTGTCCCGCTCGGATGCGACGCCGAGGAGCCGGGGGATGGGTGCTCGCTCGCGGTTCTCGCGGCGCTCTCGCAGGCGCGGATCGCCCGCCGGTAGCTCAGCTCCACGTCATGCCTGTCCTCGGGCTCGCCGACGTCGCGTTCGGCGGCCGCCCGGGCCAGACGCGCATGGCGCATGAGCGCGCGGCGCTGCTCGTCCAGATGGGTGTGCTCGGCGATCCGCGCGATCGCCTCCAGGAGATGGATCAGGACCGCCGGATGGGTCGATCCGGATTGCCGGATCTGATGGAAGGCGGCATCGAGCAGCCCCTCGTAGGTGGAGACCTGCCGATAGACCCGCACCCGTCCCGAGCCGTCACGCAGGGTCTCGGGCGGAAGGCTCCGGCCCATCGCCCGCGACAGGGCGCCCCGCAGCCGGTCGATCACGACCGTCGCCGTGAAGGGATCGTTGATCCCGGGCGAGAGGGCACGCACCGCGATCTCCACCAGATGGCGGATGGCGAATTCCAGATCCTGGGTCGGCGTGCGCTCGTCCCCGCTCACGATGAACTCGCCGATTTCCTCCCGCGTCCTCTGGGGCCGGCCCGTGGGGGGATAGACCAGGACGCGCCGGTCGCCGTTGACGATGAAGTCGCCGGCCCGGAAGTCGAGGCGCAGGATCGCGTCGTGCCGCTCGGCCCAGGCGACCATTTCGTCGTAATCGACGGCCTGCACATAGCCCTCATAGGGCAGGACGATCCGCTCCGCCTTCTCGTCGAAATCCTCGGGGAGATCGGACGGAGAGTGCTCCGGTGTCGCCTCGCACCGCGGGGCCAGATTCGTCACCGTGTCGTCGAGCTCCCTGCGGACGCGCCGCACGACCTCGTCGGCGACGATCAACCGGGCCACGCCCTGGATGAAGACCAGAAGCGCCAGGACGCAGATCAGGGCCAGTACCGTGCCGACCGTCACGGAGACGTGCGGGACCTCCGCCATCGGCGCGTCGCCGTGGACCGAACGCAGGACGATCAGGCAGTAGACGATCGTCATCGCGAAGGTGCCCAGCACGACCTGGGTGCGCAGATCGGCCCGGAAGATCCGGATGAGACGCGAGCCGTAGGAATTGGCCGCCAGGGTGAGGGCGACCACCGTCACGGAAAAGGCCATGCTGGCCATGGTGATGATCGAGGACAGGAGGGTGGAGAGAAGGTTGCGCGCATCCTCCCCGCTGCCGCTGTTGATCCACCACGCCCGAACCTGGTCCTCGGAGCCGTAGCCCGCATCCACCTGAAGCATGGCGATCGCGAGGCCGGTTCCGATGACGATCAGAACGGACGGAACCAGCCAGAGACCTGTCCTGGCATTGTCCCAGAGGGTGAGAAACCAGTTCGACATCACCCCTTAAGTTCGCGACGGTCCCGCTTGTTCCCCGGGCCTGATTTCACGGGCGATTCCGGGCACGCTCTTCCCTTGCGCGAGGAGGACGAGCGAGGATGAGGGCGGGACGTTCGGCAGAAGGTCGGCGTGGATGTGCCGGTGTTCAGCGCAACGGTCTTTCCTCCCCCTTGTAGGGAGGAGAGAGGCTGGCGTTCCCCGTCTTCTCGCGAATGTCGGGCAACAAAAAACCCCACCCTCGCGGACGAGGATGGGGCGGTGTCGTGGTTCAACCGACGTTTCGTCAGGTGTTCATCGAATCGAAGAAATCCTGGTTCGACTTGGTCTGGCGCAGCTTGTCGAGCAGGAACTCGATGGCATCCACCGTTCCCATCGGGTTGAGGATGCGGCGCAGCACGTACATCTTCTTGAGCGTGTCGGCCGGAACCAGCAGCTCCTCCTTGCGGGTGCCGGAGCGGGTGATGTCGATGGCCGGGAAGGTGCGCTTGTCGGCCACCTTGCGGTCGAGGATGATTTCCGAGTTGCCGGTGCCCTTGAACTCTTCGAAGATCACCTCGTCCATGCGCGAGCCGGTATCGATGAGCGCGGTGGCGATGATGGTGAGCGAACCGCCTTCCTCGATGTTGCGCGCCGCGCCGAAGAAGCGCTTCGGCCGCTGCAGGGCGTTGGCGTCGACACCGCCGGTGAGCACCTTGCCGGACGACGGAACCACCGTGTTGTAGGCGCGGCCCAGGCGGGTGATCGAGTCGAGCAGGATCACCACGTCGCGGCCGTGCTCCACCAGGCGCTTGGCCTTCTCGATCACCATCTCGGCGACCTGCACGTGGCGCGAGGCCGGCTCGTCGAAGGTGGAGGCCACGACCTCGCCCTTCACGGAGCGCTGCATGTCGGTCACCTCTTCGGGACGCTCGTCGATGAGCAGCACGATGAGGTAGCATTCCGGATGGTTGGTGGTGATCGACTGCGCCACGTTCTGCATCAGCACGGTCTTACCCGTGCGCGGCGGCGCCACGATCAGGGCGCGCTGGCCCTTGCCGATGGGCGACACGATGTCGATGATGCGCGGTGAGAAGTCCTTGCGGGTCGGGTCGTCGATCTCGAGCTTGAAGCGCTCGTGCGGGAAGAGCGGCGTCAGGTTGTCGAAGTGAACCTTGTGCCGGATCTTCTCCGGATCCTCGAAATTGATGGTGTTGACTTTCAGCAGGGCGAAGTAGCGCTCGCCCTCCTTGGGACCGCGGATCGGGCCGTCCACCGTGTCGCCGGTGCGCAGGCCGAAGCGGCGGATCTGGCTCGGGCTGACATAGATGTCGTCCGGGCCGGGCAGGTAGTTGGAATCGGCGGAGCGCAGGAAGCCGAAGCCGTCCTGCAGGACCTCCACGACGCCCGCGCCGATGATCTCCACCTCGCGCGCCGCAAGCTGCTTGAGGATCGCGAACATGAGCTCCTGCTTGCGCATCGTGCTCGCATTCTCGACCTCGAGCTCTTCGGCGAAGGCGATGAGTTCGGTCGGCGACTTTGATTTCAGGTCTTGAAGCTTGATTTCCCTCATCGGGGAACACTCTCGGGTAGGGTTCGCGGGCAGAAACGAAAAGACTGAACGCGTGGGGAGATTAAGGGGAACGTCGACAGGGCCACCCAGTTCACGAAACATGACGTGAAGGGCCTCAACGGCCCCGCGCAGCGCAACCTGTCTTTAGGGAAGAGAATTCTTCTTTACCCTTTTTCGGGCTTGGCCTCAAGCCCCTTGAGCGAAACTCCGCTCATCGAGGAGCAAAAACGGTTCGCAACCGCACCATGAACGGCCTGCCGCCCCTCCCCTGGGGAGAAGCGGGTGCGGCCGCCCTGCGTCGTCAGAACGGCTTCACGATCACGAGAATGACGATGCCGATCATCAGCACCGTCGGGACCTCGTTGATCATGCGGTAGAATTTCTGCGGCCGCTTGTTCCGGTCGGCGGCGAAATCCTTGACCATGCGCGAGAGCGATCCGTGCACGCCGGAAAGGATCAGCACGAGGAGCACCTTCGCGTGCAGCCAGCCGGAAAGATACCAGCCGCCCTGCCAGACCAGGATTAGCCCGAGCACCCAGGTGACGATCATGGCCGGGTTGATGATCGCCTTGAGCAGGCGCCGTTCCATGATCTTGAAGGTCTCGGACTGGATCGAGCCCTTCGGCGCGTCGCAGTGATAGACGAAGAGCCGGGGCAGGTAGAGCATCCCGGCCATCCAGGCGATCACAGCGATGACGTGGAACGCCTTGATCCAGAGATACAGCATGTCAGGCCCCCCGGACGCGCGCGATCATCTGCGCCACGTGCTCGACCGGCGTCTCCGGCAGGATGCCGTGCCCCAGGTTGAAGATGTGCGGACGGCCCTTCGCCGTGGAGAGGATGTGGTCGACCCCCTTCTCCAGGGCCGGTCCGCCGGCGATGAGGGCCAGCGGGTCGAGATTGCCCTGCGTGGCCACGTGCCCCGGCAAGGTCGGCAGAACCTTCGCCGGGTCGAGGGTCCAGTCGAGGGCGAGCGCATCGCCGATCCCGGCTTCGGCGAAGCGGAGAAGATGGGCGCCGCCGCCGCGCACGAACACGATCGCCTTGGCCTGCGGCCGGGCGCTCTTCAGGCCCTCCACGATGCGGCGGATCGGGTTGAGGGACAGATCGTCGAAGAGCGCCGGCGGCAGGGCCGAGCCGAAGCTCTCGAAGATCTGCACGGCCTCGGCGCCCGCATCGATCTGGCGGATGAGATAGGCGGTGGAGGCGCGCACCAGCCGGTCGATCAGGGCGGCCATGAAGGCCGGGTCGCGGTAGGCGGTGAGGCGGGCCGGCGCCTGGTCGGGCGTGCCCTTGCCGGCGATCATGTAGCTCGCCACCGTCCAGGGCGCGCCGCAGAAGCCCAGAAGGGTGGTTTCCTTCGGCAGCGACTTGCTCAGGCGGTCGAGGGTTTCGAAGACGGGGTCGAGGCGCTCCAGCGGCAGCTCGTCCTTGAGGCGGCTGAAATCGGCCTGAGAGGTGACCGGGTCGAGCTTCGGACCCTCGCCTTCCGCGAAGCGCACGTCCTGGCCGAGGGCATGGGGAATGACCAGGATGTCCGAGAACAGGATCGACGCGTCGAACTGGAACCTTCTGATAGGCTGTAGCGTTACTTCCTCGGCCAGTCTCGGGTTGTAGCACAGATCCAGGAAGGATCCGGCCTGTTTCCGGGTCTCCCGGTATTCCGGCAGATAACGGCCTGCCTGGCGCATGATCCAGATCGGCAAGGGCCAGACCGGTTCGCCGTTCAGGACACGCAGGATCGCTTTGGTGGGACGCTCGCTCACAGGCCCTCTCTTAAAAGAATAATTCTTGAATCTTAGACTCTGTTTTTTCTCTTGGGCCGTGAATCGTAAAGCCGCAAGTCCGTCCACAGCCGGTCCACACGGCCCGTTCCGTTAACGCTTCGTTTACGGATGGGGCCGGGCCGCCACAATCATTACCGAATTCTTAAACCTTAACAGATCCC
The DNA here is from genome assembly GCF_042650665.1 of Microvirga sp. GCM10011540. NCBI lineage: Bacteria > Pseudomonadati > Pseudomonadota > Alphaproteobacteria > Hyphomicrobiales > Methylobacteriaceae > Microvirga > Microvirga sp. GCM10011540. The sequence goes on along the minus strand of NZ_JBHSBQ010000143.1, from coordinate 132,371 downwards.
TAACGGCGGCCGGCGAGATCCGAGTCGACATTCCGCGACCGATTCGTGCCGGATTCTCCCAAGGTCCCGATTCCGCGTTCACACATGAGAAACCATTGTTGATGACGGAAGGGGACTTCCCACAGGCCCCTGCCCTGGACCTGGCTCGACAAGCGAACTATCCACACTCATCGACTCCTTGTCCGGGAGGACTTTCGTGGGGCGCAGCTACTTCCATCTCCATCTCGTGTCCGATTCCACGGGCGAGACCCTGATCACCGTGGCCCGCGCCGCAGTGGCGCAATACGAGGGAATCGCGGCGATCGAGCACGTCTATCCCCTGGTCCGGTCGCAGACCCAGCTCCAGCGGGTGCTGTCCGAGATCGAGACCGCGCCCGGCATCGTGCTCTACACCCTGGTCGAGCAGGACCTGGCCTCCCGCCTGGAGGAGGTCTGCCGCGCCACCGGCTCGCCGCATCTCTCCGTGCTCGCGCCGGTGCACTCGCTGCTCTCGTCCTATCTCGGGGCGCATTCGACGGCGCGGCCCGGCGCCCAGCACATGCTGAACGCGGAATATTTCAAGCGCATCGACGCCATGAACTTCACCCTCCTCCACGACGACGGGCACCTGCCCCAGGACCTGGACGATGCGGACGTGATTCTCGTGGGCGTCAGCCGGACCTCGAAGACTCCGACGGCGATCTACCTCGCCAATCGCGGCATGAAGACCGCCAATATTCCCCTGGTGCCGGGGGTGCCGCCGCCGAGCATCCTGGAGACGGCCAGGAAGGCGCTGATCGTCGGCCTCGTCGCCACCCCGGAGCGCATCGTGCAGATCCGCCAGAACCGGCTCCTGAGCCTGAAGGCCGACGACGACACCTCCTATGTGGACCGGGACGCGGTGGCGGAGGAGATCGCGGCCTCGCGCCGGCTGTTCGCGCGCCACAACTGGCCGGTGATCGACGTGACGCGCCGGTCCATCGAGGAGACCGCGGCCGCGATCCTCGATTTCTACCGCGACCACCGCCTGCGCTTCATCGCGGAGTGACCATGACCGCCCTCTGGACCGGATCCGCCCCGCTTCTCCTGGCCTCCACCAGCGCGACCCGCCGCACCCTGCTCGAAAGCGCGGGCCTTCCCGTCGAGACCAGGGCCTCGGGCGTCGATGAGCGCGCCGTCGAGGCGGCCGTGGAGGAAAGGGCTCTCGGTCCGCAGAACCTCGCCCTTCACCTCGCCGCCGAGAAAGCCCTGGCGGTCAGCCGCGCGGCGCCGGAGCGGATCGTCCTGGGGGCCGATCAGGTTCTCGACCGCGACGGCATCGCCCTGCACAAGCCCGACGGCCGGGAGACGGCGCGGGCGCAGCTGCAAAGCCTGTCCGGCCGCAGCCATGCCCTGCATTCCGCCGTGGCGCTCGCCAGGAACGGGGAACTCGTCGACAGCTTCGTGGAGACGGCCCTTCTCTCCATGCGTCCCCTGAGCGACGCGGCGATCGAGGCCTATCTCGATGCGGCCGGGCCGGAGGTCCTGAAGAGCGCGGGCGTCTATCAGGTCGAGGGCGTCGGCATTCACCTCTTCGACCGGATCGAGGGGGACCACTCGACCATTCTCGGGCTTCCCCTCCTCCCGCTCCTCGCCGCCCTGCGTCGGCTCGGCCATCTGGCTTTCTAGGGATCGTCGTTCATGAAGAAGGCTTTCGTCGTCGGGCACCCGATCAAGCATTCCCGGTCGCCGCTGATCCATGGCCATTGGCTGAAGCAGTACGGAATCGAGGGCTCCTACGAGCGCATCGACGTGGCGCCGGCCGATTTCGGCGAATTCCTGAAGACTTTTCCGGAGCGGGGCTTCGTCGGCGGCAATGTCACCATTCCCCATAAGGAAGCCGCCTGCCTGGGGGTGGATCGGCGGACGAAGCGGGCCGAGAGGCTCGGGGCGGTCAACACCCTCTGGCGCGAAGACGGCCTGATCTGGGGCGACAACACGGATGTGCTGGGCTTCACGGCCCATCTCGACCGGAGCCTGGGACAAGGCTGGGAAGAAGCTGTGGACACGGCGTTGATCGTCGGGGCCGGCGGGGCGGCGCGGGCCATCGTGGCCGGGCTGCAGGACCGGGGCATCCCGCGCCTTCTCGTGATCAACCGGACCCTGCCGAAGGCCGAGGAACTGGTCCGAGACCTGAGGGATGACGGGCCGTCCTCCCTCCAGGCTCTCCCCTGGGGCGACATCGACGCGGCGCTGGCCACGGCGGGGCTCGTCGTCAACACCACCTCCCTGGGCATGGCCGGACAGCCGCCGCTCGACCTCGATCTGGGGATAAGTCCCGATGGAGCCGTGGTGGCCGACATCGTCTATGTGCCGCTCAGGACCCCGCTGCTCGCCGCGGCCGAGGCGCGTGGCCTGCGGACCGTCGACGGGCTCGGGATGCTGCTGCACCAGGCGGTGCCGGGCTTCGCCCGCTGGTTCGGCGTGACGCCGGAGGTGACGCCGGAACTGCGGGCGCTGATCGTGGCCGATCTCGAGGGGCGCTCATGACCTTCGTGCTGGGACTGACGGGCTCCATCGGCATGGGCAAGTCGGCCACGGCCGCCATCTTCCGGCGGCTCGGCGTTCCCGTCCACGATGCGGATGCGGCGGTCCACGATCTCTACCGGGGCCGGGCCGCGCCGCTGATCGAAAAGGCCTTCCCGGGCACGGTCGCGGACGGCATCGTCGACCGGCCGAAGCTCGGCGCGGCGGTTCTGGGCGATCCGCAGCGCATGAAGGCGCTGGAGGCCATCGTCCATCCGCTGGTGCGGGAGGAGGAGGAGGCCTTTCTGCGCCGGGTGTCGGCGCTGGCCTCGGTGGCGGTGCTCGACATTCCCCTCCTGCTGGAGACCGGCGGCGAGGTCCGGTGCGACGCCGTTCTCGTGGTCACGGCCCCGGCTTCTGTGCAAAGGGAGCGGGTGATGGCTCGTCCGGGGATGACGGAGGAGAAATTTAAGGCGATTCTGCTCAAACAGATGCCGGACGCGGACAAGCGGGCGCGGGCCCATTTCGTTCTGGACACGAGCCGCGGCTTCGCCTCGGCGGAAGCCCAGGCCCGGTCCATTCTCGCCTGCCTGGCCGGCCGGCCGGGCCGCGTCGGGCGACAGGGACACGGGTGATGATGCGCGAAATCGTTCTGGATACGGAAACCACCGGCACCGATCACGCCAACGGCGACCGGGTGATCGAAATCGGCTGCGTCGAACTCCTGAACCACATCCCGACCGGGCGGAGCTACCACGTCTACATCAATCCGCAGCGCCCGGTCTCCGCCGGGGCGCTCGCGGTCCACGGGCTCTCGGACGCGTTCCTGGCCGACAAGCCGGTGTTCAAGGACGTCGTCGACGAGTTCGTGGAATTCGTCGGCGATGCCCGGCTCGTCATCCACAACGCGGCCTTCGACGTGGGCTTCCTCAACGCGGAATTCGCCCGCACCGGGCACCCGCAGATCGCCCTTTCCGACGTGGTCGACACCCTGTCCATGGCCCGGCGCAAGCATCCGGGCGCGGCCAACAACCTCGACGCCCTCTGCTCCCGCTACGGCATCGACAATTCCAAGCGCACCAAGCACGGCGCGCTCCTCGACGCCGAAATCCTGGCCGAGGTCTATATCGAGCTCATCGGCGGCAAGCAGGTGGGCTTCGACCTGACCCTGCAGCCGTCCGCGAAGGCCGGCCTTGCCCGAATGGGGGCGGCCTCCTCGCGGGAAACCCGCCCGCGTCAGGTCATCTCGCGGCTGACCGATGCCGAGCGGCAGGCCCACGAGGCCTTCATCCAGTCCCTCGGCTCCAGCGCCCTCTGGCGCGATTATCTCGGCGAGCCTCCGGCCGAAGGCCAGGCCTGAGGCATCCGCCTCGGGAGCGAGGGCTGTGATGCCCCGTCGCCTCTTCCTGCGAGAGATCGGGCCGTCAGGTTCGAATGAGGGATTCGCTTGCGCTCCGGTCGTCGCTGTTCATCGGCCCCACCCGCAGCCGTCATCCAGAACCGCCTCGAGGGAGAGGGCGTCTCCGGAGTGCCCTGGACCCTCCTTCGGGACGCCGCTGCGCGGCTCCTCAGGATGAGGGTGGGAGCGGTTGCGGCCTTCGTGGATCTGGCGCTGTCTGGCGCGACCTCCTTCCCTCCCCCTTGTGGGGAGGGCCAGGGTGGGGGTGCCGGCGCCACACCTTCATAGGCTATCGCCCACACCCCCACCTCCACCTCCTCCCCACAAGGGGGAGGAGAGCAGGACTGAGTTTCCGGCGAACTCCGGCAGGCCCGAGGTCCGTGGGGAAGGAGAGCCCGGCAGCGCTTCTTGCGAGGCGGTGAGGAGGGCCGGAAAAAACAAATCCCGGCGAAGCTGGCTGCCGCGCCGGGATGTCGTCACGAAAACGTGTTGTCCCGGCCGGGCCGGGCGTCGCGCTTACGACAGGGCCGTCTGGTTGCCCTGCTGCCCCTGCATTTCGGCGGCGCGCTGGCGGTAGAGGGCCACGAAATCGATCGGGTCGATGTAGAGGGGCGGAAAGCCGCCGTTGCGGACCGCGTCGGCCACCATCTGGCGGGCGAAGGGGAAGAGCAGGCGCGGGCACTCGATCATGATGACCGGGTGCAGCTGGTCCTGCGGGATGTTCTGGACCCGGAACACGCCCGAATAGGTCAGCTCGAACGCGAACAGCACGTCCTTGTCGCCGATCTTGGCATTGCCTTCGAGGGTCAGGTCGACCTCGAAATCGGCCGCGTCGAGCTGCTTGGCGTTCACGTTCACCTGCAGGCTGATCTGCGGGCCTTCCGACTGCTGCTGCAGCGAACGGGGCGCGTTGGGGTTCTCGAACGAGAAATCCTTGCAGTACTGGGCGAGGGCGTTGAGCGAGGGCATGCCGCCTTCCTGCGCTCCGTTGTTTGCCGGGTTGTCGGCCATGATTCTTGCTCCCAGATGGATCGGTGGTGGGGGCCCGGACGGAGCGCTTCGGGAAAGCGCCGGCGAGGTAACGGGCTATCGCTCCCGCGCTACCATGCTTCCATCCCATGAACAAGATTCAGCTTTCTCCCTCGCTTGTCCAAGGGAGAGGTGGATGTTACGACCCATGGACCCCATATGCGAAAGATCACCCTTCGCTTTGGCCGGGGCAACCTTGGCGCATCACGCGTCAGGATCGGGCAAGCCGACAACGGATCGACGATGCAGGATTCCTTCGACATCACGACCCTTATCTTTATCGTACTCGCCGTCTTCGTGATCTGGCGTCTTCGCTCCGTGCTGGGGCAGAAGACCGGGAACGAGCAGCCGCCGATGGATCCGCTCTCGCGCCGCGATGCCGGCCTCAGGCCCGGCAATCCGGCCGCCGAGCAGGACAACGTGGTCCGTCTCCCCGGCGCCAACGGGTCCCGCCCCGCTCCCGAGAACCTGGCCGAACGCTGGAAGGGCATCGCCGAGCCCGGCACCCCGATGGCCCAGGCCCTGACCGAGATCACCCGGGCGGAACCCGCCTTCGAGCCGGCAGGCTTCCTGGAGGGCGCCAAGTCGGCCTACGAAATGATCGTCACGGCTTTCGCGCAGGGAGACCGCCGCACCCTCAAGGATCTCCTGTCGAAGGAGGTCTATGAAGGCTTCGAGCGCGCGATCACCGAGCGCGAGCAGCGGGGCGAGAAGGTGGAAACCACCTTCGTGTCCATCGACAGGGCCGAGATGGTCGGGGCTGAGGTCCAGGGCAAGCAGGCCCAGATCGTGGTCCGCTTCCTGTCCAAGCTCATCACCGCGACCCGGGACGCCTCCGGCGCCGTGGTGGACGGCAGCCCGGACGCGGTCGTCGACGTCACCGACGTATGGACCTTCGCCCGCACCCTCGGGAACCGCGACCCCAACTGGTTGCTCGTCGCCACCGAAGCGGGACAATGAGGCATGGGGCCCGGGCCGCTCTCGGGGGGCTCGCCTGTCTTCTCGCCTGGATCGTGACCATGCCCGCAGATGCCGTATCGCCGCTCGAGGGCAAGGCGCAGCTCGAAGCCCTGTCCTTTTCCGATCTGTCCGGATGGGACGGGGACGACCACGGCGAAGCCTTCCGGGCCTTTCTCCGGTCGTGCCGGGCCCTCGACGCTCAGGCGGCCGAATTGCGGCCGGCGCAGAAGCCGGATGCGGGCGTGCTCGCCGTGTGCCGCGAGGCCCTCGAGACCCCTGCCCTCGACGGCGCCGAGGCCCGCGCCTTCTTCGAGCGGCATTTCCAGCCCTTCCTGATCCGCCCCGAATCGGGCGACGGCTTCCTGACCGGCTACTACGAACCCGAGTTCCGGGGCAGCCGCCGGCCGGATTCCACCTACAAGGTGCCCCTGCTCGACCGGCCCGACGATCTCGTCACCATCCCCCAGGGCGAAACCCTGCCGGGAATCGACCCGGCTCTCCAGGCCGCCCGGCGCACCTCCGACGGCCATGAGCCCTATCCCGACCGGGCCGCCATCGAGGACGGCGCCCTCGGCGACAAGGCCAAGCCGGTGGTCTACCTGCGCGAGCCCGGCGAGGCCTTCATCATCCACGTGCAGGGCTCGGCCCGGATTCGTCTCGACGACGGCTCGGTCATGCGTGTGGCCTATGCGGGCCGCAACGGCCGTCCCTACACTTCCATCGGCCGCCTGCTGGTGCAGCGGGGTGAGATGGACCTGGAGACCATGACCCTGGAAAAGCTCATGGGCTGGCTCAAGGATCATCCGGGTCCCGCCCGCGATCTCATGCGGCAGAACCGGTCCTACATCTTCTTCCGCGAAGCGGCCGAGCTCGCCCCCGAGGACGGGCCCATCGGCGGCGCCGGCATTCCGCTCGTTCCCGGCCGCAGCCTCGCGGTCGACCGCTCCCTGTGGCCCTACGGCCTGCCCTTCTGGCTGGAGGGCGAACTGCCCGTGACCCTGGACCGGGCCGAGCCCCTGCGGCGGCTCATGATCGCGCAGGATACGGGCTCCGCCATCGTCGGGCCGGCCCGGGGCGATTTCTTCTTCGGCAGCGGCCCCGACGCCGGGACCCGGGCCGGGCTCCTGCGCCACCGGACGCGCTTCGTCGTCCTCAAGCCTCGCCTCGATCCATGACCAAGCGCCGGTCCCGTCCGCTCAGCCCCGAGGAGCGACGGCTCTGGGGCCAGGTGGTCCGGAGCGTCAAACCCCTCAAGGGCAAGCTGCCGCCGCCCGAGCCGGAGCCGGAGGAACAGCCGGCGACCGCCACCGCGCCGGTGCGGGAGGTGGTGCTCGCGCCTTCCCCCTCGCCGTCCCTGCCCCGGAAGCCGCCCGTGACGCCGCTCGCACCCCTCGAGCGCAAGACCGTGAAGGCCCTTCGGCGCGGAACCCGGCAGGTGGACAGCGTCATCGACCTGCACGGGATGCGCCAGGAAGAGGCCCATTACGCGCTGATCAACTTCCTTCATCGGGCGCAGGGCTCGGGCTACGGCATCGTCCTCGTCATCACCGGCAAGGGCGGCGCGGCGGGGCCGGGCCTTTTCGAGGAGCGCGGGGTCCTGCGCCGCATGGTGCCGCACTGGCTGCGCCTGCCCGATCTCAGATCTCTTGTGGTTGGCTTCGAAGAAGCCTCTCCCCAGCATGGCGGATCCGGTGCACTCTATGTCAGGCTTCGCCGCAGGCGGGGCGCGGGATGAACGGATGACTCCTTTCGGCGAACGGGTGCGGCAGCTGCGCCGCGAACGCGGGCTCCTCCTGAAGGACATGGCCGCGCATCTGGGCGTGTCGAGCGCCTATCTGTCGGCCCTGGAGCGGGGCGAACGCGGCAAGCCGACCTGGACCCTGATCCAGGGGGTCCTGCAATATTTCAACATCATCTGGGACGAGGCCGACGAGCTGGCCCGGCTGGCCGACGTCTCGGATCCGCGGGTGAAGATCGACACCGCGAGCTGCGACCCGCGCGCCACCCTTCTGGCCAACCGCCTCGCCCGCGAGATCCGCGGCCTGTCCGAAAGCGAGCTCGAAGCCATCCTGACGATCCTCGACAAGGCGCAGGAACGGAGCCGGCGGGTGGCGTCCCTCCTCGACAAGGCGCAGGATTCGATCCAGTCGTCCTCCTCCCCCGGCTAGGATCCCGACCCGGCCCTGCGGACCGCCGGGGACGCGGCGCCCGACCTTGACCGCCGCGGCTTTGGATGCGAAAGCGCCCCTTTCCCTGAAACTTTCGGTTGCTCATGTCCCAGAATCGCATCGACGTGCTCACGCTCGGCAACGCCATCGTTGACGTGCTCGCCCATACGGACGAGGCCTTCCTCCTCAAGAAGAACGTCCACAAGGGCGCCATGCAGCTCATCGACGAGGCGCGGGCCGAGGAGCTCTACGGGGACATGGGGCCGGCCATCATCGTGTCGGGCGGGTCGGCCGCCAACACGGCGGCGGGCGTCGCCTCGTTCGGCGTCAAGGCCGGCTTCATCGGCAAGGTCAAGGACGACGAGACCGGCCGCCTCTTCGCCCACGACCTGAACGCCATCGACGTCCATTACGACGTGATCCCGGCCCAGGACGGCCCGGCCACGGCCCGCAGCTTCATCCTGGTGACGCCCGACGGCGAGCGCACCATGAACACCTATCTCGGCGCCTGCCAGAACCTTACCCCCGACGACGTGAACCCGGAGACGGTGCGCGCTTCGGGCATCGTCTATCTCGAAGGCTATCTCTGGGATCCGCCGGCCGCCAAGGAGGCCTTCCGCAAGGCCGTGAAGATCGCCCACGAGGCCGGCAACAAGGTGGCGCTCACCCTCTCAGACGCCTTCTGCGTCGACCGCTACCGCGACGAGTTCCTCGGCCTCATGCGCGACGGCAGCCTCGACATCCTCTTCGCCAACATCCACGAGCTGCAGAGCCTCTACGGCACGTCGGACGCCGATACGGCGCTCGCGGCCCTGCGGGAGGAGAACGTGCTCGGCGCCATCACCCGCTCGGCGGACGGCGCGCTCGTGGTCAGCCGCGGCGAGACCAAGGCGGTCCCCGCCTTCCCGGTGGAGCGCGTGGTGGACACCACCGGCGCGGGCGATCTGTTCGCGGCGGGCTTCATGGCCGGCCTGACCCAGGACCTCGACCTCGTCGACTGCGCCCGCCTCGGCGGCCTCGCGGCGGCCGAGATCATCAGCCACCTCGGCGCCCGTCCGCAATCCGACCTGCGCGACCTCGCCCGTCAGCAGGGGCTGCTGGCCTGAAACAGGATCTTCGGCCCGAGCGGCGGGGCATGAGCGATCATGGCTCGCCGCCGGTCGGCCCGAACCAGATGCTGGCGAGGGCGCTGAGGGCCACCAGCACCAGAAAGCCGTTCATGGCGACCAGCAGATAGGGCGGCAGGCGCTGCACGTCCGGGTTGGGCGGCGGCGTGCCGACGAAGACCTGGCGCCAGACCGCGGCCGCGAAGCAGAACGCGCTGAACAGCACCAGGACCGATCCGGTGCCGATGATCATCCATTCGGGCACCACGCCCGCGAGCAGCTTCTTGGCTCCGATGCCGGAGGCAAGCGCCGCTAGGCCGGTGCGGACCCAGGCGGCATAGGTCCGCTCGGCGGCGAAGACCGTGCGGTCCGCCGCAAGCTCCGTGCGCCGGTCGGCGCTGTCCTTGGTGACCTTGGCCGCGACGGCGGTGTGCTGGGCTGCGACCTGCGTGTTCTCGGCCGCCTCCTGCGCCTGGTCGGCGCTGCGCCGGATCTCTTTCTCGATCGGTTGCGTGGTCATGCGTGCTCCGTCCCGATGGGAACAACGCACCAGACCGGCGAAGGTTGAGTTCGAGGAAGCGGCGGCGTCAGAGCCTTCTCAGCGCCACCGTCTCGATCCGGTGGCTGGCGCCTTTCTTCAGGATCAGGCTCGCCCGCTGCCGGGTCGGCACGATGTTTTCGCGCAGGTTCAGCAGGTTGATCCGGTTCCACAGGCCGTCGGCGATGGTCATGGCCTCGTCCTCGGGCAGTTCCGCATAGCGGCGGAAATAGGAGAGCGGATCGCGGAAGGCCGTGTGGCGCAGGCGGAGGAACCGGTTCACGTACCAGCGGTGCAGGTCCGCCTCGTCGGCATCGATATAGACCGAGAAATCGAAGAAGTCGGACACGAAGGGGATCGCCGTGCCGTCCTTGGGCATCCGCGCCGGCTGGAGCACGTTGAGGCCCTCGACGATGAGGATGTCCGGCCGGTCGATCACCGTCTCCTCGCCGGGCACCACGTCGTAGACCAGGTGCGAATAGAGCGGGGCGTGCACGTTGCGCTTTCCGGCCTTGATGTCGGCGAGGAAGTGCAGGAGCGCTCCGGTGTCGTAGCTCTCGGGAAAGCCCTTGCGCTCCATCAGGCCCAGCCGCGTCAGCTCCGCGTTGGGCAGGAGGAATCCGTCCGTGGTCACGAGATCGACCTTGGGCGTGTTGGGCCAGCGGGCGAGCAGCGCCTTCAGGACGCGGGCGGTGGTGGATTTGCCGACCGCCACGGAGCCCGCGACCCCGATGATGTAGGGGACCTTTTCCTCCTTCTCGGCCAGGAGGAAGCGCTGCGTTGCCTTGAACAGCCCCTGGGTCGCCGCGACGTAGAGGGAGAGCAGGCGCGACAGCGGCAGGTAGATCGCCGCCACCTCGTCGAGGGAGATCGGATCGTTGAGGGATTGCAACTGCACCACCTCCTCGGCGGTGAGCGTCATCGGCGCATCGGCGCGCAGCCTCGCCCACTCGTCCCGCGGAAAGATCCGGTAGGGCGAGAGACCGTCATCGGCTTCGAGAGGCGGCACCGCGTTGCGTTGGTCCATGAGACCATCCTTTATGGCTTGCGCGCGGCCTTCTCGGCGAGCCCCGATTGCGCGGTGCGGCGCTCCAATTCGGCCATTACCTCATTTAAGGAAATGTCGGCGCCCTGCAACACGACCAAAAGATGATAGAGCACGTCGGCGGCTTCCGCCGTCAGGTTCTTCCGGTCGCCCTGCACGGCCGCGATGGCCGCCTCCACCGCCTCCTCGCCGAGCTTCTTGGCAGCCTTGGCGGGTCCGTCGGCGAGGAGCTTCGCCGTATAGGACTCGGTTGCGGGCGCTGTGGCGCGCTCCGCCACGATGCGGGCGAGGTCGTCGAGGGTGAAGGTGGTCATGGTCTATCCCGATGTCGTCCCCGACCGGAGCGAAGCGGAGGGGAAGGGGATCCATGGATCCCCGAACGGTGGAGTGGATCCCCTTCCCGGCTCTTCGAGCCACCGGGGATGACAGGAGAGATTCTCCCGCCTCAGGCCGCCTTGTCCAGGGCCGGCTTGTCGAGGCGCATCTTGAGCCCGGCTCCCGCCATGTATTCCTTGGCCTCGCCGATGCTGTGCGTGCCGAAATGGAAGATCGAGGCGGCGAGCACGGCGCTGGCATGGCCTTCGCGAACGCCGTCGACCAGGTGGTCGAGATTGCCGACGCCGCCCGACGCGATCACCGGCACGGAGACCGCATCCGAAATCGCCCGCACGAGCGCGAGGTCGTAGCCGCCCTTGGTGCCGTCCCGGTCCATGGAGGTGACGAGGAGCTCCCCTGCCCCGAGCTCCGCGACCTGGCGGGCGAAGGCGATGGCATCGATACCGGTCGGGTTACGGCCGCCGTGAGTAAAAATCTCCCAGCGCGGTGCCTCGCTTGTTCCCGACACCTTCTTGGCGTCGATGGCGACTACGATGCATTGCGCGCCGAACTTCTCCGCCGCCTCGCGCACGAAGTCCGGGTTCTTCACGGCGGCGGTGTTGATCGAGACCTTGTCGGCCCCCGCGAGCAGCAGCTTGCGGATGTCCTCCACGGTGCGCACGCCGCCGCCGACGGTGAGCGGCATGAAGCAAGCCTCCGCCGTGCGGCTCACCACGTCGAGGAGGATGCCTCTCGCCTCATGGCTCGCGGTGATGTCGAGGAAGCACAACTCGTCGGCGCCGGCGGCGTCATAGGCCTTGGCGGCCTCCACCGGATCGCCCGCATCGACGAGGTCGACGAACTGCACGCCTTTGACGACGCGGCCGTCCTTCACGTCGAGGCAGGGAATGAGACGCACTTTCAGCATCAGACGGGCTCCTTGCGCACGGAGCGGAGCAGCGCCAGCGCCTGGTCCGGGTCGATGCGCCCGTCATAGAGTGCGCGGCCCGAAATCGCGCCGCCGAGGACGGCGCAGTCGGGATGGGTCAGGCGCTCGATATCGGCCATGGAGGCGAGTCCGCCCGAGGCGATGACCGGGATCGACACGGCCCGCGCCAGGGCCAGGGTCATGGGGATGTTGAGACCCTTGAGGATGCCGTCGCGGGCGATGTCCGTGTAGATGATGGCGGCGACGCCCGCATCCTCGAAGCGGCGTCCGAGCTCCTCGGCCGTGAGGGTCGAGGTCTGGGCCCAGCCCTCCACGGCCACGAGCCCGTCCTTGGCGTCGATGCCGACGGCGATCCTGCCCGGATGGAGGCGGGCCGCCTCGCGCACGAATTCGGGATCGCGCACGGCGGCGGTGCCGATGATGACCCGGGCGACGCCCTTGGCGAGCCAGCCCTCCACGGTCTTCATGTCGCGGATGCCGCCGCCGAGCTGCACCGGAATCGCGACGCGCCCGAGGATGCTCTCGACGGCGGCGGCGTTCATGGGCTTGCCGGCGAAGGCTCCGTCGAGATCGACCACGTGCAGCCATTCGAAGCCCTGGGCCTCGAAGGCGGCGCCTTGCGCGGCCGGGTCGTCGTTGAACACGGTCGCCTGGTCCATGTCGCCCTGGACGAGGCGGACGCAGCGGCCTTCTTTGAGATCGATGGCGGGAAAAAGGATCACGGGCGCCACCTCAGGAAGTTGGCGATGAGCTTGAGGCCGAGAGTCTGGCTTTTCTCGGGGTGAAACTGGGTGCCGACGATATTGTCGCGCCCGACGATGGCGGTGACGGGCCCGCCGTAATCGGAGACGGCCACCAGGTCGTCCGGGTCCTGCGGCTGCAGCGCATAGGAATGCACGAAATAGGCGTGCAGGCCGTCCGGTCCGGTCGGAATTCCGTCGAGCAGGGGATGGTCCCTGCGCTTGTCCAGGGTGTTCCAGCCCATATGGGGGATCTTCAGGGCCGGGTCCTGCGGCGCGATGGCCTTCACGTCGCCGTGGATCCAGTCGAGGCCGGGGCTCGTGGTGTGCTCCAGGCCGCGGGTCGCCATGAGCTGCATACCGACGCAGATGCCGAAGAAGGGCTTGCCGTGCCGGTGCACGCTCTCCTCCAGGGCCTCGACCATGCCGGGCACGGAATCGAGGCCGCGCCGGCAATCGGCGAAGGCGCCGACGCCCGGCAGCACGATGCGGTCGGCGGCGCGGACCGCGTCCGGATCGGACGTGACCGTGACGACATCGTCGAGCCCCGCCTCCCGCGCGGCCCGCTCGAAGGACTTGGCGGCGGAGTGCAGGTTGCCCGAACCGTAATCGATGATGGCGACGCTCACCGGGGACGCTCCGCATCGGGAAAGAGGCCGATGACCGGCTCCGTCCTGGGAGAGGGATAGACGCGGGGCGCCGGCGAGGGAGCGGCGTCGCGGGCGGGAGCCGGGGCCGGGGCGGCGCTCCGTTCGAGCCAGCGGGCGGCGATCTTGGTTTCCGCCTCGTCCCGGTCGGCCGCCGACACCACGTCGGCGGTGGGGCGGCCGTGGCGCGCGAGCGTCCAGCGCCTGAGGCTGTTCGCCTCGAGGCCGATCAGCGCCGAGAACAGCACATGTGCCACGAGACTCGCGGTCGGATGCACGTTCAGCAGGTTCAGCATCATGTTGAAGGCGACGAGCGCGAACAGGACGCAGAGCCCGGCGAGCCAGAGGCGGTGCACGAAGAACCACAGGAAGGTGAAGAAGAAGGCGCCCCAGGAAAAGGCGTCCTTCACGAGGTCGGCCTTCTCCAATGCCGCCGGATCACCCGGCCGCGCATCGCGCGGGAGGTGCAGGGTAAAGGTCGTCATGGCGTTTCCGTTCTTATAAAGTGCCCTTGGTGGAGGGAACGCGCCCCTCCTCCCTTAGGTCCACAGCAACCGCCTGACGCAAGGCCCGTGCCAAACCCTTGAAGCAGCTCTCGGCGATGTGGTGGCTGTTGGCCCCGTAGAGCGTCTCCACGTGCAGCGTCAGGCCCGCATTGACGGCAAACGCCTGGAAGAACTCGCGCACCAGCTCGGTGTCGAAGGCGCCGATCTTCTCGGTCGGGAAGGCGGTGCGGAAGACCAGGAACGGGCGGCCGGAAATGTCCACGGCGATGCGGGTCAAGGTCTCGTCCATCGGCAGATGGATATCCGCATAGCGGGTGATGCCCTTCTTGTCGCCAAGTGCCTGCAGAAGCGCCTGCCCGAGAGCGATGCCCGTATCCTCGGTCGTATGATGCTGGTCCACATGCAGGTCGCCCTTCACCGTCACGGTCAGGTCGAAGAGACCGTGGCGGGCGAACAGTTCGAGCATGTGGTCGAGGAAGCCGACTCCGGTGGAGATCTCGGCCTTGCCGGTGCCGTCGAGGGCGATCGACAGGACGATATCGGTCTCGGCGGTGCGACGGCTGACGCTCGCGGAGCGCATCATCAAGGATCCTTTGAGGAATGAGAGACCGCGCCTTCTATCAAGACGCGGCAAGAAACGCCACCCGCGTTGCTTTTGCCCGATCAATGCTTAAGTCAGGGCAGAACCGGCCCGCCCTGCCCTTCCACGGGCGGCCGGCGCCTGCATCTGCGTGACATCACCCCACCCGCCGGAGATTGCTCCCCGTGTCAGAAGACGCCTCCCCCCGCATGCATGCCACGACGATCCTCATGGTCCGCAAGGGCGGCCGGGTGGTCATCGGCGGCGACGGTCAGGTCAGCCTCGGACAGACCGTCGTCAAGGGCAATGCCAAGAAGGTCCGCCGCCTCTCCAAGGGAGGCGTGATCGGCGGCTTCGCCGGATCGACGGCCGACGCCTTCACCCTGTTCGAGCGGCTCGAGGCCAAGCTGGAGCAGTATCCGGGCCAGCTCACCCGCGCCTGCGTGGAGCTGACCAAGGACTGGCGCACCGACCGGTATCTCCGCCGCCTGGAGGCGATGATGCTCGTGGCCGACAAGGAGGTGGGCCTGCTCCTCTCCGGCAGCGGCGACGTGCTGGAGCCGGAAGGCGGCATCATGGCCATCGGCTCGGGCGGAAACTTCGCGCTCGCCGCCGCGCGGGCCCTGGCGGAGTACGAGACCGACGCCGAGACCATCGTGCGCCGCTCGCTTTCCATCGCGGCCGAGATATGCGTCTATACCAATAGCAATATTGTTATAGAAAGCCTCGACCTATGATCACCGATGCCGTCCTCGAACAGGGAGTTGTTCGGGGCATTGTGACGAACGAGCAGGCGATCGGCCTGCGGACCCTTGCCCGCGACATGGCGGCTGCCGCCGCGCCTGAGCCGGAGGACGAGGAGAAGCTGCGCTCCGTCACCGGCTTCAGCGATATTTTCGTCACTTTGGGGATCGGGCTCTTTACCGGCGCGCTCGGCTATTTCGCGTCCCTCTCGGGCGATCTCGCCAGGTGGTCCGTGCTGGCCGTCTCCGCGTGGCTGCTGGCCGAGTTCTTCACGCGCCGCAGGCGGATGGCGCTTCCGAGCATCGCCCTGCTCGCCCTCTTCGCGGTTTCGGTGTTCGGCGCGACGGGCTTCTTCCTCAAGTGGCTCCTCTCGGGAGCGCCGGAGCAGACCGGAGCGTTCGGCGCCTGGGGCTACGACCAGGAGCGTCCATGGCTCGTCGTGTTCAGCGCCCTCGTGACCGTGGTCATGACCGGCCTGCACTATCTCCGCTTCCGGGTGCCGATCACGGTCGCGGCCGGTGCCACCGCTCTGGTCCTGGCGCTTCTCGGCCTGATCTCCGCCCTGGTCCCCGAGCCTCCCCAAGACATGGTTATCGGCGCCCTGTTCCTCTGTGGCTGCGCCGTCTTCGCCCTGGCGATGCGCTTCGATCTCTCCGATCCGGAGCGCGTGACGCGCCGCAACGACATCGCCTTCTGGCTGCACCTGCTCGCGGCGCCCCTGATCGTCCATCCGGTGATCTCGCAATTCGCGGGCAATGGCCTGATGCCCGGGATCGGGACCGCCGTCGCGGTGCTCGCCATCTTCGTGCTGCTCGGCGCCATCGCGGTGGTGATCGACCGGCGCGCCATGCTCGTCTCCGGTCTCGTCTATGCGGGATACGCCTTCGCGTCTCTCATCCGGGAGATCGGCCTCGACGACCAGACCGCCCCCGCAACCCTGCTCGTGCTCGGCGCCTTCGTTCTCCTGCTCAGCGCAGGCTGGGGGCCGGTGCGCGCGGCGCTGCTGCGACTTCTTCCCACCCACCTTGCGCACAGGCTGCCACACCCCATTCTTTCATCATCATGACCACGTTCTCCCCCCGTGAAATCGTTTCCGAACTCGATCGTTACATCGTTGGCCAGAACGACGCGAAGCGCGCCGTGGCCATCGCCTTGCGCAACCGCTGGCGCCGTCAGCAGCTCGAAGGGCATCTCCGTGAGGAGGTCGCGCCCAAGAACATCCTGATGATCGGTCCCACCGGCTGCGGCAAGACCGAGATCTCCCGCCGCCTGGCGCGGCTCGCCAATGCGCCCTTCCTGAAGGTCGAGGCCACCAAGTTCACGGAGGTGGGCTATGTGGGCCGCGACGTGGAGCAGATCGTGCGCGACCTCGTCGAGGTCGGCATCGGCCTCGTGAAGGAGGAGCGGCGCAAGCAGGTCCAGGCCAAGGCCCATGTGGCCGCCGAGGAGCGCGTGCTCGACGCCCTCGTGGGCGCGACCTCCAGCGCCGCCACCCGCGATTCCTTCCGTCGCAAGCTGCGCGCCAACGAACTCGATGACAAGGAAATCGAGATCGAGCTGCAATCCTCCGGCTCGTCCGGGATGCCCATGTTCGAGATCCCCGGCATGCCGGGCGCCTCCGTGGGGGCGATCAACCTCTCCGACATGTTCGGCAAGGCCTTCGGCGGACGGCCCAAGGCCCGGCGCACCACCGTGCGCGAGGCCTACGAGCCCCTCGTCGCCGAGGAGGCCGACAAGCTCATCGACCAGGACGCCATCGTGCAGGAGGCGATCCAGCAGGTGGAGAACAACGGCATCGTGTTCCTCGACGAGATCGACAAGATCTGCGTCCGCGAGGGCCGCACCGGCGGCGGCGACGTCTCCCGCGAGGGCGTGCAGCGCGACCTGCTGCCGCTGATCGAGGGCACCACCGTCGCCACCAAGCACGGCGCGGTGAAGACCGACCACATCCTCTTCATCGCGTCGGGCGCCTTCCACGTGTCGAAGCCGTCAGACCTGCTGCCGGAGCTGCAGGGCCGCCTGCCGATCCGCGTCGAGCTTTCGCCGCTGACGGTGGAGGATTTCAAGCGCATCCTCACCGAGACGGAAGCGAGCCTGATCAAGCAATCCGTGGCCCTGATGCGGACCGAGGGCGTGGAGCTCGTCTTCACGGACGACGCCATCGACGCCCTGGCGCAGGTGGCGGTCGACGTGAACAACTCGGTCGAGAACATCGGCGCGCGCCGCCTGCAGACCGTGCTGGAGCGGGTGCTCGACGACATCTCCTTCACGGCTCCCGACCGTTCCGGCGAGGCGGTGACCATCGACGCGTCCTATGTGCGCGGCGAGGTGGAATCGCTCGCCAAGAACACGGATCTCAGCCGGTTCATCCTGTAGGACGCCCGAGGCCGGGAACCTCCAGCACGCTCTGGGGATTCCCGGCTCATGACCACGGCCCATGACGAACTCAGCCGGAAGGCCCTCGCGATCCACGAGCGGCTCTGCGCCGTCTACGGCTGCCCCATCCCCTATTTCCACGATTTCGACCCCTTGAGCGAGCTGATCTCCTCGCTCCTGTCCCACCGCACCCGCAACGCGGATTCGGGCCGCGCCTTCAAGGCCCTGCGGGCACGCTACGCCGACTGGGCTTGCCTGAGGGATGCGCCGGTCTCCGAGGTGGAGGAGACGATTCAGGGGGTCACATGGCCGGAGCAGAAGGCGCCGCGCCTCCAGGCGGTGCTGCGCGCGGTGACGGAGCGCCACGGCCGCCTCTCCCTCGATTTCCTCGCCGACATGCCGGCCGTGGAGGCGCGGGCCTGGCTGGAGAGCATCCCCGGCATCGGGCCGAAGACGAGCGCGGCGGTGCTGGCCTTCTCGAACCTGCGCAAGCCCGCCCTGCCCGTGGACAGCCACCATCACCGGGTGGCGCAGCGCACCGGCCTCATTCCGCGCTCCTTGAGCGTCGGTCCGTCCCATGCGGCGCTGGCCGCCCTGCTGCCGCCGGATTGGAGCGCGCAGCAGGTCTACGACAACCACGAAGTCATGATGCTGCACGGGCAGCGGTGCTGCTTCTTCAGAAATCCGGCCTGCCGGCGCTGCGCCGTTCTCGACCTCTGCCCGACAGGCCAGGGCCTTGTCGAAAGGCTCCCGAACGATGTCCGGCCGCAGGGGCGGGAGGGCGCCGGAACCTCCCGGTGAGCCGGCTCACGTTTCCGTGAGTGCGGCGCGGCGAATAATCCGCCCGTGGGAACGACCTCGGATGAGATGCGTTCGCTAGGCAACGTCAAAGGAGCTTTCCATGCGTAAAATGTTGATGGCAGTCATTGCCTCCGCCGCTTTCGGCACGGCCGGCCTGATGGCCGCCCCCGCTTCCGCCCAGACGCAGACCGCCCCGGTGAGCGAGCTGGTCGCCGCCCTCAAGAAGGGCGAATTGCAGACGGATTATTCCCAGTACGTTGAGCGCCGCTACTACCGCCCTGGCACTCGCTACTACCGTTCGGGCCCCCGCGTCGTGGAGCGCCGCTACTATCGTCCGGGCCCGCGCTATTACGGCCGCCCCTACGCCAATGACCGCCGCTACTATCGCCGCGACCGCGGTTCCGCCGCTGCGGCGGGTGCCATCGGTCTCGCCACCGGCGCGATCATCGGCGGCGCGCTGGCCCAGCAGCAGCAGCAGGCTCCGGTCTATGCCGCTCCGAACCGGAGCGCGGTCGCCTATTGCTCGCAGCGCTTCAAATCCTACGATCCGGCCTCGGGCACCTATCTCGGCTATGACGGCCGCCGTCACGCCTGCCCGTAAGCAAAGCGGTACGCGAAAGAAAAACGGGCCCTTCGGGGCCCGTTTGCTTTTGGTGGCGCTTACTTCGCCGCGATGACGGCGATCTCGACCTTGAAGGCCGGCGCCGCGAGCTTGGCCTCGACCGTGGCGCGGGCCGGGGTGTTGCCCGGCGACACCCACGCGTCCCACACGGCGTTCATCTCCTGGAACGTGCCCATGTCGGTGAGCCAGATATTCGCCATCAGGACCTTCGACTTGTCCGTGCCGGCCTCGGCCAGCAGCCCGTCGATGATGGAGAGGATTTCCTTCGTCTGCTCGGTGACGCTCTGCCCCGCCGACTGATTCGCGACCTGACCCGCCAGATAGACCGTGTTGCCGTGAACGACGGCGCCGCTCATGCGGGGACCGGGCTTGATGCGTTGAATCGTCATGATCTGCCTTTGTGAGAGAAAGAAAGTGCACCCCCGCTTTTGGGATGCGGGAGCCCCCGCGGTCAAGGGGGCGGGACGGCCCCGCCTTCTCCGGCGGCAGGGCCTATGGGGGCGAACAGGTAGCGCTCGAACCAGTTCGGGAAATCGCGCACGAGCGCCTTCGGCCCTTCGACCGCCAGGCCCATCCGCTGCGCTTCCCTGAAATCCGTGTCGCCCCGCCACCAGGCCACTAGGGCGGGGAGGGGGGAGCGGACGCGGACCGGCTCGGGAAAGCCCGGATTCTGCGTGCACAGCGAGATCTCCGACACCTTCAGCAGCAGGAAGCGCGGCTGCCGCTGCCCGTCGATCTCGAAGCGGATGACGATGGGATCCTTCGGGATCGCCTCGGCGCGGACCCGCCTGTGCATGTCGACGAGCAGGGGCTCGGCATCGAGATCCTCCTCCGCCGGGCGCCGCGGCAGCCATCTCTGGCCCCAGGCGCCCATGGCGCCCACCAGGGACGCCAGCTCCCGGCCGGATTCGGTGAGGTCGTATTCGGGGCCGGTCCTGCCGTCGCGGCGCGTTACGGCCCCGATGGACACCAGCGCCTGCAGCCGCTCGGACAGCATGGTGCGCGAAATGCGCGGAATGCCCCGCCGGATGTCGTTGAAGCGCCGGCTCCCGCACAGGAGCTCCCGCACGACGAGAAGGGTCCAGCGGCCGCCCAGGACCTCGTGGGCGCGCGCCACCGAACAGAACTGACCGTAACCCGCCATGGCCGAGGGCTAACACGACCCCGTCCGGCGGGGAAGTCCGGATTCCGGACCTGACAGGCCCGTCTCCCGGCACCATAGATCCCCGACATCGGTCTTGCCGGAAAGAGGACGGGCATCATGAACGACATGGCGGGCAACATTCTGCAATCCATCGGCAACACGCCTCTTCTGGCCCTGCGCAGGATCGTGCCCGGCAACGGCGCGCGGGTCCTGCTGAAGCTGGAGAACCAGAATCCGACCGGCAGCATGAAGGACCGGATGGCGCTCGCCATGGTCGAGGCCGCCGAGGCGGACGGCCGTCTCGCGCCGGGCGGATCGGTGGTCGAACATACCGGCGGCAGCACCGGCGTCTCCCTGTCCCTGGTCTGCGCCGTGAAGGGCTATCCCCTGCACGTCGTGACCTCGGACGCCTTCGCCCGGGAGAAGCTCGACCACATGGCGATCCTGGGGGCCAGGCTCCAGGTCCTGGAGAGCGACGGCGGGCGCATGACCGAGAAGCTCACCAAGGACATGATCGCGGCCGCGGGCGTGATCGCGAGGGAGACCGGGGCCTTCTGGACCGACCAGATGAAGAACCGGGACCAGCTTGCCGCCTACCACGCCATGGCCGAGGAGATCTGGGTTCAGACCGGCGGGCGCATCGACGGCTTCGTGCAGAGCGTCGGCACGGCGGCGTCGCTGCGGGGCAATGCCGAGGGCCTGCGCCGCCGCCACGGCAGGATCAGGATCGTCGCCGTGGAGCCCGCCGAATCCCCGGTCCTGTCGGGCGGCGCCTCGGGCGCCCACAGGATCGACGGAATCGGCGCGGGCTACGTGGTCCCGCTCTGGGAGGACGGCATCGCCGACGGGATCGAGCGGATCTCGACGGAGGAGGCCATGGCCATGGCCTTCCGGCTCGCCCGGGAGGAGGGCCTCTTCGCCGGCACCTCCACGGGCGCCAACGTCATCGCGGCCCTGCGGCTCGCCGAGACGCTGGGGCCGGATGCCACGGTCGTCACGATCATGTGCGACACGGGGATGAAATACCTGAGAACCTTCGGGGCGCGGCTCGGGTGAGGGGCGGGTCCCGGCCCCGTCAGTAAAGCGTCTCGCGCACCCGCTCGGCCAAGCCCTTGTCGTAGGTCTCGCCGCCGACCCGGTTCTCGCTCATGGCGGCCAGGATCTGGCCGGCGCTCGGGAGTGAATTGCGCGCCACGTGCTTGTCGGGGTTCCACAAATCCGAGCGCACGACCGCCCGGGAGCACTGGAAGTAGACCGCCTCGACGGTGATCATCAGCACCGTGCGCGGCGCCTTGCCGTCGACGGCGAAGCTCTCCAGCAGGGCAGGGTCGGTGGAGACCACGGCGCGGCCGTTGACGCGAAGGGTCTCGCCGATGCCCGGGATGAGGAAGAGCAGGGCCACCTGCGGGTCGCGCACGATGTTGCGCAGGGAATCGAGCCGGTTGTTGCCGCGCCGGTCGGGCAGGAGAAGCGTCTTCTCGTCCTGCACCCGCACGAAGCCCGGCCCGTCGCCGCGGGGCGAGCAGTCGAGCCCTTCCGGACCCCGGGTCGCCAGCGCCGCGAAGGGCGCGGCCTCGATCAGGGCCCGGTAGACCGGAACCACCCGGTCGGCCTCCTTGACGAGGGACGCCTCCGGCGGCTCGCCGTAAAGGGCTTCGAGATCGGCGAGGGTGGTGACGGTGTGGGACATGAATCATCCGAAGAAGGAGGCGCCTTATCTTTCCCACACCAGGCCGGGTTTGGGCTAGATGCGGTCGAACACCTCCGGCTGCAGCTTGCCCGTCTTCAGCAGATGCTGCAGCGCATATGCCACGGAGAGGGCATCGTCGAGGGCGTCGTGGCCCTGCAGGGGAGGGTGCTCGACGCCGTAATAATCCGCCAGCTTGTTGCTCGGCGTCTTCCCGATATCCTCCACCGGCATCCCCGCCGCGATCACGAGCTTGACGGCGTTGTCGAACCGGTGGGCCGGAATGGACCACGGAATGCCCGCGACATAGCAGCTGATGGCGACCATGTTCAGCTCGTCCTTGCCCCACGACCAGGACCTCGCGCCGTCGGAGAAGCGGTCGAAGCCCGCAAGGGCTTCCTGCAACGGCATCCCCTCGGCTTGGATGTCGTCCTCGCTGATGCCGGTCAGCTTGGTGAAGAACGGGTCGATCGGGTATCTGCCGCCGAAACGGTCGACCGGCCGGACATAGGCCCTGTAGGTGTCCAGGAGGGGGAAATCGCCCTCCAGCCCGAGCTTCACGGCGCCGATCTGCGCGATGACCGGATCGGGGTCATGAGCCCCGCACCAGAACCTGCCCTGCGAGCCCTGGACGCAAAGAAACTCGCAGTCGAATACGATGGCGGTCTTCATAATCGATGCTCCCCCTTCTTTGCGGGCATGGGTTTTCACCAAGCCAAGCTAGAGCATATGCTTCGATTCCGCAGGGATAAAATCCGCGACCGGGATGAATTCTGCCTGCGGGAGAGCAGCCGAGCCTTGCCGGATCATGGTCCGCCAGCGCGGCGAAGGGTCCGGCTCAGGACAGGAAGTTCGCCTCTCGCGCATCGCTTGGCGAAAAACCGGATCCACTTTCCCGCACGACGCCCGAGAGGATCCATTCACCATCCGAGCCGGCTTCCTGCTCCGGCGGACGATAGTCTGAACCAGGGGGTTGAGTTCCGTCATCGGCCGTAGAATGCTACGCGCGGGGGATAGAAAGGATCTGCCGATGCGGGTCGTCGCCCTCGTCGCTTGCCTTGCAATCCTGGGCGCGGCCCTGCGCCCCGAGGTATCCCTGGCGCAGCCGAGCGCAGCATCGGAGCACCGTTCCGTACCCCGAGCCGGGGGGCAGCATGCCGGACCGCAAGCGGGCGCGAGCGCCACGACGGCGCCGGCCACGACGGAAAACCTGGAGCCGCCGCCCGTGTCTCCGACGTTCTCCTCGCTCAGCCTCCTGGGCGATCATCTGCACGCGGTCCGGTGGGAGCTGGGCATCGTGGGGGCGGCCATCGTCACCGTCGGCATCAAAGACTGGGACTGGGGCAACGGCTCCGGGTTCCAGACCATCGAGGAAGGGTGGTTCTCCAAGAACACCCGCCATGGCGGCATGGACAAGATCGGCCACTCCTTCTCGACCTTCGTCATCGCCGATCTCCTGACGGACAGGATCCGGGCCAATGCATCCGATCCCACCGGCGCCCCGATCACGGCCGCACTCGTCGCATTCGGGATCATGGGGCTGGTCGAAACCGTGGACGGGTTCACGGGCAGGCACCGCTTCTCGCGGGAGGACATCGTGGCGAACGGCGTCGGCGCGCTCTTCTCGATTTTCCGCAATACGGTTCCCGGGCTTCGGGAGAAGCTGGACTGGCGGATCATGTATACGCCCGCGAGTTTCGAGCGGCCCGGCATCACCACGGATGCGGGCATTCTCCCCCCGTATGAGCGCCAGCGCTACATCATGGCCCTGAAGGGCAGCGGGTTCGAAACGCTCAGGAACACGCCCCTGCGCTACGCCGAGCTGCATGTCGGCTTCGACGCGCGCGGCTTCGAGAGGCGGGAGCGGGAGCTCGGCTATCCGATCGAGCGCTCCTTCTATGTCGGGGTAGGGCTGAACCTCAACGAGGTCCTGTTCGGCTCCGGACCGCAGCCGAACTTCGCCCGCTACAGGGACACGCTGCCGGGCTGGGCCGTGCGCAAGACGTTCGAATACGTCCAGGTGCCGTATACGTCCGTGTACCACGAGAACCGCTTCTCGACGGTCCGCCGCGTCGGCGGGACGTTCAGGGACTAAGAGCATCGTGCTGACCTTCGGTTCCGCTCGAACGATGCGCCTTCGGGAGAAAGCATCGGATCGATCCCAAAAGTGCAAGTCCACTTCTCCTGTCCGATGCTCTCGTAGCGGAAGCCCTGCCGGCAGCCCGGCCGACCGGTGCCGCCGTCCGCGATGGGAGAAATCCAGGCAACAAAAAAGCGCGGTCCGAAGGCCGCGCTCTCATGACTTTGCCGACAGGGCAGGGGAGACTTACTCGCCCGCGGCCTGCTGCTTCTGCTGGTCGCGCTGGGCCTTTTCGGCCTCGCGCTCGGCCTTGAGCTGCTCGGTGATGTCCTCGCCGGTCTCCTGGTTGACCACCTTCATGGAGAGACGGACCTTGCCGCGCTCGTCCATGCCGAGGAACTTGACCTTCACCTTGTCGCCTTCCTTGACCACGTCGGTCACCTTGCCGACGCGGTTCTTGGCGAGCTCCGAGATGTGGACGAGGCCGTCGCGGGAACCGAAGAAGTTCACGAAGGCGCCGAACTCCATCACCTTCACGACCGTGCCGTCGTAGATCACGTTGACCTCGGGCTCGGCCACGATGGAGCGGATCCAGTTGTAGGCCGCCTTGATCGACTTGCCGTCGGCGGACGCAATCTTGATGAGGCCGTCGTCGTTGATGTCGATCTTGGCGCCGGTCTTCTCCACGATCTCGCGGATGACCTTGCCGCCCGAACCGATGACTTCGCGGATCTTGTCGACCGGGATCTGCATGGTCTCGATGCGCGGAGCGTGCTCGCCGAGCTCGGCGCGCGGGGCGGTAAGGGCCTTGTTCATCTCCTCGAGGATGTGCGCGCGGCCTTCCTTGGCCTGATCGAGCGCGACGCGCATGATCTCCTCGGTGATGCCGGCGATCTTGATGTCCATCTGGAGCGAGGTGATGCCCTGCTCCGTGCCGGCCACCTTGAAGTCCATGTCGCCGAGATGGTCCTCGTCGCCGAGGATGTCGGACAGGACCGCGAAGCGCTCACCTTCCAGGATGAGGCCCATGGCGATGCCCGCCACCGGACGGCGCAGCGGCACGCCCGCATCCATCAGCGCCAGCGAGGCGCCGCAGACCGTGGCCATGGAGGAGGAGCCGTTGGACTCGGTGATCTCCGACACCACGCGCAGGGTGTAGGGGAACTCGTGCGACGGCGGCAGCATCGGGTGGATGGCGCGCCAGGCGAGCTTGCCGTGGCCGATTTCGCGGCGGCCGGGCGAGCCCATGCGGCCCGTCTCGCCCACGGAATAGGGCGGGAAGTTGTAGTGCAGCAGGAAGGTTTCCTTGCGGGTGCCTTCCAGCTCGTCGATGAACTGCTCGTCCTCGCCGGTGCCGAGCGTGGTCACGACCAGCGCCTGGGTCTCGCCGCGGGTGAATACCGCCGAACCGTGGGCGCGCGGCAGGACGCCGACCTCCGCCAGGATCGAGCGGACGGTGCGGACGTCGCGGCCGTCGATGCGCTGGCCCTCGTCGAGGATGTTCCAGCGCACGACCTTGGCCTGAACCTCCTTGAAGGCGGCCTTGACCTTCTCGGCGTCGAACCTGGCTTCGCCTTCGGCCGGGCAGAGCGCCTCCATCACCTTGGTCTTCACCGCGTCGACGGCGGCATAGCGGTCCTGCTTCCTGGTGATCTTGTAGGCTTCGCGCAGGTCCTTCTCGGCGATGTCGAGAACGGCCTTCTCCACGTCCGACATATCAGCCGGCTGGTAGTCGCGGGGCTCCTTGGCGGCCTTTTCGGCGAGGCGGATGATGGCCTCGATGACCGGCTGGAAGTGCTTGTGGCCGAACATCACGGCGCCGAGCATCACGTCCTCGGCCAGTTCCTTGGCCTCGGATTCGACCATCAGCACCGCGTCCGAGGTGCCGGCGACCACGAGATCCAGGGTCGAATCCGGCATCTCCTGCAGGAGGGGGTTCAGCTTGTACTGGCCGCCCACATAGCCGACGCGGGCCGCGCCCACGGGGCCCATGAAGGGCACGCCGGACAGGGTCAGGGCCGCGGAGGCGGCGACCATGGCGACGATGTCCGGATCGTTCTCGAGATCGTGCGAGAGCACGGTCACGACGACCTGCGTATCGTTACGGTAACCGTCGGCGAAGAGGGGACGGATCGGGCGGTCGATCAGGCGGGAGACCAGGGTCTCCTTCTCGGTGGGACGGCCTTCGCGCTTGAAGTAGCCGCCCGGGATGCGGCCCGCCGCGTAGGCGCGCTCCTGATAGTTGACCGTGAGGGGGAAGAAGTCGATGCCGGCCTTCGGCTCCTTGGCCGAGACGACCGTGGCGAGAACCGTGGTCTCGCCGTAGGAGGCGACGACGGCGCCGTCGGCCTGGCGGGCCATCTTGCCCGTTTCGAGCGTGAGCTTGCGCCCACCCCAGATCAGTTCTTCGCGTTGAATGTCGAACATGCTGTTGTCTTTCGTGACATGGCGGCGGCTCGATGCCATGAGCAAGACGGCAAGAGGCTCCGCGGCCGGTCGATCCCGCCGCCGCAAGCCCCTTGCGATCCTGCCATGGTCATCGCGTCATCCGCCTCTCTTCAATGGACGCCCGGCACGCGCATCGCGCCGTCTGCGTCAGAGGCCGCCCGGAGCCGGGCCCCGGGCGGAAAGGTTCTCGAAAAGCTTAGCGGCGAATGCCGAGCCTCTCGATGAGCGTGCGGTAGCGGCCCTCGTCCTTCTTCTTGACGTAGTCGAGGAGGGAGCGGCGCTGCGACACGAGCTTCAGGAGACCACGACGGGAATGGTTGTCCTTCGTGTGGGTCTTGAAGTGGCCGGTCAGGTTGTTGATCCGCTCGGTGAGGATCGCGACCTGCACCTCGGGGGAGCCGGTGTCGCCTTCCTTCTGGGCGAATTCCTTCACGAGCGCGTTCTTGCGCTCAGCCGTAATCGACATCGCTTGTCCTTTCAGGTTGGTACTTTGAATCGACCTCGGCCCTGTGGGCCTCAAGGTCAGCTTCGCCGGAAACGGCCGGGCCGGGATGTCGTCCAGCGCGGTCTGATCTCTCGACGCATCCTGCGGGCAACGCCTGCGGGAATGGCGCGCACCATACACGAAAAGCGCGCAAGTGCTAGATAGATCGTATCGTCCGGCGGGATTGCAAGGCGCGGGAGCTCTCTTTGATCCGAAATGGGCCCGGAACAAGACCGCAAGGCTCTGGTTGACGGGTAGAGATTCCACGCCAACAGGAAGGTCCCATCATGGTCGCCACCACAGCCGATCTGTCGTCCTCGGAAACGGCCAAGAACGTCTTCATCACCGGTCTTCAGAACGCCCATTCCCTCGAGAAGGAGGCGCTTCAGATCATGAACCGGCAGATCGAGCGCATCGAGAACTATCCGGAAATGCGCCAGCTCCTCGAGCTGCATGTCCGCGAGACCGAAGGGCAGATCCGGCGCCTCGACGACATGCTGCACAATTTCGGCGAGGACCGTTCCCTGCTGAAGGACATGGCCACCCAGGTCATGGGCAACATCGCCGCCATGGCCCATGTGCCGATGGCCGACGAGATCATCAAGAACACCTTCGCCAACCACGCCTTCGAGAATTTCGAGATCGCCTCGTACAAGTCCCTGATCACCATGGCCGAGCTGACCGGCCATTCCCGGTTCGTCCCGGCGCTGGAAGAAACCCTCCGGGAGGAGGAGAAGACGGCCCAGGCCATCCGGGACCAGATCGAGATGATCACCCGCCGCTACCTGGAGCGCGAAGCCCAGGGGCTGAAGGCGGACCGGTAGGGCCGGCGCCTTTCCCTCCCCCGCGCGGGGGAGGGAAAGGGGTGCCGGCGCCACGCCTTCACGGGCTGTCGCCCAAGCCCCCCATCTCCAACTCCTCCCCACCGCAGGTCGGCTGTTCCCGACTTGCGCAAGAGATGCGGATCTCGGGCAGACCCGGGGAGGAGGGATCGCGTCGGCGCCTCAGGCCCCCAGGTTGAACACCCGGTGCGGCACCAGTTCGCCGCGCTCCACGTCGCCCACCGCCACCAGCACGCCGTTGCAGGTGGCGTAGATCTTGCCGGAGATCGGCGCCTCGCGGCCGCGCAGGATGATGGACTGGCCCCGCATCAGGCGGGCGGCCATGTCGCGGCTCACCGCAACGGACGGGATCTCGCTCAGGGCCATCTCCACCGGGCGCAGGGCCGCCGGATCGGTGGCGAGGTCGTCCACCACGACCGCATCCTCTTCCGTGAACGGCCCGACGCGGGTGCGCCGCAGGGCCGCGATGTGGCCGAGGCAGCCCAGCGCCCGGCCCAGATCCCGGGCGATGGCGCGCACATAGGTGCCCTTGCCGCAATCCGCCTCGATCACCGACCGGTCGCCCTCGTGATGCACCAGGGTGAGCCGGTCGATCTCGACCGTGCGCGGCTGCAGCTCTACCACCTCGCCGTCCCGGGCGAGATCGTAGGCGCGCTCGCCCTGGATCTTGATGGCGGAAAAGCGCGGTGGCACCTGCTGGATGGAGCCGGTGAAGCGGGGCAGCAGCGCCTCGATGCTGGCGGGATCCGGCACCTTGTCGGTCCGCTCGACCACTTCGCCCTCGGTATCGTCCGTGTTGGTCTCCGCGCCCCAGGCCACGGTGAAGACGTAGGATTTGCGCCCGTCCATGACGAAGGGCACGGTTTTCGTGGCCTCGCCGAGGGCGATCGGCAGGATGCCCGAGGCCAGCGGGTCGAGGGTGCCCGCGTGCCCGGCCTTCTTGGCCGAGAGGCTGCGCTTGACCACCGCGACCGCATGGGTCGAGGTCATGCCGACGCCCTTGTCGAGGATGATCCA
The DNA here is from genome assembly GCF_042650665.1 of Microvirga sp. GCM10011540. Classification (NCBI taxonomy): domain Bacteria; kingdom Pseudomonadati; phylum Pseudomonadota; class Alphaproteobacteria; order Hyphomicrobiales; family Methylobacteriaceae; genus Microvirga; species Microvirga sp. GCM10011540. The sequence goes on along the minus strand of NZ_JBHSBQ010000143.1, from coordinate 103,660 downwards.
CCCATTGACGTCGCGCTTCTTCGGGCGGTCGGGCCGGGGCCCCCGCTGCGGTCGTTCCTCGGTCATGAAGCCTACTCGTCGTTGTTGTCGTCGTCGGAGGTGTCGGGCCTGGCCGTGTCGCGGGCCACCTTGTCGGAGCGCAGCAGCGCGTCGATCCGGGCGGCCTCGTCGAAGCTCTCGTCGCGCAGGAAGCGCAGGTCGGGCGCATATTTCAGGTTCACCCGGCGGGCGACCTCCTGGCGCAGCACCTTCTTGTTCTTGTCGAGGGCGCGGAGCACGGCGTCCTCGTCGCGCCCGCCGAGCGGCATGACGAAGGCCGTGGCGAGCTTGAGGTCGGGGGTCATGCGCACCTCGGGGATCGTGATGACGTTCCTCGTCAGCACGTCGTCCTGCAGGTCGCCCCGGGAGAGAACCTCGGCCAGGGCGTGGCGCACGAGCTCGGCCACGCGCTGCTGACGTTGGGAAGGGCCGGCGGTTTGTTCGAAACGTTTAGCCATTGTCACTTTCCGGGGTCGAACCGGACCATCCAAAAGGGGTCATGGCCGGGAGCGACCCGGCCATGATGATAAGTTGGGAATGAGAAAAGAGATCCGAAGCGCGCCTTACAGCGTCCGCTTCACCTCTTCCACGCGGTAGCACTCGATGATGTCGCCGGCGCGCATGTCCTGGTAGTTCTCGAAGGCCATGCCGCAATCCTGACCCGAGGTGACCTCGCGGGCATCGTCCTTGAAGCGCTTGAGCTGGGACAGCTTGCCTTCGTGGATGACCACGTTGTCGCGGATGAGGCGGACATGGGCGCCGCGCTGGACCACGCCGTCGAGGACGCGGCAGCCCGCGACCTTGCCGACCTTGGACACGTTGAACACCTCGAGGACCTGCGCCTCGCCGAGCCGCTCCTCGCGGAGCGTCGGGGCGAGAAGCCCTGACATCGCCGCCTTCACGTCATCCACGAGGTCGTAGATGATGTTGTAGTAGCGGATTTCGATGCCGGCCCGCTCGGCCGCCTCGCGCGCTTCCTTGTGGGCACGCACGTTGAAGCCGAGGATGATGGCGCCGGAGGCCTCCGCCAAGGTGACGTCGGATTCCGAGATGCCGCCGACGCCCGCCTGGATGACCCGGGCCCCGACTTCCTCGTTGCCGGCCTTCTCCAGGGCGCCGACGATCGCTTCCGCCGAGCCCTGCACGTCCGCCCGGACCACGAGCGGGAACTCCTTGCGGCCCGCGCCGGCCTTGAGGTCGCGCATCATGTCCGCCAGCGTGCGGCCGGCCGAGCCCATCCGGGCCGCCTGACGCTCGCGCTTCTGACGGGCGCGGTACTCGGTGATCTCGCGGGCACGGGCCTCGGACTCGACGACCGCCACGCGGTCGCCGGCTTCCGGGGTGCCGTTGAAGCCCAGGATCTCGACCGGGACGGAGGGACCTGCCTCCTTCACGTTGGCGCCGAGATCGCTGACGAGGGCGCGCACGCGGCCCCACTCCGCGCCGGCGACGACGATGTCGCCCGTGTGGAGCGTTCCGCGCTGGACCAGCACGGTGGCGACCGGTCCGCGGCCGCGATCGAGCTTCGCCTCGATGACGGTGCCCTCGGCCGAGCGCTCCGGATTGGCGCGCAGGTCGAGGATTTCGGCCTGGAGCTGCAAGCCTTCGAGCAGGCTGTCGAGGCCCTGGCCGGTCTTGGCCGAGACTTCGAACTCGAGGGTCTCGCCGCCCATGGACTCGACCACGATCGAGTGCTGGAGCAGCTCGGTGCGGACCCGCTGCGGGTTGGCGTCGGGCTTGTCGACCTTGTTGATCGCCACGATGATCGGAACGCCTGCCGCCTGGGCGTGGGTGATCGCCTCGACGGTCTGGGGCATGACGCCGTCATCGGCCGCCACGACCAGCACCACGATGTCCGTCACCTTGGCGCCGCGGGCGCGCATGGCCGTGAAGGCCGCGTGGCCGGGCGTGTCGATGAAGGTGATCTTGCCGCCGAGCGGCGAGGTCACCTGATAGGCGCCGATGTGCTGCGTGATGCCGCCGGCCTCGCCCGAGACCACGTTGGTCTTGCGGATCGAGTCGAGCAGCGAGGTCTTGCCGTGGTCGACGTGACCCATGATGGTCACGACCGGCGGACGGGCGACGAGGTTCTCGTCCACGTCCGGCGTGTCGAACAGGCCTTCCTCCACGTCCGATTCCGCGACGCGCTTCACCGTGTGGCCGAGTTCCTCGGCCACGATCTGGGCGGTGTCGGCGTCGATCACGTCCGTGATCTTGTGCATCTGTCCCTGCTTCATCAGGAACTTGATCACGTCCACGGCGCGCTCCGACATGCGGTTGGCGAGCTCCTGGATGGTGATCGTCTCCGGAATCGTCACCTCGCGGGCGATCTTTTCCTTCTGCTCCACCTGGCGGTGGCCCATGAGACGCTGATTGCGGCGCCGGAAGGCGGCGAGCGAGCGGGTGCGCTCCTCCTCGCCGGAGGTCGCATTGGCCAGGGTCAGACGGCCGCGGCGTTTTTCCTCGCCGGGAGCCACCTTGGGGGTCTTCGGCAGGGCCGCGGGCTTGGCGCCGGGGCCGGGACGCCGAACGGTGCGTGCACCCTCGTCGTCGTCCACTTCGACCGCGCGGGCAGCGACGGGCGGGGCCGGACGCGCATTGGGCTTGGCGGTTGCCGGATCGGGCGCGGGCGGCGGGGGAGCCGGACGCGCCATGTGGTTCAGGCTCGGGGGACGACGTCCGTCCGTGCCGCCGGTGACGCGGGGACCGCCGAAGCCGCCGGGACGGGGACCGCCCGAGGCGCCGGGGCCGCCGGTGCGCGGACCGCCTTCGCGGGCCGGACGCGGTCCGGCGCCGTCGCGGGCAGGGCGGGGGCCGGCGCCGGGTCCGCCACTCCGTCCGGCGGGAGCCGGACCGGCGTTCTGGCGGGCGGGAGCAGGGCTCGCGGCGGCCGGAGCGGAGGCCTCGCCGAGACGGCGGCGTGCCTCGTCCTCGGCGCGGCGCTTGCGCTCCTCTTCCTGCCGGCGGCGCTCGTCTTCCTCGCGCTTGCGGGCCTCGGCCGCTTCGCGCTCCTGCGCTTCCGCAGCTTCGCGCTCGGCGCGGCGCTTGGCTTCCTCTTCCTGGCGCCTGCGATCGTCCTCCTCGCGGCGGCGGGCATCCGCAAGCGCATTGGCGCGGGCGTCGCGCTCCTGGTCGGAGAGGGTGCGCAGCACCACGCCGGAACGCTGGGCGTTCGACGCGGATCCGCCGGAGCGGGAAGGACGGCCTTGAGCCGGCGCGGGGGCGGCCGGCTTCGGTGCGGCAGGGGCCGCATTCTGCTGCTGCTGAGGCGCGGGCCGCTCGTCCTTGCCTCCGCCCGGTCCAACGGCCGGGCGACGCTTCACCGTCTCGACCACGACCGCCTTCGAGCGACCATGGGAGAAGCTCTGGCGAACCACGCCTTGCTCGACGGGCCGCTTCAGTGAAAGCGTCTTGGACGACACATGCAGCGTCTTGTCGCCCGGGTTTTTCGTATCATTCATTCGGCTCAGATCCGTCCGGTTCCATAATCGTGTGTACGCCGGCCCCACCTTTGGGGTCAGCCTGATCGGCATCGCTTCCGCAATAGGTACGATAACGGTGCCATCGGTTCAGAAAGCCGTCGCTTCCAGCGCCCGCGACGAGGGCAGCATGTATCACATGTGACCGGCCTAATGCCAAACTCAATTCGTCGTTTGACAGCTCTTGGATGACCGGAAAGCCTGATATTGCGTCGCCGAGGCGTTTTCGCAACTGGTTAGCGAGCTTTCTTCGCCCATCTTCGGCCGCTTCTGCGGCATGAATAAGGGCGACAAGGGGCTTTTCGGCGATTGCCGCTTCGACTTTTTCGAAACCGGTGACCACCGCGCCCGCCTTGTTGGCGAGCGACAGACTCTGGCGCAGATCCTCCCGAAGAGCCCGGCCGATGTCTTCGGCAAGGGTGTCGGGAGCCTTGACCTCCGCCTTGAAGGCGCGGGCGAAGAGGCGGCGCCTGACCGCCTCCTCGACCAGGCCGGAACGGGCCGTGACCCATACGCCCCGGCCCGGGAGCTTGTGTTTCAGGTCGGGAAAGACCTGGCGGTCAGGCCCGAGGACGAACCGGATCAGCCCCGCGGACGGCTGAGCCGTGCGGGTGACGATGCAGGTGCGCTCCGGTTCTTGCCGCGCCAAGGGTGCTGTCCTCGCCTGACCATGGCCGGTTTAGGACGGCTGGGCCTCGGTTTCGGCCTCTTCGGCCGAATCCTCGGTCTCCACGGTCTCTTCGGGGGCCTCGATCCAGCCCGCCTTGACGCGGGCGGCCATGATCATGGCCTCCGCTTCCGTGCGGGAGACGTCGAAGCCGTCCAGGGCTCCCTTGTACCGGGTCGCCTCCTGGCCGCGGCCTTCCGTCCAGCCGGCGAGGTCGTCGGTGGCGCAGCCGGCCAGATCCTCAACCGTCTTGATATCGTTCTCGCCGAAGGCGACCAGCATGGCGGTGGTGACGCCGTCGATCTCCTTCAACTCGTCCGACACGCCGAGCTCCTGGCGGCGGGCCTCGTTCTCCGACTCGATGCGGGTCAGGTATTCCTGGGCGCGCTCCTGGATCTCGCGGGCGGTGTCCTCGTCGAAGCCCTCGATCGAGGCCACTTCGGCGGAATCCACGTAGGCGAGCTCCTCCACGGTGCGGAAGCCTTCCGCCGCGAGGAGCTGGCCCACGACCTCGTCCACGTCGAGGGCGTTCATGAACAGCTCGGTGCGCTCGGCGAACTCCTTCTGGCGGCGCTCGGATTCCTCGGCCTCGGTCAGGATGTCGATGTCCCAGCCGGTGAGCTGCGACGCCAGGCGCACGTTCTGGCCGCGGCGGCCGATGGCGAGCGAGAGCTGGTCGTCGGGCACCACCACCTCGATGCGGTCGGCCTCCTCGTCGAGCACCACCTTGACCACTTCCGCGGGCTGGAGCGCGTTGACGATGAAGGTCGCCTGATCGGGGGACCAGGGGATGATGTCGATCTTCTCGCCCTGGAGCTCGCCCACCACCGCCTGGACGCGGGAGCCGCGCATGCCGACGCAGGCGCCGACCGGGTCGATGGAGGAATCGCGCGAGGTCACGGCGATCTTGGCGCGGGAGCCCGGATCGCGGGCGACCGCCTGCACGGTGACGATGCCGTCGTAGATTTCCGGCACCTCCTGGGCGAAGAGCTTCGCCATGAACTGCGGATGCGTGCGCGACAGGAAGATCTGCGGCCCGCGCGCTTCGCGGCGCACGTCGAAGAGATAGGCGCGGATGCGATCGCCGGGGCGGAACGTCTCGCGCGGGATCAGCTCGTCGCGGCGCACGATGGCCTCGCCGCGGCCGAGATCGACGATCACGTTGCCGTATTCGACGCGCTTGACGGCGCCGTTCACCACCTCGCCGATGCGGTCCTTGTATTCCTGGTACTGACGGTCGCGCTCGGCGTCGCGCACCTTCTGCACGATCACCTGCTTGGCCGACTGGGCCGCGATGCGGCCGAAATCGAAGGGCGGCAGGGTTTCGGAGATGGCGTCGCCCACCTGAGCGGCGGGGTTGCGCTTGCGGGCCTCGGAGAGGGCGATCTCGCGGGAGTCGTTCTCCAGGGCGGCATCGTCCACCACGAGGAGGTGCCGGGACAGGCGCAGCTCGCCGGTCTTCGGGTTGATCTCCGCGTGGACGTCCGTCTCCGCCCCGTAGCGGGAGCGGGCGGCCTTGGCGATGGCATCCGCCATGGCGTCCAGCACGATCTGCTTGTCGATCACCTTCTCGCGCGCGACCGCATCGGCGATCTGCAAGAGCTCAAGCCTGTTGGCGCTGATTGCCATCGAGGTCACTCCTTCTCGGACTTCCGGTCCTGCGGGCCGTCTGCATCGGGCAGGGACTCCGCATCCATGTCATCGGTATCTTCGTCTTCTTCGGTTTCGTCGTCCGCCACCGGCGCCGTTCCCCGGCGCAGCGATTCGCGGATCAAGTCGTCGGTCAGGACGAGGCGGGCCTCGCCCAGATCGGTCAGGGGAAGGCGCGCCAGGCGCTCCTCGCCTTCCTTCACGTCCGGCAGCTCGACGAGGGCGACGTCGCCCTCCACGCCCCGGATGAAGCCGCGGAAGCGCTTGCGGCCGGCCACCGGCACGGCCATCTCGATCTTCGCCTCGTAGCCGCTCCAGCGCTCGAAGTCGCTGGCGCGGACGAGCGGGCGGTCGATCCCGGGGGACGAGATTTCGAGATGATACGCCTGCGGGATCGGATCTTCGAGATCCAGCACCGGCGAAATCGCCCGGCTCACGGCCTCGCAATCGGTCACCGACATGGAGCCGTCGGGCCGTTCGGCCATGATCTGCACGGTGCAGCCGTTGGTGTTGGTGATCTTCACCCGCACCAGGTTGTAGCCGAGATCCTCGATCACGGGCTCGACGATGGCCGCCACCCGGGCTGCCGCGCCGTTCTCCGTGATCAGACGCCTGTCGCGTTCGTTCGCCATGATTGTCCGTAAAGCCAGATCCGCCAGTCTCTCGTCCCAGACTCCGGCCGTGAAGCAATAAAAAAGAGCGGACCCGGCGGGGCCCACTCTCATGAGCAGCTTAACGCTGCAACCAGAGCTGACATCAGGAATATACGCGTTCAAGCCCGAAAAAGCAAGACTCGCGTTCCCGGACGACTGCCGTAGCGGCACGCCCCGACCGTGGCGGCTCCGTCCGGCCTGTGCTAAAGCATCGGACAGGAAAAGTGGACTTGCACTTTTGGGATCCATCCGATGCTTTCTCCTTAACGAAGAGCATCGTTTCGGCGGAAAACCGGATCCACTTTTCGCTGGCGCGGACCTTCGGTTCCGCACGATGCTCTGGTGAAGCGTCGCTTGGGTGAGCAGGGCCTTGAGGTTTTTCCGCATTCTCCTCGTCGTCGCCGTGCCGCTGGCCGCAGCCCTCGCCGCCTGGCTCCTCGTCCGCCCGCCGGAGGTGACCGTCGTGTCTCCGGGCCGCGGCGAGGCCGCCGAGATCGTCTATGCCACAGGCGTCGTGGAGCCGCGGAGCTGGGCCAAGGTCGCACCCCTCCTGCGCGAGCGGATCGTCGAACTCTGCAATTGCGAGGGGGAGTCGGTGGAGCGCGGCGCGGTGCTGGCCCGCCTCGACAGCGGCCAGCCCGAGGCCGCCCTCGCGGAGCTGCGGGCCCGGCAGCGCTTCGCCCGGACGGAATACGAGAGGATCGCGGCCCTCGTGGAGCGCAGGGTCGCCAGCGAGCAGGCGCTCGACCGCGCCCGCAGCGAGCTGGGACAGATCGAAGCGCTCATCGCGGGCCAGCAGACGCGGCTCGAATCCTACGTCCTGCGGGCGCCGATGAACGGCATCGTCCTGCGCCAGGACGGGGAGGTGGGCGAGATCGCCGACACCGGAACGGTCCTGTTCTGGGTCGGGGAGCCCAAGCCCCTGCTGGTGGAGGCGGACGTGAACGAGGAGGACATCCCGCGCGTCGCCGTCGGCCAGCGCGCCGTTCTCAAGGCCGACGCCTTTCCCGGCCAGGTGCTGGAGGCGGTGGTGGATTCCATCACCCCCAAGGGGGATCCGGTCGCCAAGACCTATCGCGTGCGCCTCGCCCTGCCCGACGCGACGCCCCTGCGCATCGGGATGACCGTGGAGGTGAACATCGTCGTACGCGTCTCGTCCGACGGGGTGCTGGTGCCCACCAACGCGCTGCGCGGAAACGCCCTTTTCGTGGTGGAGGACGGCGTCGCCCGGCGCCGGGAGGTCGAACTCGGCATCCGCGGGGCCAGCAACACGCAGGTCCTGTCCGGCCTCGGCGAGGCCGACCGGGTGATCGCCCCGTTCCCGGACAATCTCGCCGACGGGGCGAAGGTGGCCGAAAAGAAGGGATGAGGTGACATGCGCCTCATCCTCGAACTCGCCCTGACCCACATCGCCGGACGCGGACGCCAGACCGTGGTGGCGATCCTGGGCGTGGCCCTGGGCGTCGGCTTCTCCATCGCCATGGCGGCGCTGATGCAGGGCACCGAGGAGGACTTCGTCGCCCAGCTCGTGGACACCATGCCCCATGTGCAGATCACCGACGAACGCCGCGCTCCCCGGCGGCAGCCGGCCGAGGAGCTCTTTCCGGTCACGAGCTTCAGCGGCCTGCGGCCGAAGGAGGACCGCCGCGGCATCCTCAACCCCACCGCCGTCACCGCCTCCCTGCGGGCCTGGATCCCTGGCCGCATGGCCCAGAGCCTGCGCACCCAGGGGGTCGTGCGCTATGCGGGGCGGGACGTGGGCGTGTCCATCATCGGCATCGATCCGGAGGTCGAGGCCACGGTCTCCTCCGTGGCCGGCGATTTCAGGCAGGGCAGCTTCGACGCGCTGCGCGCCGGGGGCAACAACATCGTGGTGGGCGACAGCCTCGCGCAGCGGCTCGGCGCGACCGTGGGCACCACGATCCAGGTGGTGGCGCCCACGGGCCAGTCCCGCGGGTTCCGGATCGTCGGCCTGTTCCACACCGGCAACAACGCCCGCGACGAGGGCGAGACCTACGTCCTGCTCAAGAGCGCGCAGATCCTCAGCGAACGTCCCAACACGATCAACGACATCCGCCTGCGCCTGGACGATCCGGAGGCCGCTCCCCGGGTCGCGCGCCAGGCCGAGGCCGAGATCGGCTACAAGGCGGTTCCCTGGCAGGAGGCCAACGAATCGCTCCTCGAAGCCTTGGTGGTGCGCAACGTGGTCATGTACACGGTGGTGGGCGCGATCCTGCTCGTGGCCGGCTTCGGGATCTTCAACATCATCTCCACCATCACCCACGAGAAGGCCCGGGACATCGCGATCCTGAAATCCCTCGGCTTCACCGAGAGCAACATGCGCCGGCTGTTCCTGGTCGAAGGGTTAGCCCTGGGCCTCGCCGGCTCCCTGGTGGGCTGGCTGATCGGCTTTCTCCTGTGCTTCGCCCTGTCGCAGGTGCGGTTCGAGCTGTCGGGCGCGGGCGTCGGGCGCGAGATGACCCATCTGCCCCTCGTCTGGAGCCTGTGGCACTATCTCATCGCGGCGGGCTTCGCGCTGCTGTCGGCCGGGGTCGCCGGCTATCTCCCGGCCCGGCAGGCGGCGCGGCTCAATCCCGTGGACATCATCCGGGGCGCCACATGAGCCCGCTGATCGAAGCCTCGAACCTCACCCGCATCCTGCCCGCCACCGTGCCGGTGACCCTGGTGCGGGACGTGTCGCTCGCCGTCGGCGAGCGGGAATTCGTCGCGATCACCGGCCCCTCCGGCTCCGGCAAGTCCTCGCTCCTCTACCTCCTCGGCCTGCTCGACCGTCCGACCGGCGGAGTCCTGAGGGTCGCCGGTCAGGACACGGCGCCCATGGACGACCGGGCCCTGGCGCGGCTGCGGCTGGATCTCCTGGGCTTCGTGTTCCAGTTCCATTTCCTGCTGCCGGAATTCACCGTGCTGCGGAACGTGGAGCTGCCCATGCGCAAGGCCGGGCGCCTGTCGGGACCCCGGATGCGCGAGCGGGCGGCCGGGCTCCTGGAGGATCTCGGCCTCGCCGGCCATCTCGACAAGCGGCCCGACCAGCTCTCGGGCGGCCAGCGCCAGAGAGTCGCGGTGGCGCGGGCCCTCGCCAACGACCCGCGGGTGGTCCTGGCCGACGAGCCGACCGGGAGCCTCGACACCAGGAGCTCCGAACAGGTGTTCGGCATTCTCCAGGACCTGGTGCGCAAGCACGGCAAGACGGTGATCGCCGTGACCCACGACATGGACATCGCGGCACGGGTGGACCGGCGCATTCATCTCGTGGACGGGGCGGTGGTGAGCGACGAGCGCCAGGCGCAGGCGGCGGTCTGAAAGGGTCAGCGCCGCACGAAGGTGAGGTAGCTCGGCACGCGGCCTTCGCGGATCGCCTTGGCCTCGTAGCGGGTGCCGGGCCAGCCCTCGTAGGGCTTGCGCCAGTCGTCCGGGCGCTCGGCGGTCCATTCGAAATCGGGAGAACGCAGCGCGCGGGCCAGGACCCAGCCGATATAGTTGTCGATGTCGCTGGCGAAGCGCAGCTCCGCCCCCGGGCGCATCACCCGGGCCAGCTCGGCGAGGGTTTCGTCGGAGACGAGGCGCCGCTTGCGCTGGCGGCGCTTGGGCCAGGGATCGGGATAGAGGATGTAGACCCGGTCGAAGCTGGCGTCGGGCAGGGTGGGGAGGAGGTCGGTGACGTCCTCGTCCCAGACGCGGACATTGCCGAGCTTCTCGTGATCGACCACGGCGAGAAGCTTCGCCATCCCGTTCAGGAAGGGCTCGCAGCCGATGAAGTTGACGTGCCTGTGGGTGCGGGCCTGGGCGGCGAGGTGCTCGCCGCCGCCGAAGCCGATTTCAAGCCAGGTCTCGCGCGGCTCGTCGCCGCCGAACATCTCGGCGGGCGGCCGGCCCGGAACCACCCGCAGGGCGGGGAGAAGGTTCTGGACGAGCTCGTCCTGGCCGGCGCGCAGCCTCTTTCCCTTCCGGCGCCCGAAGAAGGCGCTGGCGCGTTCGGAGGCTGCGTTCATGGCGCTCAGGCCAGGGCGGACTTGAGGGCGTCCGCGAGGTCCGTCCGCTCCCAGGAGAAGCCGCCGTCGGCTTCCGGCTTGCGGCCGAAATGGCCATAGGCCGCGGTGCGGGCATAGATCGGCTTGTTGAGGCCGAGATGGGTGCGGATGCCGCGGGGCGACAGATCCATGGCGTCCATGAGGATCGCTTCCAGCTTGCCCTCGTCCACCTTGCCGGTGTCGTGCAGGTCCACGTAGATCGACAGGGGCTTGGCCACGCCGATGGCATAGGAGAGCTGCAGGGTGCAGCGGTCGGCGAGACCGGCCGCGACCACGTTCTTGGCGAGGTAGCGGGCGGCGTAGGCCGCCGAACGGTCCACCTTGGTCGGGTCCTTGCCGGAGAACGCGCCGCCGCCGTGCGGGGCCGCGCCGCCATAGGTGTCGACGATGATCTTACGGCCGGTGAGGCCGCAATCGCCGTCCGGTCCGCCGATCACGAACTTGCCGGTGGGGTTCACGTGCCAGACGGTCTCGGCCGAGACCCAGCCTTCCGGCAGGGTCTGGCGGATGTAGGGCTCGACGATCTCGCGCACGTCGTCGGAGGAGAGGTTCTCGTCCAGGTGCTGGGTCGAGAGCACGATCTGGGTCGCCGCGACGGGCTTGCCGTTCTGGTAGCGGACCGTCACCTGGCTCTTGGCGTCCGGGCCGAGGACGGCGGCACCGTTGGCCTTGGCCTTGCGGGCCCGGGTCAGGTTCTCGAGGATCTTGTGCGCGTAATAGATCGGCGCCGGCATGAGCTCGGGGGTCTCGTTGCAGGCATAGCCGAACATGATGCCCTGATCGCCCGCGCCCTCGTCCTTGTTGCCGGCGGCGTCCACGCCCTGGGCGATATGCGCCGACTGGGCATGAAGATACACGGCCACGTCGGCGTTCTTCCAGTGGAAGCCTTCCTGCTCGTAGCCGATGTCCTTGATCGCGTCGCGGGCGAGCTCGATCACCCGGTCCTTGGTGATGGATTCGGGGCCGCGCACCTCGCCGGCGATGACGACGCGGTTGGTGGTGGCGAGCGTTTCGCAGGCCACGCGAGCTTCCGGCTCGGCCGCCAGATAGGCATCCACCACCGCATCGGAGATACGGTCGCAAACCTTGTCCGGATGACCTTCGGAGACCGACTCGCTCGTGAAAAGATAGCTCGAACGGCGCACGATGGAGATTCCTTTGAGACGATGCGGAGGCTGTGCCAGGGGCTGCGGAGCCGAAGGCTACATAATGACGGCATTGCTCATGCCGCAGGCAAAAGGAAAGGTCAAGCGAACGCGTTCGTTATGCCGAACGTTCTTCGTCTTCCTGGGCCGCCAAGCTGGCGACGAGCTGGACGATGCTTTTCCGGACCCGGGCGCTCTTGATGCTGGTGAAGGTCCTGATCAGCTGGAGGCCCTCGGGGGTCGACATGACCTCGGAGATGTAGGGGGGAGATTCCTCCTCGGAGAACCCCGCATCGCTCTTGATGCTCTTGATCCCGTTGAAGAAGAAGTGGATGTCGACTCCCAGGATCTTGGCGATGTCCACGAGGCGCGAGACGCTGATCCGGTTGGTGCCCTTCTCGTATTTCTGGACCTGCTGGAAGGTCAGGCCGAGCATGTCGCCGAGCTTTTCCTGGCTCATGCCGATGGAAATGCGACGCATGCGCACCCTGCTGCCGATTTCCTTGTCGATGGAGCCGGTCGACTTCTTCATCAGTGCGAAATTCCTTGGCGAGTCTGACTTAGCGGAAGGATCAGGTCCGTTGGGCAGGGGGCGATCGGCGCCGGCGGCGCACGACTGCCGCCATTAAGCAGATCACAAGCGTGGCCGTCAAAACAAACCTGCCGTGCCGGTTGTAAACGGTGGCGGAAATCGCGGTCGGCAGGCCCGCGTCGAGAACGCCTTCAACCCCGAGTGGCAGCTTCCCGGTCACCCGGCCGAAGGGATCGACCACCGCGGAAATACCGGTATTCGCCGCCCTGACCAGGGGCAGCCCCTCCTCCACCGCCCGCAGGCGGGCCTGGGCGAAGTGCTGGTAGGGGCCGGGCGTCCGCCCGAACCAGGCATCGTTGGTCACGTTGAGGATGAGGCTGGGACGGGGGCCGTCCGGCAGGACCTCGCCCGGGAAGATCGCCTCGTAGCAGATTGTCGCAGCCATCGGCGGCAGGCCCGGCACGCTGAGCGTCGTCCGGCGCTCGCCCGGCTCGAACCCGCCCGGAATATGCACGAACTGGCGCAGGCCCACGGCCCGGATCAGGGTGTCGAGAAACCGGGGCACGTATTCCCCGAACGGCACCAGATGGACCTTGTCGTACGAGCCGAGGATCGTTCCCTGCCCGTCGATCACCTGGATGGCGTTGAAGAACTTGCCGACCGCCTCTCCGGGCAGCGGGTCGTCCATGCGCGCGGCCCCGGTGACCAGAACCGAGCCGGGCTCGAGCAGCGCCCCGATCTGGGCCAGCGACGCCGGATCCCGGTGCAGCAGGAAGGGAAAAGCCGATTCCGGCCAGACGATGTGGGTCGCGGCGCTGTGGTCCCGGCCGTCGCGTCCCGGGGCGGCGCTGATCCGCAGATAGCGCTGCATGATGGCGTCGCGGTTGCGCGGGTTGAACTTGGCGTCCTGCGGCAGGTTCGGCTGCATGATGCGCAGCCGTACGTTCTCGACCGTCGCGAGCGGTGCGGACGGCACCCGCCAGAGGCCGAACACGGCGAGCCCGGCGAGCATCGCCGCCGCCAGGGCCGGTGCGGTCCAGCGGTCGCGGAGGGTGCGCCCCGTCCCCAGAAGGGCCGGAGCGGCGCCGATTCCCACGGCCAGCACGGTCAGCCCGTAGAGGCCCACGACCGAGGCCGCCTGCATGAGCCAGAGGTGCTGGCCCAGCGCCATGCCGGGGCTGTTCCAGGGAAAGCCGGTGAAGAGATGGCCGCGCAGGATCTCGCTGACCGTCAGGGCGAAGGCGAAGGCGAGGATCCGCGCGGCGCCCGGCGTCCAGAGCAGCTGGGCGAGACCGAACCCGAAGGCCGGGAAGAAGGCGAGGAGCGCCGGCAGGCCGAGCACCCCGAACGGCATGGCCCAGGCGAACTGGTCCGCCTCCACCAGAAAGGCCGCCCCCAGCCACCACAGGCCGGCGACGAAATAGCCGAAGCCCCAGAACCAGCCGGCGAGGGCCGCGGACCGGAGGCGCGCGCCCCGGGACGGCCCGGCCTTGCCGGCGCCGTCGAGCAGCCAGACGGCGGGGGCCAGGGAGAGGGCGAGGGCCGGCAGGATGCCGAAGGGCGGCAGGCTGAGCGCGCCGACGGCGCCGGCCAGGAAGGCGACGAGCCAGCGCCGCCATCCCTGCGCGAGGATCACGCGATCCGCGATGGCGGTCATTCGGCGGCGGTGCTCTCGGACGTGAAGGGCCGCTTGTCGATCTCGGTCGTGGTGTCCGGCGCGACCGCCACCTTCCGGCGGTAGATGCGCAGGCGCTTCACCCGGCGGGGATCGGCGTCCAGAACCTCGAATTCCAGGTTGCCGGGGCCGATGATCAGCTCGTTGCGGGAGGGCACCCGTCCGGCGAGGGTGACGATGAAGCCGCCCAGCGTGTCGATGTCCTCCGCGCTGTCCTCGGCGGTCAGGTCGACCCCGAGGATCTCCTTCACCTCGTCCAGGCTCGCCCGGGCATCAGCGATGAAGGTGTCGTCCGCGCCCTGCACGATGGTGAGCTCGACGTCGTCGTCGTGCTCGTCCTCGATGTCGCCGACCACCATCTCCACCAGGTCCTCGATGGAGACGAGGCCGTCCGTGCCGCCGTATTCGTCGATCACCAGGGCCATGTGGGTCCGGGTCGCCTGCATGCGCACGAGGAGGTCGATCGCCGGCATGGAGCGGGGCACGAACAGGACCGGGCGCAGGATATTGGCGGAGGCCAGGGTCTTCATCAGGTCGACCTGGCCCAGATTCGGCAGGGGCGCATCGGGGCTGACGGAAGCCCCGGCGCTCATGGCAATGAAATCCAGGAAGTCGCGGATGTGCACCATGCCCTTGGGATCGTCGAGGGTCTCGCCGTAGACCGGCAGGCGCGAATGGCCCGCGGTCCGGAACAGCTTGAGCAGGTCGCCCAGGGTGGTGTCCGCGGCCACGGCCACGATGTCGGCCCGGGGGACCATCGCGTCCTCCACCCGGATCCGGTGGAAGCCGAGGACGTTCTTGAGCATCGCCCTCTCCTGGGGCGAGAAATCCGCATCCTCGACGGCTTCCGCGAGGGCATCCTCGAGATCGCTTCGGATGGAATCGCGAGCCTTCAGGCCGAACCGGGTGAGAACCCGGTCATACCAGTGGTCGCGGAGGCCCTCGGTATCCGCGAGGGTGCGGGTAGGTCGGTCGTTGGGACTTCGGTCTTCGTTCATCGGTGTTGATTTTCAGCCGTCGGCGTCAGCCGCTCATGCTGCCATATCGCGATAGGGATCGGCGATGCCAAGGGTGGCGAGCGCCTTCACCTCGAGAGCTTCCATGATTTCCGCCTCCGCCTCGATTTCGTGGTCGTAGCCGAGGAGATGGAGAACGCCATGGACGATCAGATGGGCAAAATGGTCCGCGAGCGCCTTGGATTCCTCCTCGGATTCGCGCACCAGGGTTTCATAGGCTAATGCAATATCGCCCAGATGGCGAGGGCCCTCGGCGCCCGGCTGTTCCGGCGCCGGGAAGGACAGCACGTTGGTGGGCTTGTCCTTGTTGCGCCAGGTCCGGTTCAGCTCCCGGATCTGGGCGTCGTCGGCCAGCATCACGCTGACCTCGAAATCCTCGTCCGCCTCGTCCGCGACGGCGACCGCCGCCTCCGCGGCCCGCTGCGCCAGGGCCTCGGCGCCTTCGAGGCGGGCCCAGTCGCCCCCCTCGACCATGATGTCGAGCTCGATCAAAACCTGCGTCCCGGTTCCTGCGGCGGCTCCTGGCGGGCGGCCGCGTCGTAGGCGGTGACGATGCGCCGCACGAGATCGTGGCGCACCACGTCCTGCTCCTTGAAGGTGACCCGGCCGATGCCCTCGACCCCGTCGAGGATGCGCACGGCCTCCACCAGGCCGGATTTCTGGCCCGGCGGCAGGTCGATCTGGGTCGGGTCGCCGGTGATGATCATCCGCGAGCCTTCGCCGAGGCGGGTCAGGAACATCTTCATCTGCATGGAGGTGGTGTTCTGGGCCTCGTCGAGCAGCACCACCGCGTTGGTGAGCGTGCGCCCGCGCATGAAGGCCAGCGGCGCGATCTCGATCATGCCGGTCTGCAGGCCCCGGTCCACGTGCCGGGCCTCCATGAAGTCGTAGAGGGCGTCGTAGATCGGGCGCAGATACGGATCGACCTTCTCGCGCATGTCGCCGGGCAGGAAGCCCAGGCGCTCGCCCGCCTCGACGGCCGGGCGCGACAGGATCAGGCGGTCGGCCTGCCCCTGCTCCAGCAGCGAGACGGCATAGCCCACCGCGAGCCAGGTCTTGCCGGTGCCGGCGGGGCCTTCGGCGAAGACGAGCTCGTGCTGCTTGAGCGCCTTGATGTAGGCGTTCTGCGCCGCGTTGCGGGCGCGCACGGGGCCGCGCTTGCGGGTGGCGATCTGGTCGAAGGCCGTCAGCCCGGGAACGGGGGCGTCCTCGGCCTGCGGGAAGAGGGTGCCCTGCAGGGTGCTTTCCTCGATGGTGCCGTCCACGTCGCCGGGGGCGAGCGTCACGCCCTGGCGGGCGCGATCATAGAGGCCCTCCAGGACCCGGCGCGCCAGTTCGGACGCCTCGGGCGTGCCCTTGACGGTGACCCGGTTGCCGTTGGCGATGGCGGTGACGTTCAGGCGCCGCTCCAGATGGGCGAGGTTCTGGTCGTACTGGCCGAAAACAAGGCTGGCGAGGCGGTTGTCGTCGAAGGTGAGGATGATTTCTGCCTCCTCCACGACGCCTGGAGGTAAGCTCGAAGAGCCGCGGCCCTTCTGAGCACGTGCGGTCACGTTGTCCGCTGGCCTCAAATGCCTCTCCTTCGTTTAAGCCGCGGCCCTGTCGCCCGGCTTGACCCATTCCCCGAACAGGCTGTTGGAGCCTGCCCGCACGATCCGCACCGTCACGATCTCGCCGATCCGGTGAACGTCGCTTTCGAACTGCACGGCCTGCAGATAGGGCGACTTGCCTGCGATCTGGCCCGGATGACGACCCGGTTTCTCCAAGAGAACGTCAAGAGTCTGGCCAACGGTTCCGTGATTGAAAGCCTGCCTTTGCGTTTCCAACAGGTTTTGCAGGCGGCTCAGGCGCTCGGCCTTCACGGCCTCGGCGACCTGCTCGCCCATCTCGGCCGCGGGCGTGCCGGGGCGTGGGCTGTACTTGAACGAGAAGGAGCTGGCGAAGCCGATATCGGCCACGAGCCGCATCGTGTCCTCGAAATCCTGGTCCGTCTCGCCCGGGAAGCCGACGATGAAGTCGGACGACAGGGCGAGGTCGGGCTGGACCTTCCTGATTCGCTCGATCAGGCGGCGGTACTCGTCGCCCGTATGCTTGCGGTTCATGGCGTCGAGGATGCGGTCGGAGCCGGACTGCACCGGCAGGTGCAGGTAGGGCATGAGGGCGGGCAGGTCGCCATGGGCGGCGATCAGCTCCTCGTCCATGTCGCGGGGGTGGCTGGTGGTGTAGCGCAGGCGCGCGATCCCCGGCACCTCGGCGAGGCGGCGCAGCAGGCGGCCCAGGGACCAGACCGAGCCGTCCGGGCCCTCGCCGTGATAGGCGTTCACGTTCTGGCCGATGAGCGTCAGCTCGCGCACGCCGGCATCGGCGAGGCGCATCGCCTCGTCCAGGATCCGGGCGACCGGGCGCGACACCTCGGCCCCGCGGGTATAGGGCACCACGCAGAAGGTGCAGAACTTGTCGCAGCCCTCCTGGATGGTGAGGAACGCCGACACGCCCCGGCTGATGGTCTTGGCCTTCGAGGGCGCGGGCAGGTGGTCGAACTTGTCCTCGATCGGGAATTCGGTGTCGACGAGGCGCTCGGACCGGGACTTCTTCAGGAGATCGGGCAGGCGATGGTAGTTCTGCGGGCCCACCACCACGTCCACGGCGGGCTGGCGGCGCAGGATCTCCTTGCCCTCCGCCTGGGCGACGCAGCCGGCCACGACGATGCGGGTCTCCTGTCCGGCCGCCTCGCGCTCCTGCTTCAGCTCGCGCACGCGGCCGAGCTCGGAATAGACCTTCTCGGCGGCCTTCTCGCGGATATGGCAGGTGTTGAGGATGACGAGATCCGCCTCCTCCATGGCCTTGGTTTCGCTGTAGCCTTCGGTCGCCAGCATGTCGGCCATGCGCTCGGCGTCATAGACGTTCATCTGGCAGCCGTAGGATTTGACGAAGACTTTTTTCACGCGCTTGGCCTGTATCTGACTGTCGGGACAGGGATCGTGCGCCCTTTTAAGGCTTTTGCGCCCGTAAGAGAATAGCGGCTCCTTGCCGAAAGTGTCTCACTGCGGGCCCGGCAGCGGCCAGCCCGGCCGCCTCCCGCACCGACGAGCCAGTGTTGCATGGAACGGCAGGCCCTCCAACCGGGCCGCCCGGGGCGAGGCGATCACCCCGCCGTCAGGGCCCTGCGCACCTCCGCCTCCGCCTGCACCGTCGCGCCCTTGCGGCTGCCGTTGAACGGGATCGGCTCGCCCCAGGTCACGACCACGTCGAGGGGCGTGGCCTGCACGAACATCTTCAGGTGCGGCGCCAGCTCCATGTCGCCGTACCAGGCGATGAAGGGGCGGTCGCGACGGGTCACGGGAAGGCCGTGGCGGCGGGTGTAGCGGATGGCGAGGGGCTGCAGCAGCACGCGCTCGCTGCCGTTCGTGAGCGCGGTCTGGGCCGCGCCCACCAGGGAGGAGCGGAAGGGGAGCAGCCGGTTGCCGTCGCTGGTGGTGCCCTCCGCGAAGAGCACGATCACCTCGCCCTTCACCAGCCGGTGGGCGAGGGCGTCGTTCACCTCGGCGGTGGCCTTGCGGCGCTGGCGGTCGATGAAGACCGAGCGCTGCAGTCTGGCGAAGAGGCCCACCACCGGCCAACCCTCGATCTCCGACTTGGCGATGAAGGACAGGGGGTGGAGCGAGCCGATGACCGGGATGTCGAGCCAGGAGACGTGATTGGCCACCACGAGGGTGGCGGCGTTCCCGGGCGGCGTGCCCCGCTCGATCACGCGCACGTTGAACAGGCGCAGCAGGATCCGGTGAAACCACATGGGGGTCCTGTGCAGGATGTCCCACCCGAAGCGCAGGGCCAGCATCTGCAAGGGGACGAGGAAAAGGCCGCACAGGCCGAGAGCGAGGAGCCTCAGGCCCACCAGGATGCGCGTCACGGATCGTCCTTGTCCAGGGGGACGGCGTAGAGCTCCAGCCGGTGGTAGACCACCTTGTAGCCGAGCCTCTTGGCGATCTCGTCCTGCAGGGCCTCGATCTCGTCCGAGTGGAACTCGATCACGGCCCCGGTCTCCAGGTTGATGAGGTGGTCGTGGTGCTCGCGCGCCGCCTGTTCGTAGCGGGAGCGGCCGTCGCGGAAATCCAGGCGCTCGATGATCCCTTGAGTCTCGAACAGCTTCACCGTCCGGTAGACGGTGGACAGGGAGATGCGGTCGTCCACCTCGGCAGCCCGGCGGTGCAGCTCCACCACGTCGGGATGGTCCGCCGCGTCGTCGAGAATGCGCGCGATGACCCGGCGCTGCCCGGTCATGCGCAGGCCCTTCTCGCGGCAGGCGCGCTCGATGGCGCCCGGCCGGCGCGGTCTTGCCGATGTGGTGTTGCGTGAAGCCAAGAAGTCCTCTCCTCGGGATGCTTATAGGCGACCCGTCCGGATCGGGCTACAGCCCGAGCCTCATGGTCAGGGCCGCGACCCGGCTTCCGTCCGGCTTGAGGTAGTACCCCGTCCGGCGGCCGGTTTCCTCGAAGCCGAAGCGGCGATAGAGCGCGATGGCGGGGGCGTTGCCCTCCTCCACCTCCAGATGGACATGGGCCACGCCGCGCCGGGAGAGGCCGTCGAGATGCTGCGCCAGGAGCGGCCTGGCATAGCCGCGGCCGCGGCATTCCCGGCTGATGGCGACCGTCAGGATCTCCGCCTCGTCCAGCACGATCCGCGAGAGAATGAAGCCGACCGGCGACGGGCGGCCGAAGACGGTCTCGCGCCCCACGAAGACCCCGTCGGCCAGCACCGCCCGGTCGCCGAGCAGGCTCTGGAACTCGAGGGGGCTCCACGGCCGCGCGAAGGCGGAGGCATGGATCGCCGCGAGCGCCGCGGCGGCCTCGGTTCCCAGCGGTTCGACCCGGGCCGGCGGCGGCGGGTAGAAGCGGTCGAGGAAGCTCATCGGCGCGCGATTCGCGCGGCGTCCTGCGGCTTGGCGTCGGGCTCGCGCAGGTAGAGCGGCTTCGGCAGGGCCTGGGTCGGGTCCGCGATGGCGCCGAGCCGGGCGACCCAGACGATGTCGGGGGCGAGCGCCGCGTCGTCGACCACGATGTCGACGCCCTGCATCCGCGCCTCCGCCGCCAGCGTCGGCGCGGCCGATCCGCTCGCCAGGATCGGCCCGGAGCCGAGGAGCCGGATCGCGTCGCGGTAGCCCATGAGGCTGGGCTGGATGATGACGCGCCCGCCGGTGGCGACGGCCTGGATGTAGATCTGCCCGTGCTTGGCGTCGATGGCGGCGGTGAAGAGGCCGCGCCTGTCCCCGGCCATGAGCGGCGCCAGGAAGGCCGAGAGCGTCGCCACGCCGATGACGGGAATATCCGCCGCGATGCCGATGCCCCGGGCGGCCGCGATGCCGACCCGCAGGCCCGTATAGCTGCCCGGTCCGACGGTGACGGCGACCCGGTCGAGGGTCTCGAAGCCGCCCTCGACCTGGGAGACCACCCGGTCGATCAGCGGCAGCAGGGCCTCGGCGTGGCCGCGCTCCATGGGGATGGTCTCGCTGGCCAGCGGCTCGGCGTCCCCCGCCTGGAGAATGCAGGCCGAGCAGGCGCCGAGGGCGGTGTCGATGGCAAGGACGCGCAAGATTCGTCTCCGTCAGGTCTCACGTCTCTTTAGCGCATCGTGCGGAAAAGTGGATTACGGATTTCGCCGAACCCGACCTTCGAGGGGTCCAGGCGATGAGACACCCGGGGAGCGCAAGGCGTCGATGGCGGGAGCCGGTCGCGCGGGGGGCACCATACGACGACAGCCGGAATCGCTGGAGCGATTCCGGCTGCGCTAACGAGGGTCTTCGCCGTTCGTCCGGGCGGGACCGGAAGACCTGTTACCCGCCGCCGCCCGAACGGACTCCGCCGGCCGGAACGCCTGTGCCGGTTCCCGTCGTGCCCGCCGGGGCCCGGACGCCGGTGCTGCCGGTCCTGTCGGGCGCGGCCGGGCTGCCGGTATCCCTGACGGTTTCGCCCGGCCGGGTGGGAACCCGGGTCAGGGGCTGGCATACGCCGCCGACCCGCTCCTCGCCTTCAAGGCAGGGCCGCGTCGCGGGCGTCTGCGCCACCGCGGCGCCGCCCAGGGTCATCAGGAGCATTCCGGCCAGGAGTGGCCTTGCCGTCGCTTTCATCACAACCTCCATTGTCGGTTCTCGGGGCTGACGCGGGAGGCGGCGATTGGTTTCAGCGTGGCGGCAATTGGAATTCCGTAAGGTACGCTACCGATCAGACCGCCTGCACCTCGCGCACGTCCGGCAGGAAGTGGCGCAGCAGGTTCTGGATGCCGTGGCGCAGGGTCGCCGTGGAGGACGGGCAGCCCGAGCAGGCGCCCTTCATGACCAGGTAGACGGTGCCGTCCTTGTAGCCCCGGAAGGTGATGTCGCCACCGTCGCCGGCCACCGCCGGGCGGATGCGGGTCTCGAGCAGCTCCTTGATGGTCGCCACCGTGGGGGCGTCCTCCTGGTCGAAGAACTCCTCGCCGTCGTCCTCCGTCTGGACATGGCCCTCGGCGAAGAGGGGCGCGCCCGACATGAAGTGCTCCATGATGCCGCCGAGGATGGCGGGCTTCAGGTGCTGCCATTCGCCGTCGGCCTTGGTGACGGTGATGAAGTCGTAGCCGAAGAAGACGCCGGTCACGCCCGAGATGGCGAAAAGGCGCCGGGCCAGGGGCGACGCGTCGGCGGCGTCCGGGGTGCGGGCCTCGAACGTGCCTTCCGGCATCACGACGCGGCCGGGCAGGAACTTCAGGGTGGCGGGATTGGGGGTGGCTTCGGTCTGGATGAACATCGGTGTTTGTCCTCTGCGCCGGTTCAAGGCCGGCCGAGCGGGTCGTCGGAAGAAGGTCTTAGAATCGTTCTAACAGGTACCATCCCCAATGTGGATCGGGCGACGGGAGATTCCAAGGGGGAGACGAGACCGGTCCGGGGCATGCCGAGGGGCCCGGGCCGGGGCCGTCACCCCGCCAGGGCGTCGATCTCCTCGTCGGTCAGGCCGCCCGGCACGACCACGATGGGGATCGGGAAGGAGGCGGCGGCGCGGCCGGCCAGCGTCGAGACCAGGGGGCCCGGTCCCTCCTTGCTGGACCCGGCCGCGAGGACCAGGAAGGAGATGTCCTCGTCCTCGTTGATGAGCTTGATGATCTCGTCGGCCCGGTTGCCGACGCGGATCACCTGCTCGGGCTCGACCCCGGCGGCGTTGCGCGCCTCGCGCGCCGCCTCGTCGAGCAGCTTCTCGGCCTGCGCGCTGGCCTCCTCGATCATGGCTTCGCCGACGCCGATCCACTCGAAGTCGTCGGGCGGGTCGACGATGCCGAGCATGACCATGCTCGCGCCGGTGCGCGCCGCGCGCCGCGAGGCGAAATGGACCGCGCGGGCGCATTCCGGCGTCTTGTCGATCACCACCATGAATTTGGGCCGGTGGCCGGCCTCGTACGATCGGCGCTTGCCGCTCACAGCTCGGTCTCCTGCGTTACACCCTGATGCTGCCCTGACCTTAGGTCATGAGCAAGTCAGCGGGCCCGCACGAAGCCGACGATGTCCTTGACCGCGCCCATGGTCTCGGACGCGATCGCCCGTGCGCGGGCGGAGCCGTCGGCCAGCACCGCATCGATATGGCCGGGATCGGCCATGAGGCGGCGCATCTCGCCGGCGATGGGGGCGAGCTTCGTCACCGCCACGTCCACGAGCGACGCCTTGAAGCCGGAGAACTGCGATCCGCCATGCTCGCGCAGCACGTCCTCGGGCGTCGAGTCCATGAGGGCGGCGTAGATGGCGACCAGGTTGTCGGCCTCCGGGCGGGCGGAGAGGCCCTCGACCTCGCTCGGTAGCGGCTCGGGATCGGTCTTCGCCTTGCGGATCTTCTGGGCGATGGTGTCGGCATCGTCCGTGAGGTTGATGCGCGAGTAATCCGACGGGTCGGACTTCGACATCTTCTTCGAGCCGTCGCGCAGGGACATGACCCGGGTGGCGGGGCCCGCGATCAGCGGCTCGGTCAGCGGGAAGAAGGCGTCGCCGAAGCCGTGCTCCGCGATGGATTCCGCGAAGTCGTTGTTGAATTTCTGCGCGATGTCGCGGGTCAGCTCCAGGTGCTGCTTCTGGTCCTCGCCCACCGGCACGTGGGTGGCGCGGTAGACCAGGATGTCGGCCGCCATCAGCATCGGATAGGCGAAGAGGCCCACCGACGCGTTCTCCCGGTCCTTGCCGGCCTTCTCCTTGAACTGGGTCATGCGGTTGGCCCAGCCCATGCGGGCGATGCAGTTGAACACCCAGGCGAGCTCGGCGTGCTCGGCCACCTGGCTCTGGTTGAACACGATGTGCTTGGCCGGGTCGATGCCGGCGGCCAGGAAGGCGGCGGTCACCTCGCGGATCTGGCGCGCGAGCTCCTTGGGGTCCTGCCACACGGTGATGGCGTGCATGTCGACCACGCAATAGATGCAATCGTGCGTCTGCTGCATGGTGACGAAGCGCTTGATGGCGCCGAGGTAATTGCCGAGATGGAGATTTCCCGTCGGCTGAACGCCGGAGAAGACCCGCTCCTTGAACTGCGCCATCGTCTTTCAACTCCCACGCTTGTCGCGGCGGGGGTTATGACAGGGCGGGGCCACGATGCAAGCCTGCTCATGCTTTTTTCGCCAGAAGGGCGATATCGTCGCGGGTGAGAGCGCCGGTCAGACGGGCCGCGGCCCCGTAGAGGACGAGGCCGCCCAGGCACAGGGCCGCGAGGACGACGGCATCCGCCCGCGGAACGAGGGCCGCCGCCGCCGCCAGCCCCAGGCCCATGACGGTGCTGGCGCAGGCGATTCGGACCGCGCGTCCGCCAAGGGCGGCATCCGGCGACCAGAGGCCGAGCCGGCGCAGGCTTCCGACCAGGACGCCCGCCTGGGCGAAGCAGCCGAGGCTGATGCCGAGCGCGATGCCGGCCACGCCGAAGGCGGGCGCGAGGAGCAGCGAGGCCGCGGCGGTGACGGCGATCCCGATCAGGGCGGCGACCAGGGTGGCCCGCAGGTGATTTCGGGCGAAGAGCGTCTGGCTCAGGACCTTGGCCACGGTGGCGAAGGGCAGGCCGAGGCTGAGACAGGCGAGGACCCGGGCCGTTCCCGCCGCGTCGGCCTGCGTGAAGGCCCCGCGCGCGAACAGGACCGACGCGATGGGCCAGGCCAGGACGACGAGGGCGGCGGCGGCGGGCAGGGCGAGGAGGAGCGCCAGCTCCAGCGCCCGGTTCTGCGCGGCCACGACCGCCTCGTCCTCCCCGGCCCGGTGCTTCAGGGCGAGCTGGGGCAGGAGCACGCTGGCCGCGAAGGCCGCCATCAGCCCCAGAGGCAGCTGCATCACCCGGTCGGCGTAATAGAGCCATGACACGCCGGAGGGCCAGAACGAGGCGATCTGCGTGCCCACGAGAACGAAGAGCTGCACCGCGCCGCTGGCCACGAGGGCCGGAAAGCCGGCAAGCAGAAGGCTTTTCACCAGCGGGGACGGGCGCGGCACGCGAAAGGCGATCATGCGGCCCTCGCCCCAGGGCAGCGCGGCGGCCATGGCGGCGAGCTGGAGGAGCCCCGACAGGCTCGCGGCGGCCGCGAGCCACGCGGCCTTCTCGGGCAGCGGCAGGGTGGAGCCCGCCTCCAGTGCGACCGCGACGGCGATCAGGCCGCCATTGACGATGAGAGGCGCGAAGGCCGCCGCGCCGTAGCGGCCGCGCAGGTTCAGGAGGGCGGCCGCGACCGACGAGAGGGTCACGCCCAGCACCATCGGGAAGCCGAGGCGGGTATAGAGCGCGACGAGGGCGAGCGTGCCGCCGTCGTCGACCAGGCCGGGTGCGAGCACGAAGGCGAGAAGCCCCGCGCCGATCTCGACCAGCCCGGACAGGGCGAGAAGCGCCAGGGCGAAGACCGACACCACGTCCCCCGCCACCCTCGCCGCCTCGCCGGGCTCCAGGCGGCTTAAGGCAGGCACGAGGGCCGGGTTGAGCCCGCCCTCGCCGACGATGCGCCGCACCAGATTCGGCAGCCGGAACGCCGCCAGGAACGCATCCGCCACCGGCCCGGCGCCGAGCACCTGCGCGAACAGGATGTCCCGGCCGAAGCCGAGGATCCGCGACGCGACGGAGCCGAGGCCGACCAAAAGGGAGGAACGGATGAGCGACATGCCAGCCGCGCTTAACCGGTCCGGAAGCGATTGTCCAAGACGACGAAAGGCTACGGCCGCCGGGGGACTCCTTCCGGTGTCGCTGTTCGTCCAACTCTATCCCCTCACCCTCGTCCTGAGGGGACCGTCAGGTCCGTCTCGAAGGACGAGGGCGTCTCCGGAATGCACTGGAGCCTCCTTCGAGACGCCGCTGTCGCGGCCCCTCAGGATGAGGGTGGAGTTTGGTTGCGACCGTCGTGGATCTGGCTGCAATGGCGCGACCTCATTCCCTCCCCCTTGTGGGGAGGGTTAGGGTGGGGGTGTGAGCGCCGGACCGTCATAGGCTATCGCCCACACCCCCACCTCCATCTCCTCCCCACAAGGGGGAGGAGAGCAGGTCGGCGCTTCCGGCGCGAGATCATGACTCTCGCGGTCGAGCGCTACCCTCTCGCGGCGGCAATCGCCTCCCGCTTCTGGGCCAGGGTCATGCCGCCGACATAGGAGTCGGTGCCGACCAGGAAGGAGGGGGTGGCGACGAAGCCCAGGGAATCGCCGAGCTTGAAGGCATCCTTCATCCACCCGGTGGTGCGCTCGCTGTCGGCGACGGCGGCGAGGCGCGCGGGATCGGCGCCCAGCCGCTCCGCCTCGGCCATCGCCCGCTCGCCCGTCACCGTGCCGCGCAGCCCGAAGAGCGCGAGATGGAGCGGAAGGTAATTTTCCGGCCCCTGCACCTGCAGGAAGGCCAGGGCCGCGCGGGTCGCCTGGACGGACGGCGCGCCGAGCACGGCGAAATTCACCAGCACGTAGCTCAGGTCCGGCTCGGCCTTCAGCAGCGCGGGCAGGTCCTTCGCGGAGCGTTTGCACCAAGGGCAGTTGTAGTCGAAATACTCGATCATGATCACGTCGCCATGGGCATGGCCGAGGCGCACCGCCGAGGGCAGGGCGAGGGTGTCCTCGATGAGCTCCACCGGGGCCCGCTGCGCTTCCGGCGCCTCCTGCGCGAAGGCGGGAACGCCCGCGCCCGACAGGGCGAGGCCGGCAAGAAGGGTTCGGCGGGACAGGATCATCGGCAGGGCACTCGGGTGAGGGGACGCCCGTGGTGCCGCGCAACCGTGGCAATAGCAAGATCGGTGCGGGCTCTCTCGCGCCCTCGTGAAGGGGGCGGTGCGACGTGTCCGGCAAAGCTGCGGCGGCCGGGAGCATCCCTGAACATCGTAGGATCGGCTCCAACACCGTTAGACGTTGCATGCTGTTTTGTTACAGTGTTAGGACCTCTCGAATACCAGCAGCAGGGGGCCGAATGTCAACGAAGGCAACAGACCAGATCGGCAAGGAGATCGGGCTTCGGATCCGCCTGCGCCGGACGCAAATCGGCATGAGCCAGATGAAGCTGGGCGAGGCTCTGGGAGTGACGTTTCAGCAGGTCCAGAAATACGAGAAGGGCGCCAATCGGATCAGCGTGGGACGGTTGAACCGGATCGCCGCAACCCTGGGAGTCGAGACCTCGTTCTTCCTGCCCAAGACGGACGCGACAGGATTTCCAAGCGACATCGTGCCGGCCGACAAGGATAGCCTGGAACTTCTGTCGCTGTTCGACCGCCTGCAGAACAAGGCGATGCGGCAGGCGATTCTCACGCTGGCCCGGTCAGCCTGCGAACAGGAACGGGACTTGCAGGCTATTCATCGTCGGAAAAACCCATCTCGTCGATCAGCCGATCTGCCGCCTGCAGGAGCGCGGGCAGAGACGGCAGACGCTGAAAGTCGCTCGTCGTCAGGCCTTTCCTGATCGTCGCCAGATCCGTAACGACACGCAGGAGCGAAAGCGTGATTCTTTCGTCGTGCGTCAGCTTTCCTTCGTCGCCGCCGAGATTTCCTGCGAATTTCGTGCTCATCTTCCGAACCCGAACGATTAGCTGGCCAAGAGCGTCAGTGCGGTCGCGTGCGCATCGCCCGGCTCCATGCCCCAGACCAGCACGGGCTGCGTCCAGCCGGTCGCGTCCCGAACGCCATCGAGGGATTTTCGGTTCACGTCCATGAAGGCCGCCAGCGTCATGGAGCCGGCAATCTCTTCCGGCAGGCCGAGCGCCTGCGTGGTCCACCCGAAACGCTGCCAGCGGGGCAGCCAGAAGGTTTCCATGACGCCCCCGACACGGGTCGCGCCGATGGCGAGGCAATATTCCATCACCGCGCAGAAAAGGGCTCCTGCCACCGACTTCTCCCCATGGCCGGTCCGGCAAGCCGGGGTCACGAACATCCGGGTCCATTCGATCGTTTCGTGATCCCGGGGCACCGTCCCCCGCTGCACCAGGCGCGGATAGACTTCGCTCAGGAGGGTCGGCTCGGACATGCGGATCATCCGCGACCCGCCGACGACGTCGGGACCGATCATGGCGATCAGGTGAACGGCCGCGCTGGTATCGAACTGGTCGCGTTCGAGACCGTCTTCCCGTCTCAGATCCTCCCAGCCCCGCTCCTCGACGTAGATCAGATGGCGCCAGCGAAAGTAGCTGTCCAATTCCTTTGCATATTGCGCTGCGTTCTCCCTGGTCACGACATGGACCTGAACCATAGCCCGCCCCCGTTTGCGATGAATGACGGGATCATTCCAAACGCCGCGGGCTCCGCATATCCGAAGATCTTGGGAGGTCAGTAGGGCTGGAGTTCGCCCGACTGGAGCGCCGCCACGACGGCCTGGGTCGTGTTCGCCACGTGCAGCTTGCGCCGGATGTTGTCGAGATGGGTGATGACCGTCGCCTGGGAGATGCCGAGGATGGCCGAGGTCTCCCAGGCGCTCTTGCCGGCCGCCGCCCAGGTCAGAACCTCGCGCTCCCGCGGGGTGAGCTTCTGCCTGACGCGAGGCTGCTCCTCGCCTAGGAGCGCGCGCAGGCGCCCATGGGCCGTGACGGCCAGCAGGTGGGCCGCTGCCAGTTCCTTCGGGCCGGCATCGAGGCGATACTCGCTCGCGAAGCTGAACGCCGATTGCCATCCCGTCGCCGTATAGATCGGGACGCAAAAGCCGTCGGCCAATCCGAACTCGACCGCTTCGTCCATCATGGTTTGTGCAAGGGCCTTGTCCCTGCGATGGGGAGCATCGCCCCAGCGAAAGGGCGAGGTTGTGGTGAACACGTTCTGTCCGACGGGATCGATCTGGAAGTAGTCCTGCGAGGTATAGCGCTCGAACCAGTCCTCCGGCCAGGAACTCAGGAGGACGAGGGGCTCAAGGGGGCGGTTGGGCAGGGGCAGGCCGGTCACGATGAACGACGAAAAGCCGAGATCGGCCACGGTGGCCTGGAGCTCCCGCATGACGGCATCGGCGCTTGCAAGCTCTCGGCACCGTTCGACGAAGTCGAAGACACGTTCGATGTAGTGATGCCTGAAAGCCATTGCCGGCCCTGTCGCAAGCGCCTGAAAATGCTACAGGATCACAACCACCGTTGCTTGTCGCTGTCAATGCGGCAATCCTGAATGGTTCCCCCTCCTCTGCTGTCGGGAGAAGCGGGCTGTGCGGCTATCGCGTCATCCGGCCAGCGCTCCCTTCACGGCCTCTACCGCCCGCAGGCTCAAGGCCGCGATGGTGAGCGTCGGGTTGGCCGTCGCGGAGGTCGGGAAGACGGCGGAGCCGAGGATGAACAGGTTGCGGTGGTCGTGGCTGCGCAGGTCCCGGTCCACCACGGAACTCTTCGGGTCCTCGCCCATGCGGGCGGTGCCGATGATGTGGCCGGCGCCGGCGGCATCGTCCTGATGCTGCACCCCGGTGGTGCCGAGGCGGGCGAAGATTTCCGCGTGGGCGTCGCGGGCCGCCGCGAGGCCGGCCTTCACGTAGTCGTCGTAGCGATAGGCGAGGCGGGGCAGGGGCACCCCGTACATGTCGGTCTCGGTGGGATCGAGGGTGACGCGGTTCTCCGGGTCGGGCAGCTGCTCCACCAGGGAGGCCACGCGCACGTGCCGCGAGGTGTGGTGCCGGAGCGCGTCGTCGAGGGCCTTGCCGCGCAGGCCCGTGCGGGCGAGGTCGGCGGCGGTGCTGACCGGCGCGCCCGTCGGCCAGGACCAGCCGTCGTTGCCGATCTCGACGCGGAAGGCCGGCCGCTCCTTGCGGAAGGGGCCGTCGCGCAGGTTCTCGATGCCGGAGGTCGAGAGCGGGCCGCGATAGGGCCAGACCGGATCGTTCGCGAGCGCCCAGCTCAGCTGGGTCGGGTGGTCCATGAGGTTGCGGCCGACCTGGTCGGAGCCGTTGGCGACACCGCGCGGGGTGGCCTCGGAGCGGGAGTTGAGCAGCAGGCGCGGCGTCTCGACCGCGTGGGCCGCGATGACGAAGACCTTTCCGACCGCGCGGATCTCGCTGCCGTCCGGGCGCTTCGCGCGGATCGCCGCGATGCGGCCGTCCGGTCCGGTCTCGACGAAGGTCGCGGTGGTCCGGTCGTAGAGCACGGCGCCGCTCTTCTCGGCCCGGTCCACATGCACGGTGGCGTCGTACTTCGCCTGGACCGGGCAGACCGGGATGCAGCTCGCATTGCCGCAGCAGGAGGGACGCTCGTCCCGGTCCTGCGAGTTGCGCCCCTGCGGGGTCGCGCGGACCTCGTAGACCGTGCCCTCGAGAGCCTTGGCGAAGGCCTTGTCGAGATAGGTCTGCGGAATGGCCGGCATCGGATAGGGAGTGGAGCGCGGCGCGCCGAGGGGCTCGTAGGAATCGCCCGAGACGCCGATCTCGTTCTCCGCCTGGCCGTAGAACGGCTCCAGGTCGTCATAGGCGATGGGCCAGTCGACGCCCCGGCCGTAGAGGCTCTTGAGGCGGAAATCCGCCGGCACGTGGCGCAGGCAGGTGCCGAGCCAGTGCCAGGTGGTGCCGCCGACCACCTTCACATAGGTGCTCTTGAACGTGTCCGGCCCGGCCTGCCGGTACCAGTGGTTCAGGTCGTCGGTGATCGGGTGCTCCGCCTGAGGCGTCGGCGGATAGGGGCATTCGGGCACCTTGATCAGGGCGTCCCAGTAGCGCTGCGTCGCCTCGGCGCGGTCGACCTTCGACCCGGCCTCGATGATCGCGACCTTGAGGCCGCTTTCCGCCACCTTGGCGGCCAGGGTCGCTCCCGCGACGCCGGACCCGACGACGATGACATCGGCTTGAATGTCGGCCATGGTTTTGTGCCCCGAGATGAAGATCAGCTTTGCGGAGGATCGGCCCAGTAGCCGGTCTCGCCGCCGCAGGAACCGAAGGGCTTGGTGTAGTCGAGGGCGTTCCAGACCAAGGCCCCCGTGAAGGTGGCGAGCACCTCGCCCCGGTCGGTGTCGCAGACGCCCGAATACCAGGCGGCCACGATGTCCTCGGCGACGGTGCCGGCGGAGACGTTGGGGTTTTCCGTCAGCATCACGAGGCCGGGGCCGCGCCCGATGGAGGTGAGGCCCTTCAGGATCGTTGCCGCTGCGTCAGAGTCGAGATCGCCCGGTTCCGCGCCGGTCAGGCGGGCGGACAGGGCCTTGAACTCGTCCGGGCCGATGGTGTCGCGGGATTGCGCCGGGCGGGAGAAGCCCGCGGCCAGCGCCAGGGTCATGCCCGCGCTGCTCAGCATGAGCGCGCGGCGCGTCATCGATGGCGCCATTCCGATCCCCCATCCAGCCATGGCCCGCCCCGTCGTTGTGGTTATGCGGGCGCAGGCGTGCCGATGGAGATTACGTTACGGCAGATTAAGAAATCGCAAAGAGGGGCGAAGTCGCGAAGGTTGGGCCGGTCGAAGGCCGATACGAGGAGCGTCGCCCGAACTCTCCTCCCCACAAGGGGGAGGGAAAAGGCGTCGCGCCATCGGAAGGGGTTCTCTTACCCTTCCTCCCCCGTGACGCCGGCGGCGTCCTGGGCCTTGAGCACCTCGGGGCGCGGCATGGAGATGATGTTGTAGCCCGAATCCACGTAGTGGATCTCGCCTGTCACGCCGTTGGACAGGTGGGACAGGAGGTAGAGGGCCGAGCCGCCGATATCCTCGATGGTCACCGTGCGCCGCAGGGGGGCATGGGCCTTCTGGTAGGTGAACATGAGGCGCGCATCCGAGATGCCGGCGCCTGCCAGGGTGCGCACGGGGCCTGCCGAGATGGCGTTGCAGCGGATGCCCTGCGGGCCGAGATCGGAGGCGATGTAGCGCATGGAGGCTTCCAGCGCCGCCTTGGCCACGCCCATCACGTTGTAGTTCGGCATGACCCGGGTCGAGCCGCCATAGGTGAGGGTGAGGAGCGAACCGCCGTTCTTCATGCGCTTGGCGGCGCGCTGGGCGATCTCCGTGAAGGAGAAGCAGGAGATCACCATGGTGCGGGAGAAGTTCTCCCGGGTGGTGACGTCCACGTAGGGACCCTTGAGCTGGGACTTGTCGGAGAAGCCGATGGCGTGGACCACGAAGTCCAGGCCGTCCCACTGCTTGTCGAGGGCGTCGAACACCGCGTCGACGGAGGCGATGTCCTCCACGTCGCAGGGAATGACCAGGTTGGACCCGAGGGACTGGGCCAGGGGCGTCACGCGCTTGCCCAGGGCCTCGCCCTGATAGGTGAAGGCGAGTTCCGCGCCGTGCTCCGCCAGGGCCTTGGCGATGCCCCAGGCGATGGAATGGTCGTTCGCGACGCCCATGATGAGGCCGCGCTTTCCTTGCATCAGACCGGTCACTTGGGTCCCCCTTGTCGACGGCTCGATTGTTTGCCGCGGATTGTTATCAAAGCGTGCACCGCGAGCCGCGATATCGATGTTGCCGAGCGTGTCCATGCGGGGTCCCCCAGAAGATCCACGGGGGATTCGCACGGGCACGTCTCAATGATGTGACGCTCGTTTTAAGCGTTATACCGGCTGAAGACGAGTGTGGCATTCGTGCCGCCGAAGCCGAAGGAGTTCGACAGGACGGTGTCGATCTTGGCGTTGTCGATCCGCTTGCGGACGATGTTCATGTCGGCGAATTCCGGATCGAGCTCCTCGATATGGGCGCTCTCGCAGATGAAGCCGTTGTTCATCATGAGCAGGGAATAGATCGCCTCCTGCACGCCCGTTGCGCCGAGCGAGTGGCCGGTGAGCGACTTGGTGGCCGAGATCGGCGGGCACTTCTCGCCCGTGCCGAAGACCTCGCGAATCGCCTCGATCTCCTTCTGGTCGCCCACGGGGGTCGAGGTGGCGTGCGGGTTGATGTAGTCGACGGGGCCCTTCACGTCCTTCAGGGCCATGCGCATGCAGCGGATCGCGCCCTCGCCGGACGGGGCCACCATGTCGTAGCCGTCCGAGGTCATGCCGTAGCCCACCACCTCGCCGTAGATGCGGGCGCCGCGGGCCTTGGCGTGCTCGAGCTCCTCCAGCACCAGCACGCCCGCGCCGCCGGCGATCACGAAGCCGTCGCGGTTGGCGTCATAGGCGCGCGACGCGGTCTTGGGCCGGTCGTTGTACTTGGTCGACATGGCGCCCATGGCGTCGAAGAGGGACGACATGGTCCAGTCCAGGTCCTCGCAGCCGCCGGCGAACATCACGTCCTGCTTGCCGTACTGGATCATCTCGTAGGCGTTGCCGACGCAGTGATTCGAGGTCGCGCAGGCGGACGAGATCGAATAGTTCACGCCCTTGATCTTGAACCAGGTGGCGAGGGTCGCGGAGGCCGTGGACGACATGGCCTTGGGCACCGCGAAGGGGCCGATGCGCTTGGGGCCCTTGTCGCGGGTGATGTCGGCCGCCTCCACGATCACGCGGGTCGAGGGGCCGCCGGAGCCCATGATGATGCCGGTGCGCTCGTTGGAGATGTCGCTCTCCTCCAGGCCGGCGTCGCGGATCGCCTGGTCCATGGCCACGTGGTTCCAGGCCGTTCCCCGGCCGTGGAAGCGCATGGCGCGCCGGTCGACGATCTCCTCGGCGTTCAGGTTCGGAGCGCCGTGGACCTGACAGCGGAAGCCGTACTTCTCGTAGTCCTCGGCCTTGCTGATGCCGGATTTCGCCTCCCGCAGCGAGGCCAGAACCTCCTGCGTGGTGTTGCCGATGGACGAGACGATGCCCATTCCGGTGACGACGACGCGCCTCATAGCCTTGACCTCTTCATAGGAACTTCGTGGCAGCCATTGTCGGGAGACGTAAGGCCGACCGTGCTCAATCTCAACCGTGAGCCTTCGAATGATCGGAGAGCATGATCCGGAAGGTCCGGGCGGATCCTCCGGAAAAGCATGCCCGGACAGTGTGTTGGGCCGGGTGGGGCCTCAGCCGCCGGCGGCCGCGTCGGCCTGCTGGAACAGCCCGACCCGCAGGTCCTTGGCCTCGTAGATGCGCTTCCCGTCCGCCTCGAGCCAGCCGTCGGCGATGCCGAGCACCAGCTTGGAGCGGAAGACGCGCTTGAAATCGACGCCGTAGACCACCTTCTTGTGGGTCGGCAGCACCTGGTCGGTGAATTTCACCTCGCCGACGCCGAGCGCCCGGCCGCGGCCCGGGGAGCCGGACCAGCCGAGGAAGAAGCCGACCATCTGCCACAGGGCGTCGACGCCCAGGCAGCCCGGCATCACCGGGTCGCCCTTGAAGTGGCAGGGGAAGAACCAGAGATCCGGCCTCACATCGAGTTCGGCGCGCACATGGCCCTTGCCGTGCTCGCCGCCGTCCTCGCCGATGGAGGTGATGCGGTCGAACATCAGCATGGGCGGAAGCGGCAACTGCGCATTGCCGGGACCGAACAATTCTCCGCGCCCGCAGGCGAGAAGCTCTTCGTAAGTAAAGCTCGACTGGCGCGCCATGCCGGATGCCGATCCTTTCATCACTGTCTCAAATGCGGCCTGCGGTCTGCCCGAGGCCCTCGAACGGGGCTCTGGTAGCACAGGCTTGGCCGTCCATCAAAGGGACCTGCGCCCCCGGCCACGAACTTTATAATGCCGCAGGAGGGCAGGGCCCGGTTAGCCTTGCGGCAAGAGCCTCGCTTTCCTATCATGGAGATGATAGAAGCACTTATTCTTACAATCAGTTCCGACGATGACCGATCCCTTGTCCGACTACATCCAGGCCACGACCGCTCCCGCCCATCGCCGGGGCTGCCCCCTGTCCGAGCTGCGGGACAAGCTGCGCCGCGTCGGCCTGCGCCCGACCCGGCAGCGGGTTTCCCTGGGCTGGCTCCTGTTCGGCAAGGGCGACCGGCACATCACGGCCGAGGTCCTCTTCGACGAGGCGGTGAAGGCCCGGGTCCCGGTTTCGCTCGCCACCGTCTACAACACCCTGCACCAGTTCACGGAAGCGGGCCTCCTGCGCCAGCTCGCGGTCGACGGCTCCAAGGCCTATTTCGACACCAACCCCACCGAGCACCACCACTTCTTCCTGGAGGATGTGGGAGAGCTGGTGGACATGCCCTCCGCCGGGGTCAGCGTCGGCGACCTGCCCGAGCCGCCTCCGGGCATGGAGGTGGCGGGTGTCGAGGTCATCGTCCGCCTCCGCCGGAAAGCCTCCTGACGGTCACATCGTTAAGGCTTTTTTCGCGGAGCGGTTGTAAAGTCCTCACATGCCGCTCGGCCACTGCCTTCTCGCCCTGTTCGTCACCGTCATCTGGGGGCTCAGCTTCGTCGTCATCAAGATCGGCGTCGGCGCCACGCCGCCGCTTCTGCTGGCGGCTCTGCGCTTCGCCTTCGCGGCGCTCCCGGCGGTGTTCTTCATCCCGCGCCCGAAGACGGGCTGGCGCTACATCCTGGGCTACGGCTTCTTCCTGGGCATCGTCCAGTTCGGGCTGCTCTTCGCGGCCATCGCGCTCGGCATGCCGGCGAGCCTGGCCTCCCTCATCATGCAGGCGCAGGTCTTCTTCACGATCCTCTTCGCCGCCCTTCTCATGGGCGAGCGGCCGAGCCCGTACCAGATCGTCGGCGGGATCATCGCCTTCCTGGGCCTCGGCCTCATCGCCTGGCCGCGGCTGGCGGGCAGCGAGGCCGTCCCGTTCCTGATGACGGTCGCGGCCTCCGCCGCCTGGGGCGTCGCCAACATCGTGTCCAAGCGCGCCGGCCGGGTCGACATGCTGGGTTTCGTGGTCTGGGCGAGCCTGATTCCGCCCATTCCCCTGCTCGGGCTTTCGCTCTGGCTCGACGGACCGGCGCAGGTGGCCGCGGCCCTGAGCCATCTCGACCTCAAGGCCCTCGCGTCGGTGGCCTATCTCGCCTACCCGACCACGGTCTTCGCCTTCGCGGTCTGGGCCTACCTTCTCTCGCGCTATCCGGCCGCCACGGTCACGCCCTTCGCGCTGCTCGTGCCGGTGGCCGGCATCGCGGGCGCGTCGGTGATCCTGGACGAGGCCATGGCGCCCATCGAGGCGGTGGGCGGCGCCGTCATCATCCTGGGACTGGCGATCAACGTCTTCGGCCCGCACCTCGTGCAGAGGCCGGGACCGGCCTAGGCGGCTTCGCGGCCTAGCGGAGCACGCCGAATCCCACCAGCGCGTAGGCGATCAGGAAGATGGCCACGAAGACGTTGAGGAAGCGCGGCGCCACCAGGGAGGCGATGCCGAGGACCAGGGCCAGGATCGGGAGAAGCTTGAAGCTGAGATTGATGGACACGAACGAGATCCGTTATTCTATAACAGGACGGCCTTTATCGGCCGGAAATGGTTTCCAAACCGGAAACCCCGGCGCGCGCCGGCAGCGGCTTTCCGGCCTTATTCCACCGTCTCGTTCGGATAGACGCCCCACAGCTTCTCCTGGCGCACATAGCCGGCCACGTCGGCGCTGCCCTCCCGCACGATGGTGATCTGGCACCAGGTGCCGTCGCAGGCCCTGATGCTGCCGATCACGCCCGGCTGAAGCTGGGCCACCGTCTGGCCCTTGTCGTCGGCCCGGTCGAGCAGCGGGATCGGCGGCTGGTCGCCCTTGGCCCAGGGCATGACCAGGGCCGTGCGGCGCCCGGAGAGCAGGGAGTGGAGCACCCAGCCGTCGGTGCCCTCCGAATCGCGGATCCGGCGCCAGGTCTCGTATTCGGCGATGATCTCGACCGGCAGGCCCGCGCGCTGGAACACCCAGGCCGTCCGATGGTCCTTGGACGGGCCTTCCCTCAGGTTCACCCGGTCCGTCTTCAGGCTCACGTAGCGCGGCACGGGAAGCCCGGTTCCCAGGCGTCCGCCGGGAGGCTGCTGCGCCGGGCTCTCGGCGGCGCTCAGGGCCAGCAGGGCAAGGCTGAGGACGATCTTGCGCATGGTTCCCCTTCACGTTGGCTTTGTCTAAAGGCGAGCCTCTGGTAGAGAAGCTTGACGGGCCCCGCCACGCGGCGGCTCATCGCCTTTAGTCGCCGAAACAGGGTTAAGAGAGAGTGAAATCTCCTGAAACTCGTGCGGCTTTTTCGAGTGCCCGAGGACATCCCGAGCCGATGAAGAAGAGACCTGTCGTCGTCGTCACCCGCCGCCTTCCCGACGTGATCGAGACGCGCCTGCGCGAGCTCTTCGACACGCGCCTCAACCTCGAGGACAAGCCGCTCACGGCCGAGGAACTCGCCGAGGCGGTGAGGACGGCCGACGTGCTGGTGCCGACCATCACCGACGACATCGACGCGGCCCTCCTGGAGCAGGCCGGGCCCAACCTCAAGCTCATCGCCAATTTCGGCAACGGGGTCGACAACATCGACGTGCCGGCCGCCGCCGCCCGGGGCATCACCGTCACCAACACGCCGGGCGTGCTGACCGAGGACACGGCGGACATGACCATGGCGCTGATCCTCGCCGTGGCGCGCCGGATCACGGAAGGCGCCCAGATCGTCCCCTCCGGGAATTGGGCCGGCTGGTCCCCGACCTGGATGCTCGGGCGGCGCATCACCGGCAAGCGGCTCGGCATCGTCGGCATGGGCCGCATCGGCCAGGCGCTGGCGCGGCGCGCCAAGGCGTTCGGGCTGTCGATCCACTACCACAACCGCCGCCACGTGCCGCCGAAGATCGAGGCGGAGCTGGAGGCGACCTACTGGGAATCCCTCGACCAGATGCTGGCGCGCATGGACATCGTGTCCGTGAACTGCCCGCACACGCCCGCCACCTATCACCTGCTCTCGGCCCGGCGCCTCAAGCTCATGAAGCCCGACGCCATCCTGGTGAACACGGCCCGGGGCGAGATCATCGACGAGGCGGCGCTCACCAAGCTGATCGAGTCGGGCGCCATCGCGGGCGCGGGCCTCGACGTGTTCGAGGAGGAGCCGGCGGTCAATCCGCGCCTGCTGCGCCTCGCCAAGCAGGGCAAGGTGGTGCTGCTGCCGCATATGGGCTCGGCCACCCACGAGGGCCGCATCGCCATGGGCGAGAAGGTCATCGTCAACATCCGCGCCTTCACCGACGGCCACAAGCCGCCGGACCGGGTGCTGCCGAGCATGGTGTGACGCCCGGCGCCGGATTTTTCCTGACGCGATGTCGGTCTTCCCGGTCGGGAGAGGAGTTCGGTTGCGTTCAGGCTGCCGCTTTTCATCCAGCCGCCCGCAGCCCTCATCCCGAGGGGACCGTCAGGTCCGTCTCGAAGGACAGGGGCGTCTCCGGGGTGCCCTGGAGCCTCCTTCGAGACGCGGCTGCCGCGGCTCCTCAGGATGAGGGTGGGAGCGGTTGCGGCCTTCGTGGATCTGGCGCTGTCTGGCGCGACCTCCTTCCCTCCCCCTTGTGGGGAGGGCCAGGGTGGGGGTGTGAGCGATAGCCTATGAAGGTCTGGCGCTCACACCCCCACCTCCACCTCCTCCTCACAAGGGGGAGGAGAGCAGGTTGGCGCTTCCGGCGAGTCCGAGATCCGGGGGAGGAGAGCCGGACGGCGCTGCCCGTGAGAGCCTTCGGCTACCTCTCACCTCGCTGCGGAGAGCGAAAGAGCCGCTTACCCGGCGGGGACGACATGCGCGGGGGAAAGCCGCCCGATCACCTCCCCGGCCGCCCGCTCGCCCTCTTCCCACGCGCCGCCCGCCGTGCCCCATTGGGCGCGCGACAGCGCCTCCCCGGCGAACCAGATCCGCTCGCCGACCGGCGCCTTCAGGGTATCGCGGATCGCGTAGGATCCCGGCGGCACCACGGCCCAGGAGGCGCGCGACCAGGGATCGTGCCGCCAGGCGGTGCCGAGGCTGACGCTGAGGTTCCGGATGGCACGGTGCCCGAAATGCTCGGCCAGGACCGCGCGGGCGAACCGGGCCGGGGCATGGGGATCGCGCCCGTCGAGCCGGGCGGCGGCAGGCTGGTCGAGCTCGAAGAAATGGAACGGCGTGCCGTCGATGCGCGTGAGCAGCCCCGGCGGCTCCCGATGGCCTCCGACCAGGCTTGCGAGCCGGTCCGGGCCGTCGAAGGGCGAGTCGGGCCAGTGCAGCACCACGTGCTCGTAGACGCCCGGGGTGAAGCCGTGGATCGCATCCCTCACGGCCGGCGGCAGCGCCGGCGCGAAGCGGATCGCGTCCCGCTGCAGCACCGCCATGGGGGCGGTCACGATCACGGCCCTGGCCCGAAGGGTTCCCTCGGCGGTCTCGAGCCGCACCCCCTCGCCCGACCAGTCGACGGCCCGGACGGGCGTGTTCAGCCGGATCGGCAGGGCCCTGGCGAGCCGCGCCACATAGGCGCCGAGCCCGCCCGCGATGAAGAGGTTGTCGGCATATTCCATGCTCGGGAAATCGTGCAGGCTCACCTCGTCGAGAGGGCGGCCCGAGACCAGGCCGTGGACCTTCGCGACGCGCCGCCCGTGCGGTCCCATCGGCGGCAGGGCCCTGGCGGCGGGCTGGTCCTCCCGGCGGCGGGCCTCCTGGCTCATGGCCCGGTCGGCCCGGTCGAAGGCCGCGTCGAGGGCGGCCCTGTCGGCCCGCGACCCCTTCCGGCCGCGCACGAAGAGGTGCCCCTCCACGGGCGCCCGGCGCAGGGGCTCGCCCCGCTCGCGCCCGAGCCGCACCAGGGGGTTGATCGGTCCGGCATGGAGCCAGTGGGCGCCGAGATCCACCGGATGCGCCTTCAGCGGCACCGTCACCGTGCGCCCGCCGATGCGGGAACGGGCCTCCAGCACCGTCACGGACAGGCCCGCCGCCACGAGCCGCCGCGCGGCCGCGATGCCGGCGGAGCCGGCGCCGACGATCGCCACGTCGGGCACGTCGGAAGGGGTGCGGGGGAATGTCGGTTCGGCAGGCTTCACAGCTTCCTCCACCCCTCGCCTTGCGGAGGGTCCGTTCATAAGTAAAGTCCGCGCTTCATCTCAGGAGAGTTCATGACAGGTCTTGCCTTCGCCGCCCAGTCCATCGGGGCAGGAGACCACCGATGCTGATCCAGTCGGTTTTCGCCGCGGCCAGGGAGGTGTTCTCGCCGGCGCTCAGGAGCATTCTCTGGAAATCCCTGGCCTTGACGGCGGCCCTGCTGGCGCTGGTCTGGCTCGGGCTGACGCGCCTGTTCGACTACTTCCTCGACAGCTATCCCGTCGGCGCCGACTACCCGCTCATCGAAGGCTTCGCCTTCTTCCTGGCCGGGTTCGGGCTCTTCGTCGCGCTGATCTATCTCCTGCCCGCCGTCACCGCCATCGTGGCGGGCTATTTCCTCGACGACGTGGCCGAGGTGGTCGAGCGCAAGGACTATCCCGCCGATCCGCCGGGGCAGGCCCTGCCTTTCGGCAAGGCGATCCTCTACGGCCTGCGCTTCGCCGGGCTGTCGCTTCTGGTGAACCTTGCGGCGCTGCTCTTGTTCTTCATTCCCGGCATCAATATCGGCGTGTTCTTCGTCGCCAACGCCTACCTGCTGGGCCGGGAATATTTCGAGCTCGCGGCCGGCCGCTTCTGGGTGCCCGAGGACGTGGCGCGCCTGCGCATGGAGCACCGGGGCACGGTCTTCGCCGCGGGCGCGGTGCTGGCGGGGCTCGTTCTGGTGCCGGTCTTGAACCTCGTCACGCCGATCTTCGGCGCGACGATGATGGTTCACCTGCACAAGCGCCTAGTGGCTCGACGACTGGCCGACGGCCGGTCCGGAGGCCCGGTCCGGCTTGAAGTCGGACGTCGCGTCCCGTGATTCGCCCGCCAGCAGATCCGGCTTGGTCTGCGTCGCGTTGCGGTTGAGGTCGAACTGGCCCGTCTTGCGGAAGCGGGTCAGGTAGGAGGGCGCGATGGCCTCGATGGTGGTGGGGGTGATGCCCAGCCCCTCGAGGGTGCGGCCCTCCCGCTGGGCGGTCTCGGAGACCACGTTGTCCCGCTCCAGCAGGATCGCCTGGTCCTTGGTCATCACGAACTCGTCCGGCATCAGGCCGAGGGTGAGCGTGTCGAGCAGGCCCAGGACGCTGCCCTGGGCGCGGGCGGCCGCGTTCGGCAGGGGCAGGATCACCCGCTTGCGCTCGGTCACCTCGCACACGTATTCCACCAGGGCGCGCAGGGTCTTGATCTCGGGGCCGCCGAGCTCGTAGACGCGCCCGCCCGGCACGGCGCCGTCCACCGCCTTGACGATGGCCGCCGCCACGTCGCCGGCGAAGACCGGCTGGAAGCGGGTGTCGGCCCCCGCCAGCGGCAGGACCGGGAGCATCCGCACGAGGCTGGCGAAGCGGTTCAGGGTGTTGTCGCTCGGCCCGAACATGAGGGAGGGCCGCAGGATCACCGCATCCGGCCGCACGTTCAGGAGCCCGGCTTCGCCGCGGGCCTTGGAGCGGGCATAGACCGATTCGGAGTTCGCATCGGCGCCGATGGCCGAGACGTTGACGATGGTGGCGTCGGGCCGGGCCAGCTCGGCGATGAGGCGCGGCCCCTCGGCCTGGATCGCGTCGAAGCGCTGGCGCCCCTTCTCCTGCAGGATGCCCACCAGGTTGATCACGTGATCGGCCTTGGCGACCGCGTGGGCGACGGAATCCGGATAGCGCAGGTTGGCCTGGATCTGATGGATCTGGCCGACCATGCCCTGCGGCAGGAAGTTCGTCCGGTTCGGCAGGCGGGTCGCCACGAGAACCCGGTAGCCGCGCTTGGCCAGGGCACTCACCACGTAGCGGCCGAGAAAGCCGGTGCCGCCGAAGACGGTGACGAGTTGCTGATAGGGCGTGCGGATGGCGCCGATCATGAAAAGCTCCTGTCCGTCGGGACGTGGGTCGGACCCTGGGGCTCGGGGCGACCCTGGAAATGGAATTTGGAACGTCTCTAGTCAAACGCCGGACCCCTGTGAAGGGGCGTGCGACAGAGAAAGCACGCAATCGTCGTTTTCAGCGATTGACGCGCTGCCCCAACGGCCTTAAACGAACCCTCGCCGAACAGGCATGCCCAGGTGGCGGAATTGGTAGACGCACTGCTTTCAGGTAGCAGCGGGTAACACCGTGGAGGTTCGAGTCCTCTCCTGGGCACCATCCCTTCTTTGAAGGGAATGATGCACGAATTTTCCGATAATTGATGGCTTGATCGGCGCCAGAGCGCTTCGCTTCGGCGCGCCGTTTGCTGCGCCGCGGGCCGAGCGTAACCTTACCCCTGATCGATGATGCGTCTCACCTTGGAGGCCAGTTCGGCATAGGTGAAGGGCTTTCCAATCATGTGGACGCCGGGGTCGAGGCGGCCGTGATGCACGATCGCGTTCGAGGTGTAGCCGGTCGTATACAGCACCTTGAGATCGGGCCGGCGCCGGAGAGCCTGGTCGGCCAGGGCCCGACCGTTCAGGCCGCCGGTCAGCACGACGTCGGTGAACAGGAGATCGATCTCCGGATGCGCGGCCATCACGTCGAGGGCCGTAGGACCGTCGGGGGCCTCCAGAACCGAGTAGCCGAGCTCCCGGAGAGCCTCCGTCGTATAGAGCCGCAGATCCTTCTCGTCCTCCACCACGAGGATCGTTTCCCCCTCTCCCCGTGAGGTCGCAGTGACCTTCGGGGGCATCTCGGCCTCCTCCTCCTCGCCGGCGCCCATCAGGCGCGGCAGGTAGATCTTGACGGTCGTGCCTTCGCCGAGCTCGCTGTAGATCCGAACATGCCCGCGGGACTGGCGCACGAAGCCGTAGACCTGGCTCAGGCCCAGCCCCGTACCCTTGCCGGCTTCCTTCGTGGTGAAGAACGGCTCGAACACCTTCTCCATGGTGGCCTTGTCCATGCCGGTGCCGGTGTCGGACACGGCCACCAGCACGTATTGTCCGGGCGGCACGGATTCGGGCAGGGAGTCCACATAGGCCTCGTCGAGGCGCGCATTGGCCGTCTCGATGGTGAGTTTCCCGCCCTCCGGCATGGCGTCCCTGGCATTCACCGCCAGATTGAGGATCGCGTTCTCCAGCTGGTTCGGGTCGGCCTTCGTGCGCCACAGCCCGCCGCCGAGCACCGTTTCCAGAACGACCGTCTCGCCCAGGGTCCGTCGCAGGAGCTCGGACATCTCGGCGACGAGCTTGTTCGCGTCGATGGGCTTCGGGTCCAGCGGCTGGCGCCGCGAGAATGCGAGAAGCCTCTGGGTCAGGGTCGCCGCCCGGCGCGCTCCCTGCAGGGCTTGGTCGGCTGCGCGCCTGAGGCGTGCGGCATCCTCGGGCAGGCGGCGCTGCAGGAGCTCGATATTGCCGACGATGATGGTGAGCAGGTTGTTGAAGTCGTGCGCGATGCCGCCGGCGAGCTGGCCGACCGCCTCCATTTTTTGGGCCTGCCGGAGGGCTTCCTCGGCCTTCATCCGCTCGGCCACCTCGATGGCGACGCGCTCTTCCAGGGTCTCGTTCAGCCGCCTGAGTTCGGCGGCCGCCTCCTCGGCCTTCCGGCGCGCGAGCAGGAGTTCCTTTTCGTATTGCCGCCGGTCGCTGGCGTTGAACAGGGTGATGCGGTTGACGAGCGGCTTGCCCGCGGCATCGCGCTTCTGCACCGTGTTCACCAGGACCGGCAGCTCCCGTCCGTCGCGGCATTTCAGATCGAACGCGACCTCGTTGACGAAGCCCTGCATGCGCAGGAGCGGCGCGAAATGGGTCTCGAAGAAAACCTTCGCGCCGATGCCCAGAAAATCCTGAAAGGGTCTGCCGATCAGATCCTGGCGCTCGTGGCCCATCCAGGCGAGAAACGTCTGGTTCGCCCGGACGACGGTGCCGTCCGGCAGGGTGGAGACGTAGCCGCAGGGGGCGTTCTCGTAGAGTTCCTCGGCCGTCTCGTTTAGAAACTCCTGCTCGATCTTCACTAGGCTGCCGTCTTGCTCGATGCGGAGTCGCGCAAAAACGCCCGAATTGCCGCGATGGTTTCGTCAGGCGCGCTCAGATTGGGGCAATGTCCCGTGGCCTTCATCTGGACGAAGGTGCTGTCGGGAAGGTTCTGGCTCACGTATCGTCCTACGCTCTCGGGGGCGATCACGTCCTGCGAGCATTGCAGGACCAGCGACGGGGTTCCGACCCGCGCCAGGTCGGCCCGGTTGTCGGACAGGAAGGTGGTCCGCGCGAAATGCTTGGCGATCTCCGGATCGGTCCGGCAGAAGCTGTTGGCGAGCTCCTCGCCCAGCTCCGGACGGTCCGGATTGCCCATGATCACGGGGGCCATGGTGCTCGACCAGCCGAGATGGTTGCTGTCGAGGAAGTCGAGCAGGCCCTCGATGTCCTCCCGCTTGAACCCGCCGACATAATCGCCGTCGTTGATGTAGCAGGGCGAGGGGCCGATCATGACCAGCCGGCTGAAACGCTCCGGCTCCTTCGCGGCCGCGAGGGCCCCGATCATCGCGCTGACCGAATGACCGACGAAGATCACGTCCGTCAGGTCCAGCTCGCGGCAGATCTCGAGCACGTCGTCGGCATAACCCTCGAGCGAACCATACTTCTCCCTATCGAAGAAGGAGGCATCGGACCGGCCGTGGCCGACATGATCGAAGAGCACGATCCGGTAATCGTCCGCGAAGGCGGGCGTGATGAACCGCCACATGTTCTGGTCGCAGCCATAGCCATGCGCGAAGAGCATCGGCTGCCGGCCGTGTCCGGAAACCTGGACGTTGTTTCGCGTGAGGGCGGAAGTCATGAGGCGCTCCATCGGCATGAGGCTGATCGGGGTTGCGGACCTGTTCGCAAGGTACGGCATTCCCTGCAAGAATTCGCAGGAGGCACGCCGGGTGTTATCCCACTGAACCCTTCAATGCTCATGGGACATGACCATGGGCATCACCGGAA
Source organism: Microvirga sp. GCM10011540 (assembly GCF_042650665.1). Classification (NCBI taxonomy): domain Bacteria; kingdom Pseudomonadati; phylum Pseudomonadota; class Alphaproteobacteria; order Hyphomicrobiales; family Methylobacteriaceae; genus Microvirga; species Microvirga sp. GCM10011540. Next base: position 59,658 of record NZ_JBHSBQ010000143.1, on the reverse strand, counting down.
GCCGGACGTGACGAGGCGTACCGCGTACGCAGCTTAACAGATGTCGCTTGGCGGCCACTCGTCAATGCGCGGACGCGATTTCCTCGAATTCGCGGTGCGGCGTCGGATTGTCGCCTGTCCGTCCCGGCGGCTCGCGAAGCCCCCGCCTCACGCAGGCTCGGTGTCGATTCCCGCCTCCGCCAGATCCTTGAACCCGCCGATGTTGAAGACGGACGTGTAGCCCATGTCCTGCAGGGTCTTGCCCGCGAGCGCCGAGCGGCCGCCGGAGGCGCAGTGCAGGAGGATGGTCTTGTCCTTCCGGAATTCCGGGTTGTGATACTGGCTCTCCGGGTCGGCGCGGAATTCCAGCATGCCGCGCGGGACGTTCAGCGCGCCCTTGAGCCTGCCGCTCTGCTGAACCTCCGTGGGATCGCGCACGTCCACGACGAGCACGTCGCCGGATCGCATCCTCTCGGCGGCTTCCGCGGGAGACAGCTTGGGCACGGCGGCGTTCGCCTCCGCCAGCAGGTCCTTGACTTTCGTGGGCATGGTCTCCTCCTCACATCGGGCGGCCGAGTCTAGGCCCGATCGGGCGGCGGACCAATAACCCTCAAGCATGGGGGCCCTGTCCCATCGTGGCCGCGATCGGTCGCATCGCCCTTGAATGCCGGTGCCGGTATGGCCATCTACCATCCAGCGGGATGGTAATAGGATGGTGAAGATGCCCAGCAACGTGCAGGAACTCCGGCCGAAGGCGGACAGCGAGAAGATCACGATCAATCTCGGCTTCGTGGATCTGGGCCAGATCGACCTGCTGGTTCAGGAGGGGTTCTATTCGAACCGCACCGACTTCATCCGCACGGCCATCCGCAACCAGCTCGACCGGCACAACGACAACGTCCGCAACTCGGTGGCGCGCCACCAGCTCGATCTCGGCCTTCGCCATTTCACCCGGCAGGATCTGGAGACGGCGCGGGCGGCCGGCGAAGTGCTGCACATCCAGGTTCTGGGGCTGGCGACCATCGCGCCCGACGTGACGCCGGAACTGGCGCGCCAGACCATCGGCTCCCTTCACGTCCTGGGGGCCCTCCATGCCAGCGCGGCCGTGAAGGAGGCGCTGCGGGACCGCATGCGCTGACGCCCGGACCCCATTCTCCAACCCATCAGGAACACGATCATGAACTCCCCTTTCAAGAAAGCCATGGCCGAGGCGACCCGGCTCACCCGCCAGGGCCGGCTCGCCGACGCCATGGCGTCCCTGCGCGGAGCGCTCCCGGGAACGGCGTCCCGGCCCGCCGACGCGCCGCGCCACCGGTCCGAACCCGGGAAGCGCACCATCGACCTGGAGCCCCCGGCGGCCGAGGGCGGAGCCTGGACGGCGCCGCCATCCGGTTCGCCGCGCGCCGAGGCCCATCCCTGGACCGGCATCGCCGAGGGCCTGGCCCAGGCGGGCGTGCCGGAGGCGATGCGGGAGTTCCTCGGCCGCGTGGGGCAGGGCGGCCCGGTTGCCGGATTCGAGGGGCCGTTCAAGCCCGCGCCCGGCGCGCCTGCGGCTCCGCTGCCGGACGGGGCGCGCTTCGAGGAGCGCGCCTTCGCGGGCGAGGCGGGGCGGCGCAGCTACAAGCTCTATGTTCCGAGCGGCTATCGCGGGCAGGCGCTGCCCCTCGTGGTGATGCTGCATGGCTGCACCCAGTCGCCGGACGATTTCGCCGCCGGCACGCAGATGAACGCGCTCGCCGAGGAGCAGACCTTCCTCGTGGCCTATCCGGCGCAGACGAAGGCGGCCAACGCCTCGAAATGCTGGAACTGGTTCAACGCGGAAGACCAGCAGCGCGACCGGGGCGAGCCGGCGCTGATCGCGGGCATCACCCGGCAGATCATGGGCGAGTTCCCGGTCGATCCCGGCCGCGTCTATGTGGCGGGCCTTTCCGCCGGCGGTGCCGCGGCGGCGATCATGGGATCGACCTATCCCGATCTCTACGCCGCCGTGGGGGTTCATTCGGGGCTGGCCTGCGGGGCCGCCCGGGACGTCGCCTCCGCCTTCGCGGCCATGCGCCAGGGCGGCCCGGCGCGCAGCGGCCGCACCGGGAAGCCGGTGCCGACCATCGTGTTCCATGGCGACCGGGACAAGACGGTCAATCCGGTCAACGGGGACCAGGTCATCGCCCAGTCGAAGGCGGGATCGGATCTGCGCCAAACCGTGTCGCGCGGGGAGAGCCCGGGCGGCGTGCGCTATACCCGCACGGTGCAGAGCGACGAGGAAGGACATCCCGTTCTCGAGCACTGGGTGCTCCACGGGGCGGGGCATGCCTGGTCCGGCGGAAGCCCGGCCGGAACCTACACCGATCCGCGCGGACCGGATGCCAGCCGCGAGATGCTGCGCTTCTTTCGCGAGCGCCGGACGGCGTGAAGCGGAGGCGGGTCCTCAAAAAGTTGCGGCGCAGGTCCGGCGCGGCACCTTCGGCCGCTTCGGAACTGCGCTGCATGGCACGTCACCGGAGAGTCGCTCCAGGGGGAGCCGGGCGCCGGCACCCTGTGCCGGACCGCCCGGTCCCGATGGATCTTGAGGGATCAGCGATCCCGAGTTAGCGGACGGGCGTCGTGTTCCCGTAGGTGGCCGGGTTGGTCACCTGCGAGCCGCTGGCGTTCGGAACCGGCGGCGGCGGGACCGAGCCGGTCGCGGACGGCGCCACGTTCAGCCTCTGGCCGTGGTTCTGCGGCACGGTGGAGCCGTAGGTGCAGGGATTCGTCGTCTGCGAACCGCTGGCGTTCGGAACCGGCGCGCAGGTGCCGGTCATGGCGGGCTGGCCGGGAGGGGCGGTCTGAATGGTGCCCGGGCTGGCGGTGTTGCCGTAGGTGGCCGGGTTGGTCACCTGCGAGCCGCTGGCGTTCGGGACCGGCGGCGGGGTCTGAGCCATCGCCCCAGCCGCGCTGAAGGCGAGCGCGCCAATGGCGGCCGTCGTCATAAGGATGCGTCGCATAAAAGTTCTCCATCGTAAGGCGTTGCCACGAGGGTGACGTGCCGTAAGCATCGCACGACCAACGCGGCTGTCAGGACAAGGTTGCGAAGAATCGCTTTTTGGTGATCGGCCTATGCGCTGCCGCACATCCTGCGGCAGCGGTTGCGGCGACGGTGCTCAAGACAAAAGCGGAACATCCCGCCTCCGCCTGCCGTTGTCAGACAAGTCTCAGTGTCCTGGAGGACGTGATGATTGTCCCATTCAAAACCTTGACGGCTGCAGCCTTCGCCCTCGGCGGCGCCATGGCGCTCCAGTCGGCGCCCGCCTCGGCGCAAGTCTTCTACGGTGTTCCGGCCTATGAAGGCGGCACCGTCCGCTACTTTTCGGGCGTGCCCGTCGGCGCCCGCGCGGTGCGGCCCTACCGCCCGGTCGCGGGCTATTACGGTCCCCGTTACGGCTATCGCCCGGCCTATTACGGCCCGCGCTACCGCTACGGCTATCCCTATCGCTACGGCTACCGCCGCTCCTACAACGGCGGCGCCGTCGCGGCGGGCCTGATCGGCGGCCTGGCTCTCGGCGCCATCGCCAGCGCGGCGGCCAATCCCTATTACTATTCGCCCGGCTACTATCAGCCGACCTACTACGCCCCGGCCCGCACCTGCTTCACGGAGCGCCGCCGGATCGTGAACCGCTACGGGCGTGTGATCGTCCGCCGGGTCCAGACCTGCTACTGAGATCCGCGTGCCGTGCCCCTCGAGGAAAGCCCCGCCCCGCGCGGGGCTTTTCGCGTCGTTGCCCGGGCGGTGCGGACAGGGTAGAGGCAGAACCCGGGACAATTTTCGATCTGGACGTTTCATGACCACCCGCTTCCATCGCGGCGACCTGCCCGCGGACTACCAGCCCGGCCCGGCCATCGCGATCGACACCGAGACCCTTGGCCTCAACCCCCACCGGGACCGCCTGTGCGTGGTGCAGATCTCGAAGGGCGACGGCACCGCCGACGTGGTCCAGATCGAAAAGGACGGACCCGTTCCGGAGAACCTGGTCCGGGTGCTCGGCGACGAGAGCGTGCTCAAGATCTTCCACTATGCCCGCTTCGACCTCGCGGTGCTGTTCCACGCCTTCGGGGTGATGCCGCGTCCGGTCTACTGCACCAAGGTGGCCTCGCGGCTCGTGCGCACCTATACCGACCGGCACGGCCTGAAGGACCTGGTGCGCGAGCAGCTCGGCGTCGAGCTCTCCAAGCAGCAGCAATCCTCCGACTGGGGCGCCGACACGCTCACCCAGGCCCAGCTCGACTACGCGGCCTCCGACGTGCTGCATCTCCATGCGCTCAAGGACCGGCTCGACCGGATGCTGGAGCGGGAGAACCGGCTCGGCATCGCCCATCAGTGCTTCTCGTTCCTGCCCACGCGGGCGCAGCTGGATCTTTTGGGGTGGCCGGACACGGACATTTTCGCCCATAGTTGACGCGACCTTAAACTTTCCCGCATAAAACCCTCATCCGTCACAACATTGCCACGGCTGTCGGCCATGGCACCGGCCGATGTGGACGGGAAGGGGCCTTTGACAGTGACGGCGACGAACGGCATCACGATCGGTGACGGTCCGGCTCCCGTGCGGAGCGCGCGTTCGCGCGCCTTCTCCAAGGCCCAGCGCCATTCCAGGCTGGTGCGCGTCGCCAAGGTGGCGATTCCCCTCGGCGCCCTGATCGCCATGGCGGCGGTCGGCGCGGTCGCGTATCTCGATCCCTTCCGCCAGATCGAGGGGCTGAGCGTGGGCCCCATTTCCGTGAGCGGCACGAACGTGACCATGGAAAGCCCGAAGCTGACCGGCTTTCGCAACGACAACCGTCCCTACGAGGTGACGGCGAGCGCGGCGACGCAGGACGTGCGGAATCCCACCCTCGTCGAGCTGAAGGACCTGAAGGCGCGCATCGTCACCGACGACAAGGGCAGCGCCGCCCGGCTCGAGGCCGCCATCGGCATCCTGAACACCCAGAAGGAGCAGATGAACCTGCGCCAGGACGTCCGCGTGCGGACGGACAGCGGCCAGGAGGTCCTGCTCAACTCGGCCTTCGTGGACTTCAAGGCCGGCACGGTCGTGTCCGACGAGCCCGTCACCGTCACCCTCGGCAACGGCATCATCGAGGCCACCGGCCTCGAGGTGAAGGACAACGGCAAGGCCATGCATTTCAAGGGCCGCGTCCGCACCACCTTCCACGCCGCATCGTCCGAATCATCCGCTTCCGTTCCCGCCGAGGCCGGCTCCGAGAGCCCGCCGGCGCAACCGACAAGTGTGCGTCCATGATGACTCCAAAATTCGCCGCCCTCGCAGGCGCGCTTCTCCTCGCCGCGCCGGTCTGCGTCCAACCTGTCTCGGCCCAGGTCGGCGCCGGCAAGGAGCGCGCCGTCGGTTTCGGCAATTTCGGCGCCAGCAAGGAGCCGATCAAGATCGACGCCGACCGTCTCGACGTGTTCGACAAGGAAGGGCGCGCGGTCTTCACCGGCAACGTGGTGGCGGTTCAGGGCGAGAGCACCATGAACTGCAGCCTCATGACCGTGTACTACGAGCAGCAGAACCGGGAGGGCGGCGGCGCCGCGACGCCGGGACCGCAGGGCGCGGACGACAGCTCGATCAAGAAGATCGACTGCGAAGGCCCGGTCACCATCGTGTCGAAGACCCAGGTGGCAACGGGCAACAACGCGACCTTCGACCGGGTGTCGAACAAGATCTTCCTGACCGGCAACGCGGCCCTGAGCGACGGGCCCAACGTCACCCGCGGCGAGCGGGTGGTGTACGACATCAACACGGGCGTGGCCAATGTGGAGACGAAGCCGGGCGGGCGCGTGCGCGCCCTGTTCGTGCCCGGCAGCGGCGGTCCGGCTCCCACGGGAGCGGGCGCCAATGCCAAGCCCGCGCCCAAGAAGCCGGCGACCAACTGACGTCGGCGCCTTTCATCCCGGTCCCTTCCTCATTGCAGCGATAGCCTCTTGAAATCCCTTCTCCGCCGTTCCCAAGCCGGTCCCTCGGATTCGCATTTCCTGGATGCGGAGCTGAGCGCGCCGGGCCAGTCGTTCTACGAGACCACCGGAAACGTGTCCGTCTTCGGCGGACCCGGCGTGCTGGCGGTCAAGGGCCTGCAGAAGAGCTATCGCGGCCGCACCGTGGTTCACGACGCGGCCCTGAACGTGCGCGCGGGCGAGGCCGTCGGCCTGCTCGGCCCCAACGGCGCGGGCAAGACCACCATCTTCTACATGATCACCGGCCTCGTCTCGGCGGATCGGGGCGTGATCAGCCTCGACGGGCACGAGGTGACGCAGCTTCCCATGTACCGCCGCGCCCGCCTCGGCATCGGCTACCTGCCGCAGGAGGCGTCGATCTTCCGCGGCCTCAACGTGGAGGACAACATCCGCGCGGTGCTCGAAATCGTCGAGCCGAGCCGCAAGGAGCGCGAGCGCAAGCTCGACGCGCTGCTCGACGAGTTCAACATCACGCGCCTGCGCAAGTCGCCGTCCATCGCCCTCTCGGGCGGCGAGCGGCGGCGCTGCGAGATCGCCCGCGCGCTGGCCGGCGAGCCGACCTTCATGCTGCTCGACGAGCCCTTCGCGGGCATCGACCCGATCGCGGTCGGCGACATCCAGAACCTGGTGCGCCACCTGACCCGGCGCGGGATCGGCGTGCTGATCACGGACCACAACGTCCGCGAGACGCTGGGCCTGATCGACCGGGCCTACATCATCCATTCCGGCCGCGTCCTCACCGAGGGCCACCCGGACGCCATCGTGGCCAACGAGGAGGTCCGGCGCCTCTATCTGGGCGAGGATTTCCGTCTCTGACGACCCCGGCTCAGGCGCTCCCGGAAGGCGGCTTGAGACCGGCCTTTCAGCGGGAATAGATGGCCGAGTTGCCGCCGTGCTCCTTGACCTCGACGCTCTCGAGCCAGACCCGGCCGCCGGTTTCCTCGCGCACGAAGCCGGCCACGTGGTTGAACACGTGCTTGGCCGTGGCCTCGCAGCCCACCGCCGGGAGCACGCGCAGGTTCACCAGACCGTCCCGGTGCAGGGCCGCGAAACGCTCCAGCTCGGGATCGTCCTCGGCGACCAGCATGGTGTGGTCGAACAGATCCTTGAGCCACGCCTTGACCGGCTTCATGCCGCCGAAGTCGAAGCACCAGTTGCGCTCGTCGAGCTCATAGGTGGCGAAGACGAACCGGAAGGCGAGGGCGTAGCCGTGGATCAGGCGGCAATGGGAATGCGTGGCCCGCCATTGGCGGAAGCAGCACGACAGCCCCTCGTTATGGTCGTAGCTCTTGGTCGACCGGTAGATTTCCCGCCCCTGGGGAGGGCTCTCGGGCGCAGGCGCCGGTCTTTCGGCGGTCAGGGTCATCGAAAACTCTCCGAAGGGCTTTCTGACGGGTCTATTCGGCCGATCCCCGGTCGAGGGTGATGCATTCCTGGAGGAACTCGCTCTTGTGCTCGGCGCTGGTGGCGAGCTCGCCCCAGAAATAGGTGTTCACCATGCGGCTGCGGCGGCTGGAGCGCACGCCCCGCTGGGTCTTGCACATGTGCACCGCGCTGATGCGCACGGCGAGGCCGCGCGGCTTCGTCATGTCCACGATGTAATCGCCGATCTGCTTGACGAGCTCTTCCTGGATCTGGAGCCGGGAGGCGAAGTAATCGACGATGCGGTCGTATTTCGACAGGCCGATGATCTTGCCCTCGGCCGAGGGAAGGATGCCGATATAGGCATAGCCGTAGATCGGCATGAGGTGATGCGCGCACATGGAGCGCAGCTCGATCGGGCCGGTCACGATGAGCTGGTCGTAGGACCGCACGTTGTCGAACTCGGTGATCCGCGGGGGAGCCGTGTAGCGGCCCTGCAGGATCTCCTCCACGTACATCTTGGCGACCCGCTGGGGCGTATCGCGGGTGTTGTGGTCGTTCCGGTGGTCGATGCGCAGAATATCGAACAGTTCCTCGACCTTGCTGGCCGCGGCGGCAATCATCGTTTCCCGCTCCGCCTCGTCGATCGGCTGATCGAGAGCCTCGTTGCAGAGCCGGGACAAATTCAAACCAGTGGAGTGGAAGTTCATAATCGACCTTTATCCGATGAACGTCGAAAGGCTGCTCGTTCCCTAGTGTCGCAGACGCATTAGGCGTGTCGCATAGCGTCTGTGGCAAGCTATATGCTAATTCTTTGTGACGAAAGACTGATTAAAGGAATAATTATAACTCGCGCATCATCATTGATTCTTGGTATTAGTTTTTGCCGAAGACCTCCGGAGATTAGAATGATTATTGACTACGCGAAACGCAATATCGTGGCGATTGCGGTATTGTTGGTCGGATTCCTCAGCGTCACGGGTGCGGGCGCGGAGACCCTGGGAACGCCCAAGGAGAAACCCATCCTGACCATCTCCGGCAAGATCGGCGCCACCAACAAGGGCGACACGGCCCAGTTCGACCGTCCCATGCTCGAGGCTCTCGGCATGGAGACCATCGAGACCACGACGCCCTGGTACAACGGCCCGGTGAAGTTCGAGGGCGTCTCCCTCGACAAGCTGATGAAGCTGGTCGGCGCCGACGGCCAGCGGGCCGTCTTCGTCGCCCTCAACGACTACAGCAGCGAAATCCCGATCGAGGATTTCTCGAAGCACAACGTGATCCTGGCCCTGAAGCGCGACGGCGAGTACATGCCGGTCCGCGACAAGGGACCTCTCTTCGTGATCTACCCCTTCGACAGCAAGCCGGAACTGAAGAACCAGACCTATTACGGCCGCTCCGTCTGGCAGGTTGCGAAGATCGTCGTGAAATGACCGCCTGAGGCTCGTTTCGGAGGACAGCCCTTGTCGCTGCGAACGCTCAAACTGGTGCTTGCTGTCGTCATTGCCAGCTTCCTCCTTTCGGCCGCCTACATCTCGATCCTCGTCATCGAGCGTCAGAACACGCTGAAGGAAGTCTCCCGCTACAACATCTCCTGGCTCGCGAGCCAGGCGGTGTCCGAATTCACCCGGCTGGGCCAGCGCCTCAACGCCTACGAGATCCCGGGCAGCGGCGTCGACAAGGACGAGGTCGTGCTCCGGTACGACATCCTCCTCAGCCGGGCGAAGCTGCTGACGGACGGCGAGTTCCAGTCCTTCGTCCGCCGCGATCCCGAGCGTCAGGCCACGGTGGAGAGCCTCACCAGGGTCCTGCGCGAGGTCGAGCCTCTCATCGAGCGGCTCGAGGAGCCCGGCAACGCCGTGAGGGCCTATGCGATCCTTCAGCCCCTCGAGACGAAGCTGACGGATCTCGCCTCGGCGGCCAACCATTTCGGCGGCCAGCGGGTGGCGGAAGACCAGCACGAGCTGATCCGCCTGCACTGGCTCTTCTCCAGCCTCGCGGCCTGTCTCATCCTGGTCGGAATCGTGCTGCTGGGCCTTCTGGGATGGCACAACCGCCTGCTCGGGCGCGCCCACAAGGAGCTGCGCTCCCTCACCGGCAACCTCCAGGCCACCTCCGCCGAGCTCGAGGACGCCAACAAGGCCCTCGGCTTCGCCTACAAGGAGCTTCAGAGCCGCAACCAGGTCCTGCAGACGCAGGAGCAGGAGCTGCGCCTGCAGAACGAGCGCTTCGACGCCGCCCTCAACAACATGTCGCACGGGCTCTGCATGGTCGATGCCGACCGGCGGATCATCGTGTTCAATGCGCGCTTCACCGAGCTCTTCGGCCTCAGCGACATGGCCCGGCCCGGCGTCACCCTCGACCAGCTGACGCGGAGCGCCGACCCGTCCCAGTCGCCGGGAATCGCCGCCCTGCGGCAGATCTGCGCCCGCCAGGACGAGCTCGCCCGCAGCCGCCGGCGCGCCTCCTTCATCCAGGAGGAGCCGGACGGCAAGACCTTCTCAATCTCCCACCAGCCGATGACCGGCGGCGGGTGGATCGCCACCTACGAGGACATCACCGAGCGCCGCCGCGCCGAGTCGCAGATCGCCTACATGGCCCATCACGACGCGCTGACGGACCTCGCCAACAGGGTGCTGTTCCGGGAGAGGCTCGACCAGGCGCTCGCCGCCGCCCACCGGATGGGCACCACGGTCGCGGTCCTGTGCCTCGATCTCGACCGCTTCAAGGACGTGAACGATTCCCTCGGCCACGAAACCGGCGACGAGCTCCTCAAGGCCGTCGCGGTGCGCCTGCGCAGCTGCGTCCGGGACGGGGACGTCATCGCCCGCCTCGGCGGCGACGAGTTCGCCATGCTGCAGGTGGCGGTGGACGAGCCCAACGACTGCGCCTCCCTCGCGTCCCGCATCATCAACGCCATCGGCGCCCCCTACGAGGTCGAGGGCCAGGAGATCGTCATCGGCACGAGCGTCGGCATCGCCCTCGCGGTCGAGGGGCGGGTCGCCCCGGACCAGCTCCTGAAGCACGCGGACCTCGCCCTCTACCGCGCCAAGTCCGACCGGCGCGGGACCTACCGCTTCTTCGAGCCCGAGATGGACGCGCAGCTCCAGGCCCGGCGTCTCATGGAAGCCGATCTGCGCAAGGCCCTGTCCAACGGGGAATTCGCCCTCGCATACCAGCCTCAGGTCAACATCCGGCGCCACGAGATCAGCGGCTTCGAGGCCCTGCTGCGCTGGCGGCACCCCGAGAAGGGCATGGTCTCCCCGGCGGAGTTCATCCCGGTCGCCGAGGATATCGGCCTCATCTCCGCTCTCGGGGAATGGGTCATCGAGCAAGCCTGCCGCCAGGCGGCGCAATGGCCTCACGGCACCAAGGTCGCGGTCAATCTCTCCCCGGTGCAGTTCCGCAACCGGAACCTGGTGGAGACCGTGAGCCGCGCCCTGGCGCTGTCCGGCCTGTGCCCGAGCCGGCTCGAGCTCGAAATCACCGAATCGGTGCTGCTGCAGGATAACGAGACCACGCTCGCCACCCTGCACGAGCTGCGCGCGCTCGGCGTATGCATCGCCATGGACGATTTCGGCACGGGCTATTCGTCCCTGAGCTACCTGCGCAGCTTCCCCTTCGACAAGATCAAGATCGACCAGTCCTTCGTCCGGGAGCTGACCTCCCGCGCCGACTGCCTCGCCATCGTGCAGTCGATCACGCGGCTCGGGTCCAGCCTGGGCATGATCACCACGGCGGAGGGCGTGGAGACCGAGGAGCAGTACCGGCAGCTCCTCGTGGCCGGATGCACCGAGGTGCAGGGCTATTATTTCGGCTATCCGCTGCCGGCGGACGAGCTCGTGTTCTCCCTCTACGAGGAAGAGGCGCGCGAGGCGCTCTGAGGCCCTCCCCGACACCGTCCCGCAGCATCCGCCCCTGGCCCGGCGGATCCCGACCTGTATCCTGCCGAAGGCCTTCCGGCGCGCTTGACTCCATTATATTGGACGAGCATTCTAATTTAATGGACAACTCCCCGGACATCAACGCGCACCTCGCCGCGCGCCTTCGCAGCCTGCGCGCGGAGCGTGGCCTGACCCTCGAGGGCCTGGCCGAGTGCACGGGCGTGAGCCGCTCCATGATCTCCCTCATCGAGCGCGGTCAAAGCAGCCCGACCGCGGCGGTTCTCGACAAGCTGGCGGCGGGCCTCGGCGTCACCCTCGCGTCCCTCTTCTCGGGCGGGGAGGGCGCCGACCCGTCGCCCCTGGCGCGGCGCGCCGACCAGCGCACCTGGCGCGATCCGGCCACCGGCTACATGCGCCGCAACCTGTCGGCTCCGGGCTACCCGTCCCCCATCGAGCTCGTGGAGGTGGTGCTGCCGGCCGGCGCCCGCGTCACCTACGACACGGGCCCCCGCTCCGTCGGCATCGGTCAGCAGGTCTGGATGATCGACGGGGACATCGAGCTGACCGTGGGCGACGCAACCCACCGGCTCGCCACGGGCGACTGCCTTTCCATGCACATCGAACAGCTGATCGTGTTTCACAATCCGGCCGACCGGCCCGCCCGCTATCTGGTGGCGCTCGCCGCCGACCGGAGCGGCACGGGCGCCGGCCAACGTTGAGGAGTTCATCATGTGCGGGCACGTCACGGTCCATGCCCTGTCCCCGGACGAGGCGCGGGCGCAGGTCGGCGCCCTCTCGGCGGTCCTGATCGACTGCGTCGAGGGTGGCGCCTCGGTCAGCTTCATGGCGCCCCTGACGCAGGAGCGGGCGGACGCCTTCTGGCAGGGCGTGGCCGAGGGCGTCGCGGCCGGAGAGCGCATCCTGCTCGTGGCGCGGGACGAATCGGACGGGTCGGTGGTCGGCACCGTGCAGGTCGTGCTCAGGCAGCCGGAGAACCAGCCCCACCGGGCCGACATCTCCAAGATGCTGGTCCATCGGCGGGCGCGCCGGAAGGGCGTCGGGGCCGCCCTGATGCGGGCCGCGGAGGACGCCGCGCGCCGCGCCGGCAAGAGCGTGCTCGTGCTCGACACGGTGACGGGCGGCGATGCGGAGCGCCTCTACGACCGCCTCGGCTGGATGAGGGTGGGCGTCATCCCGAACTACGCCCTGTGGCCGCAGGGCGGGCTTTGCGACACGACGGTCTACCACAAGCAGCTTCCCGGCGCCTGACGGAACCGCCATGGATTCGGTCGTCGTCCTCGCCGCGCTCCTGAGCGCCTTCCTCCACGCGGCCTGGAACGCCGCCGTGAAGGCATCGCCGGATGCGCAGGGCGCGATGGCCGCGGTGGTCGTCGGCTCGGGCTTGGCGGCGGTGCCCGCGCTGGCCTTCCTGCCCTGGCCCTCGGCCGCGGCTTTGCCCTGGCTCGCGGCCTCGGCCCTGTTCAACCTTCTCGCCATGCTGACCCTCGTGCAGGGCTATGCCCATGGCGGCTTCGGCTTCGTCTATCCCCTGGCCCGGGCCGTCTCGCCCCTTCTGGTCACGCTGTTCGCCAACGTGCTCGTGGGCGAAAGCCTCAGCCGGACCGGGATCGCGGGCGTCGCGCTCATCTCGGCCGGCGTCGCGTTCTTCGCGGTCGGACGGGGCCGGCACGGACCGGCCGCCTTCGCCTATGCGCTCGCGGCGGGGCTGTTCTCGGCCGCCTACGCGGTCTGCGACGCGCAGGGGGCGCGGCTCTCGCCGTCGGTGCTGGGCTATGCCCTGGTGCTCTCCATCGTCAACGCGGTGGTGTTCGGAACGACCTTCCGCCTTCGGGGCGGCTCGATCCGCGACGCGCTGGCGTCCAACCGCGCCATGGCGGTGTTCGGAGCGGCGGCGGCGATCCTGTCCTATGTCCTGATCCTGTGGGTCTGGGAGCGGGCGCCCATCGCCCTGGGGGCGGCCCTGCGGGACACCAGCATGGTCTTCGGGGCGCTGATCGCGGTCGTGGTGCTGCGCGAAAGAATGGCCCCGGCGCAGATGGGGGCGGTGGCGCTCGTGGCCCTGGGCGCCGGCATTCTGCGCTTCGCCTAGGAATCCTAGCCTTTTGACGTGGCTGGAGCCGCGCAGTACACCTGAGAGGCATGTTCGACATGCCGAGGGATCGTTGGATGCCGTCATGAGCGCAACGCAACGGCTTGAACTCCGCCAGGGCCAGTCCCTGACGATGACCCCGCAACTGCTCCAGTCCATCAAGCTCCTGCAGCTCTCCCACGCGGAACTCGTCGCCTATGTGGAGGCCGAGCTCGAGCGCAATCCTCTCCTCCAGGAGGCCGAGGGCGGCGCCTTCCCGCGCAGCCCGGCGCGGCAGGCCCCGAATGCCCGGCGCGGCGGAGGCATCGGAAGCGCGCCCCGGCCCCTGCCTGTTCCCAAGGGGCCATCGTCCGGGGGCTCCGTGCGGACGGGAGGCGGCGATTCCGAGCTCAAGCCGGAGCTCGAGGCCACCCTGGCCCGCGCCGCCAGCCTCACCGAGCATCTCGAGGCCCAGCTCGATCTGGCGGGCGCCGACCGGGAGATCCGGCAGGTAGGCGAGCACCTGATCCACAGCCTCGACGAATCGGGCTACCTGACCGAGGACCTCGCGGACATCGCCGGGCGGCTGGCCGTCTCGACCGGAACGGTCGAAGCCGCCCTGCGGCTGATCCAGGGCTTCGATCCGCCCGGCGTGGGCGCGCGGAACCTGGCGGAATGCCTCGCACTCCAGCTGCGCGAGCGCGACCGCCTGGACCCGGCCATGGAGACTCTCCTCGGGCGCCTCGACCTCGTCGCCCGTCACGACTTCGCGGCCCTGCGGCGCCTGTGCGGCGTCGATGCCGAGGACCTGGCCGACATGCTGGCCGAACTGCGCCGCCTGGAGCCGAAGCCCGGCCTCGCCTTCGCGGCGGCCTCGGTCGACGTGCTGGTCCCCGACGCCCTGGTGCGCGCCGCGCCCGGCGGCGGCTTCACGGTCGAGCTCAATCCGGACACCCTGCCCCGCATCCTCCTCGACCGGACCTACCACGCCCAGGTCGTGCAATCGGTCAAGAGCGACAAGGACAAGGTCTTCCTGTCCGAATGCCTGCAGAATGCCCATTGGCTGACCCGCAGCCTCGATCAGCGGGCCAGGACCATCCTGAAGGTGGCGACCGAGATCGTGACCCGGCAGGAGGCGTTCTTCCGCGAGGGCGTCGCCGCCCTGCGCCCCCTGACCCTGAAAGCGGTGGCCGAGGCCATCGGCATGCACGAATCGACCGTGTCGCGGGTGGCGGCCAACAAGGCCATCGGGTCCGCCCGCGGGGTTTTCCCCATGAAGTCCTTCTTCGCCGCCGCGGCCGGCGAGGGCGGGCATTCCTCCGAGGCGGTGCGCTACCGGATCCGGCAGCTCGTGGAGGCCGAGGCGGCGGACGCGGTGCTCTCGGATGATGCAATTGCCCAAAAACTGAAGGGGGAAGGCATGGAAATCGCGCGCAGGACCGTCGCGAAATATCGCGAGATCCTGCGCATCCCCTCCTCGGCCGACCGCCGCAGGCGGGCCAAACACCGATTGAAGACCCCGTAGGGGACAACATCAAGACTTGTATTGCCCCGGGGAAGCCGCATCATCCCACAAAGCGTCGCCCGGGGCGGGGAAACGCACAAGGAGAACAACGACATGACATTGAGGGTATCCGGTAAGAATCTCGATATCGGCGAAGCCCTTAGGTCCCAGGTGGAGGCGCGGATGGCCGGCGCCCTGACCAAGTATTTCGACGGAGGTTATTCCGGCCATGTGACGGTCGCCCGCGACGGCACGGGCTTTCGCACCGACTGCGTCGTCCATCTGACCTCGGGCATGACCCTCGAGGCCTCGGGCGCGGCGGGGGATGCCTATGCCAGCTTCGATCAGAGCGCGGACCGCATCGAAAAGCGCCTGCGCCGCTACCGGCAGAGACTGAAGAATCACCCGACCGCGACCGGGCGGGACACGAGCCTTGAGGCCCCCTATGCGGTCTTCGAGGCGCCCACCGACGAGGATGTGGGGGAGGAAGCCTACCACCCGGTGGTGATCGCCGAGACCATGAAACCGCTCCACCGGGCCTCCGTCAGCGACGCTGTGATGCAGCTGGATCTGTCCGGAGCCGCCGCTCTCGTGTTCATCCACGCTGGCACCGGCCGCGTGAACGTCGTATACCGCCGCGGCGACGGGGCGATCGGCTGGGTCGATCCTCCGCCGGCTCAGTCCTGAAGAGACTTGGCCGTTTTGGCCCAAGACTTGCTTGGAACGGCACGAGGCCTGTCGGCTTCACAACATATGCAGCTTGATCGATGCCTTTGCTGGATTTCCTAGACCCCCGCGCCGTCCTGCCCGCCATGCGGGTCAACGGCAAGAAACAGGCCTTGCAGGAACTGGCCTCCCACGCGGCCAAGCTCACGGGCCTCGAAGCGGCCGACATCTTCGAGGCTCTTCTGCAGCGTGAGCGGCTCGGCTCCACGGGGATCGGCGAGGGCATCGCCATTCCCCACGGGAAGCTTGCGGGCCTCACCCGAATCTTCGGCCTGATGGCGCGGCTGGAGAAGCCTATCGAGTTCGAGGCCCTGGACGGCCAGCACGTGGACGTGCTCTTCCTGCTTCTCGCCCCCGAGGGCGCGGGCGCGGACCACCTGAAGGCCCTGTCCCGGGTCGCCCGGGTGCTGCGCGAGCCCGGCCTGATCGAGCGGGTCCGCATGACCCGCGACGCCGCGGCCCTTTATGCCATCATGACCGAGTTCCCGAAGGCGGCCTGAGGCCGTTCTCAGCGCGGTTCCCGGTCCAGGTTCAGGAAGGCAGGGTCGAACTCCGCAGCCTCCACCAGGCGATCCCAGTCCAGGATCGTCAGGGTCGGGCCGCGCCAGGCGACCAGCCCGTTCGCCCGCAATTCCTGCAGGATCCGGTTGATGTGAACGGTCGAGAGGCCGAGGGTATCGCCCAGTTCGGCCTGCGTCAGCGGCAGCTTGAAGCTTCTGCCCTCGGTCTGTCCCACGATCTGAAGGCGCAGGAAAAGCTCGCAGAACAGATGGGTCATCCGGCCGAGCGCCGTGCGGCGTCCCATGGCCACGAGCCATTCGCGGTGGATGGCGCCGTCCAGCAGCGTATTGAGCCAGAGCAGACGGGTGAGATGGGGATGGCGTTCGGTGATCGTGCGCAATGCCGTGTGCGGGACGGAGGCGATCCGGCACGGGGTGAGGGCCACGATCCCGTGATCCATCGTCTTCAGGAGGAAGCTGTGCAGGTCGACGAAGTCGCCGGGCACGTGAAGGGCCGTGATCTGCCGCTTTCCGTTGGCGAGGCCCTTGTAGCGGGCGGCGAAGCCTTCGAGCAGAAGCGTGCTGTCGGTCGGACGATCCCCCTCGCGGATGAACTCCTCGTCCGCCCCGATGTCCGAAACCCGGGAGATCGCACTTTCCAGAACCTGCTTCTCCTCCGGAGAGAGCCGGTCGCGCCGCTCGAGCTTGAGGATCAGGGTGTGGCTGAGGGGATATTCGTCCCTTGTCTGCATCGTGTCTTCCGGCAGCCGGCCCGGTGGATGTCTCCGGCTTGGGCACCGAGCTTAACCGGAGCGGCCGGCGAAGGCGAGGCGGGGTCGGTCGGCCTCTCCGCCTCCCGCAAAAATCCCCCGGCGGGGCGGAATAAATGCGGCACAGGGCGTGTCCTAAAGGTCGTGGTCGCCACATGACCCGGGGAGAATTCACATGACGTTTCTGGCACGCTCGACGATCCTGGCCGGCGCCCTGCTGGCCGCAACCTGCGCGACGGCGCAGACCGCCGCCCCCGCCAAGGTCGCGGAGACGAGCAAGGGCAGGGCCCTCGTGGATGCGAAGGGCATGACCCTCTACACCTTCGACCGCGATGCGGCCGGGAAATCCAACTGCAACGGCACCTGCGCCCAGAACTGGCCGCCCCTGATGGCCTCCGCCGACGCCAAGGCTTCCGGTGAATGGAGCCTGGTGAAGCGGGACGACGGCTCCATGCAATGGGCCTACAAGGGCAAGCCGCTCTACACCTGGATCAAGGACACCAAGGCCGGCGACGCGACCGGCGACGGCGTCAACCAGGTGTGGCACGTGGCGGCGCCGTAAGGCCGCCCCGGCGCCGGAAGGCGTGTCGGCGGGGCTGGAACGACGGCCTGTCCGACGCGCCTCCCGATTCGTCGTTACCCCAAATGACTGAGCCCGGTACCACCGCGTGGCTATGCGCGCCTGCGCCCGGCGCTCCTATCATCGCCGGAGACGATCCAAGGGCGATAAAGGGGCATAACCGGCGTGCAGAGAGCGATGGTGAGCGCACGTCTTCGCAATTACGTGGCACGGCACGGCCTTGCCAGCACCCTGTTTCACGTCGTCTACCGGCTGGCCAACAGCGCCGTCATGTTGATGGTGTTTCAGGTGGTCGTCCTGGCGCGGGGCGAGGTGGATTGGGAGCTGGCCGCCGGCCATGGCGGGCAATGGGGGTTCCTCGGCCAGGACGAACTCAAGCGCCTGTCGAGAGCCGATCCCTCCCTGGAGCTCGACGAGGAGTTCCTGTCCGGCGCCTTCGCGCGCGGCGACCGCTGCTTCGCGTTCATCCAGGACGGGATCCTGGGCGCCTATGCCTGGTATGCGGTCGGCCCGACGCCGATCCAGGATTCGCTGACGGCCGTCTTCGGCCCGGGCTACGTCTATATGTACAAGGCCTTCACCGCGCCGGCCTTCCGGGGCCGGCGCCTCTACGGCATGGGCATCGCAAGGGCCATGCAGGCGCTGCTCGAACAGCAGGGCTTCAAGGGACTGGTGAGCTGCGTTCAGTCGCACAATCGCCCGTCGCAGAAGGGGCTGAGGCGCATCGGCTTCAGGACGGTCGGACGCATCCTCGTGCTGGGCGGCAGGCGCCCCTGCCTCGCCCTTTGCAGCCCTGGCTGCAGGTCGCTGTTCTGTGCCAGGATATCCTAGCGCATCGTGCGCGAGGGCGGATCGGGACGTCCGCCCGCAACGGTGCTCCCGCCGATCCGCCGGGCGTCGGCCGCCCGGCCCGGGCATGAAAGATGCACGACCGTGAATGAGATCGCGTCTCTTCTCGAACCGCAGATCCCGAGCCTGAGGCGCTATGCCTGGGCGCTCCTGCGCGATGACGAGGCGGCGGACGATCTGGTGCAGGACACGCTGGAGCGCGCCATCAGCCGCTGGAACCTGCGGCGGCGGGACGGGGACCTGAGGGCCTGGCTCTTCGCCATCCAGCGCAATCTCTTTCTCAACGGCGTGCGGCAGCGCCGGCGGCGCGGCCCGCATGTGGGCATGGAGATCCTGGACGACCTTCCCGCCCCCGACGGCGCGACCGACGGAACGGCGGGCCTGCGGGATATCCTGTCGGGTCTCGACGCCCTGCCCGAGGAGCAGCGTTCCGTGCTGCTGCTGGTCGGCGTCGAGGATCTCTCCTATGAGCAGGTGGCCCAGGTGCTCGACGTGCCCATCGGCACCGTGATGTCGCGCCTCAGCCGGGCGCGGGACAAGATGAGACGGTTCATGGAGACCGAGCGCAACGCCGTTCTCAGGAGGGTCAAGTGACGGACGAGCGCCCCATCGGCGAGGACGACCTGCAGGCCTATGTGGACGGCCGCCTCGCCCCCGGCCGTCTGAGGGCCGTGGGGGCTTATCTGGCGGACAACCCGGCCGCCGCGGCGCAGGTCGCGGTCGAGGCCGAGCAGCGCCGGGACCTGCGGGAGCGGCTCGCCTTCAAGGCGAACGAGCCGATCCCGGCACGGCTGCGCGTCGCGAACATCATGGCCCAGGGCAACCGGCCCTCGCGCTTCCGCTGGGGCGCCGTGGCGGCGGCCCTGGCCTGGCTCGCCCTCGGCCTCGCCGCCGGAACCTTGGGCGGCCTGTGGCTCGCCGGCGGCCTTCCGATGCGGCAGGCGGCGGCGGGCACGGCCGCCGACGACGCCATCACGGCCTACAGGACCTATGTGGGCGAGCGGCTCCACCCGGTGGAGGTCGGGGCCGACCAGGAGGCCCATCTGGTGCAATGGCTGTCGCGCCGGGTCGGCAAGACCCTGGTGGCGCCGGACCTCACCGGCCAGGGCTACCGCCTGATGGGCGGGCGTCTCCTGCCCGCGGGCGCGGAGCCCGCCGCCCTGTTCATGTACGACGACGGGCGCGGCCGGCGCCTGACGCTCTATGCCCGGTCCAGCCACGCGGAGGAGGAGACCTCCTTCCGCTACGAGGCGCAGAATGGCGTCTCGGCCTTTTCCTGGATCGACAGGGGCCTGTCCTACGTGGTGACCGGCAGCATCGGCCGGGACGAGCTCCTGGCGGTCGCGCAGAGCGTCTACCGCCAGTTGGAGAACCGGTCCGCGCCGGCCGGGAACCGCCTCTGAGGCGTCGTCACGGCCGCTGCGCCATCTCCCAGACGAGCTGGACGCTCGCCGTGTAGCGGATCGAGGCCGGGGGCACGATCGGAACCGCCTCGGCGCCCTTCGACATCGCCATCTGCATGCGCATCTCGGGCTGGGGCTCGAAGGGCTGGGCCGAGCCGTCGCGGATCTCGATCAGGCGGCCGAGGGAGACCCCGGCGGCGGAGGCATAGACCTCGGCCTGGCGGCGGGCGTCGCGCACGGCGGCCTCGCGGGCCTTGTCGGCGCCCTCTTCCTGACGGTCGAGGCCCCAGGTGACGGACTGGAAGGTCATGTCGCCGCTGGCCAGGATCTCGCCGGCCAGGCGCCCGACCCCGTCGAGGTCGCGGGTGGTGATTCGCAACTGGTGGTTGGCCGAGAATTTCGGCGCCTTCACCTCTTTTCCGTCGGGCGTGTATTGCTGCGGGGTCTGGAAGACCTGGAAGTTGGAGGTCTGGATGTCCTCGCGCTTGATGCCGAGGCCTTCGATGCGGGCGAGCACCCGCTCGGTGGCGGCCCGGTTCTGGCTCGCCGCCTGCGCCACCGTGTCGGCCTGGGTGGCCACGGTCACGAAGACCCGGGCGAAGTTCGGCTTGAGCTCCACCTCGCCGGTGCCGACGACGCTGATCGTGGGCTGGCGCGGCGCCGCGTCGGTCTGGGCGAGCGCCGGGGACGCGAGGGCAAGCGCGGCAAGGGCCGCGAGGGTGACGAGGCGCATGTGAGGGTCTCCCGAAATGACTGCTCCGCCGAAATGGCGGAGCAGACGATTCCAAACCGATTCTGAGCGGCGGATTAACGGCCGGTCTTCACCCGGGTCCAGAGCCGGGTCACGGTGCGCTGCGCCCGCTCGTCATAGGCCGTGTTGGTGAACAGGCGCTTCATGGTCGCGTCGTCCGGGTAGATGCCCGGATTGTTCAGGATCTCCGGCTCGATGTGCTTCTTGGCGGCCAGGTTGCCCGACGCATAGGACACGAAGTTCGTGTTCATGGCGGCGATTTCGGGGCGCAGCATGAAGTTGATGAATTCGTGCGCCTCGTCCACGTTCTTCGCGTCCGCCGGGATCGCGAAGCTGTCGAACCACATCAGCGCGCCCTCGCGCGGGATCACGTAGGAGATCTCGACGCCGTTCTTGGCTTCCTCGGCGCGGCTCTTGGCCTGGATCATGTCGCCCGAATAGCCCACCGCCACGCAGATGTCGCCGTTGGCCAGCGCGTTGATGTATTCGGAGGAGTGGAACTTCTGGATGTTGCCGCGGATGCGGAACAGGGCGTCGCCCGCCTTGTTCAGATCCTCGGTGCGCTTGGAATCCGGGTTGAGGCCGAGATAGGCCAGAACGCCGGGGAAGAGGTCCTCGGGGCTGTCGAGCATGTAGATGCCGCAGCTCTTGAGCTTGGAGGAGATTTCGGGCTTGAGCACCAGGTCCCAGGTGTTGAGGGGCACGTTGTCGCCCAGGATCTCCTTCACCTTCTTGGTGTTGATGCCGATGCCGGTGGTGCCCCACATGTAGTTGACGGCATATTGGTTGCCCGGGTCGAACACGGCCAGGCGCTCCGTCACCTCGGGCCATTGGTTCGACAGGTTCGGCAGCTTCGACTTGTCGAGCTTCTGGAACACCTTGGCGCCGATGAGGCGCTGCACGAACGGCCCGGAGGGCACCACGATGTCGTAGCCGGACTGGCCGGCCAGCAGCTTGGTCTCCACGATCTCGTTGTTGTCGTAGGTGTCGTAGACGACCTTGATCCCGGTCTCCTTCGTGAACTCGTCCAGCGCCTTCGGGTCCACATAGTCCGACCAGTTGTAGACATTGACGACGCGCTCCTGAGCGGCGGCGCCCGTGACAAGGCCAAGGGCCAGGGCAAGCGAGGCGAAAGTACGGATCATCAGGGGTGGGAACTCCTCTGGTTTCGGAACGATGACACAGTGAGGCTAAGGGCTTATGCCGAAAGAAACAATCCTGAATTCAGGGGGTTGCCGCGCGGCGGTCACGCCGCCTTCCGGGCCACGCCCGCCAGCCGCTCCAGGCCGGCATCCAGGGTCTCGTCCTTCTTGGCGAAGCAGAAGCGCACCACGTTCTTCACCGCCCCTTGCGCATAGAAGGCCGAGACCGGGATCGCCGCGACCCCGTGGTCCATGACCAGGCGGCGGCAGAAGGCCACGTCGTCGGTTTCGCCCAAGGGCGCGATGTCGATGTTGAGGAAATAGGTGCCCTGGCTCGGAATGACCTGGAAGCCCAGGGTCTCGAGCCCGGCCGAGAACCGGTCGCGGCTGCGGGCGAAGGTGCTGCGCATGGTCTCGAAATAGGCGTCCTCCTTCGCCAGCCCGTAGGCCACGGCCACCTGCAGGTTGGGCGGCGTGGTGAAGGTCAGGAACTGGTGGGACTTCGCCAGCACCTTCATGATGTGCGGGGCGGCGCAGACGAAGCCGACCTTCCAGCCGGTGAGGCTGAAGATCTTGCCCGCCGAGCCGATCTTCACCGAGCGCTCGCGCATGCCTTCGAGCGCCAGAACCGGCTGGTGGCGGCGGCCGTCGAAGACCACGTGCTCCCAGACCTCGTCGCTGATGCAGATGGCGTCGAAGCGGCGGCAGAAATCGGCCAGAAGCGCCAGATCCTCCGGCGAGAACACGGTGGCGGTGGGGTTGAGCGGGTTGTTGAGCACCACGGCCTTGGTCTTGGGCGAGAAGGCCTTCGCCAGCGCCTCCTCGGTCAGCCGGAAATGGGGCGGCTGGAGCGTCACGAATTTCGGCACGCCGCCCGCGAGCCGCACCAGGGGCAGGTAGGCGTCGTACATGGGCTCGAACAGCACCACCTCGTCGCCGGGCTCGACGATGCCGAGGATCGCCCCCGCCAGGGCCTCCGTGGCGCCGGACGTGACCATGACCTCGGTGCCGGCGTCGAGGTCGATGCCCTGCCAGTGTCTGTAATGGGCCGCGATGGCGCTGCGCAGCTCCGGAATGCCCATCATCGACGGATATTGGTTGTAGCCGTTGAGCACCGCGTCCGCCGCCATGCGCCGCACGTCCTCGGGGCCGGGATCGTCCGGGAAGCCTTGGCCGAGATTGATCGCGCCGGTCTCGCGCGCGAGGCTCGACATCACTTCGAAGACGGTGGTGGGCAGATTGGCGAAAAGCGGGTTCATGCCGGGCTCTGAATCGTTGTTCTGAAGGGCTTTGCCAGCTTCGTAGCACGGTCCGCCGCCGGATCGAACCCGGTTTGTCGCTTGCTCCGTCAGCTGCTTTTCCCTCCCCACAAGGGGGAGGAGAGTCGGGTGGCGCAACCGGTGCGAAATCGGAAACGCTTTCTCCCTCACCCTCGCTCGCGCCTCCGCTTGCACGTACAGCGCTCCGGCTTTGCGCCTCCTAACCTTCCTCAAGGGGAGGGAAGAGAGTGGCGGGGATGACAGCGGGAGGCCCTGTTGCTATCGCGGGTGGGACAACGAAAACCGCCATCCATGCTTCCCTCCCGGCCCTCCCTCATCGCAGGCCTCGCGCTGCTCCTCGCGATCCTGAGCCTCGCCTCGCTCGCCGTCGGGCCGGCGCCGATCCCGGCCGTCACGGCCGCGAAGGCGCTCGTCTCCGACCAGGGCGCCGCGGGCATCGTGGTGCGGGAGATCCGGCTGCCGCGCACCTTGCTCAGCCTGCTCGTCGGCTGGATCTTCGGGATCACGGGCGCGGCCCTGCAGGGGCTCCTGCGCAACCCCCTGGCCGACACGGCGGTGTTCGGCGCGCCGCAGGCGGCGGCCCTGGGGGCCGTGCTGGTGCTCTATTTCGGGCTGGTCGGCGCCCTGTCCTGGGCCCTGCCCGTCGCGGCCATCGCGGGTGCCCTCGTCTCCATCGCCCTCGTGGTCGCGGTGGCGGGCCGCAACGCCACGGTGGTGGTGCTCGTCCTGGCGGGGCTCGCGGTCGGCAGCCTCGCGGGGGCCGGGACCTCGCTCGCCATCAGCCTGTCGCCGAATCCCTTCGCGGTCACCGAGATCGTGTTCTGGCTCCTGGGCTCCTTCGAGGACCGCTCCAGCGTCCACGTGCTGATGGCCGTTCCCTTCATCCTGATTGCGTCGGTCCTCGTCCTCGCCGCCGCGCCGGGCCTGCGGGCCCTGGCCCTGGGGGAGGAGACGGCGCGCAGCCTCGGGGTCGACGTGCGCCGGCTGCGGGTCCTCATCGTGGCGGGGGCGGCCATCGGCACGGGCGCCTCGGTGGCGGTGGCGGGCTCCATCGGCTTCGTCGGGCTCGTCGCCCCCCATCTGGTGCGCCCCTTCGTGGGCTACGATCCGGCCCGGACCCTCGTTCCCGCGGGGCTCGCGGGCGCCGCGCTCCTGCTCGCCGCCGATTGCGCCGTGCGCCTGATCCCGTCGAGCGCCGAGATCAAGATCGGCGTGCTGACCGCCATCCTGGGCGTGCCGTTCTTCCTCTGGGTCATCGCCCGGCGAAAGGCCGAGCTGGCGGAGACCCCGGCATGACCCGGCTTCAGGCCCGCTCCCTCTCGGTGGATCTCGGACGCCGCAGGGCCCTCTCGGCCATCGACCTCACCCTCGAATCCGGCCGCTTCACCGTGATCGTCGGGCCGAACGGCGCCGGCAAGACGACCTTGCTGCGGTCCCTGGCCGGGCTTCTCGCGCCGGCCGAGGGCACGGTGACCCTCGACGGGGCGCCGGTCGCGCGCCTGCGCGCCGCCGACCGGGCGCGGGCCATCGCCTACCTGCCCCAGAGCGGCACCGTGGCCTGGCCCCTGCCGGTCAGGGCGGTGGTGGCCCTCGGCCGTCTCCCGCACGGCGAAGAGCCGGATGCGCTCCCCGCCGCGGGGCGCGAGGCGGTGGCGCAGGCCATGGCGGCGGCCGATCTCGCGGGATTCGAGGACCGGCCGGCCACGGAGCTCTCCGGGGGCGAGCGCGCCCGGGTGCTTCTCGCCCGCGCCCTTGCGACCAAAGCGCCCGTTCTCCTCGCCGACGAACCGGTCGCGGCGCTCGACCCGCGCCACGAGCTCGTCGTGCTGGAGGTCCTGCGCGCCCAGGCCCGGGCCGGGGCGATGGTGGTCGCGATCATGCACAACCTCACCCTGGCGGCGCGGTTCGCGGACGAGATCGTTCTCCTCGACCGGGGCCGCCTCGAGGCCCATGCCCCGCCCGAGGAGGTGCTGACGGAGGCGCGCCTCGCCGCGAGCTTCGGCATCAGCGCCCATGTCTCCCGGGAGGAGGGCGGCCTCGTGGTGGTGGCCGAAAGCCCGCTGCCGCAAGGGTGAGGCGCCGGACCCGCCCCACGCCGCCCGGCGTCACATTGACAAAGGGCGGAGGTCGGCGGATACCGCCCGTCATAATGTGGCGGGATCTATGAAACGGCAGGACTTCAAGAAGACGCTCATCGTGCTTCACGACCTCGTGGCGACGGCCGTCGCCATCGTGGCGACGTTCTTCGTGCGCTTCGAGGGTTACCTTCTCGACGAGCGTCTGCAGCACCTGCCCCTGTTCCTGCCGCCCTTCGTCGCCTTCGCCGGTCTGGTCTACTGGTTCTTCCATCTCTACCGGTCGAAATGGCGCTTCGCCTCCCTGCCGGACCTGTTCAACATCTTCCGCGCGACCAGCGTGCTCGCCCTGACGCTGCTCGTCATCGACTACATCCTGTTCTCGCCGCAGCTCTTCGGCTTCTATTTCTTCGGCAAGATCACCATCGCGCTCTACTGGCTGATCCAGATGTTCCTGCTGGGCGGCCCGCGCCTGGCATTCCGGTATCTGAAATATGCCCGCTCGCGCCACACCCTGGAGCGCGACGCCAACACGCCCGCCCTTCTCCTCGGCCGCAGCAGCGACGTGGAGGTGGTCCTGCGGGCCATCGAATCGGGCACGGTCAAGAAGCTCAAGCCCATGGGCGTCCTGTCCTACCGCACCGACGATCTCGGCCAGTCGATCCGCGGCGTGCCGGTGCTCGGCACCTTCGCCGATCTCGATCAGGTGGTTCAGGATTTCCAGGAGCGGGGCACGCCGATCCGCCGCCTCGTGGCGACCCCGAGCGCCCTGGTGCCGGAGGCGCATCCGGACATGCTGATCGCCCGCGCCCGCCGCCTGGGCCTGCCGCTCGTGCGGGTCACGAGCCTCGGCGAGGGCATGCGCGACGCCGAGCTCGCGCCGCTGGAGATCGAGGACCTGCTGCTGCGCCCCACCGTCCAGATCGACCGGCAGCGGCTGGAGGCCTTCATCCGCGGCAAGCGCGTGCTCGTCACGGGCGGCGGCGGATCCATCGGTTCCGAGATCTGCACCCGCGTCGTGGCCTTCGGGGCGAGCGACCTGATGATCCTGGAGAGTTCGGAGCCCTCCCTCTACCACATCCTGGAAAACCCGACGCTGCTGTCGAGCGACACCAGGGTCGACGGGGTCATCGCCGATGTGCGCGACCGGGAGCGCATCCGCGAGGTCATGCACGAATTCCGGCCGGACGTGGTCTTCCACGCGGCGGCCCTCAAGCACGTTCCCTATCTCGAGAAGAACTGGGCCGAGGGCATCAAGACCAACGTCTTCGGCTCCGTGAACGTGGCCGATGCCGCGGTGGAAGCGGGCGTGGGCGAGATCGTCATCATCTCCACCGACAAGGCCATCGACCCGGTCTCCATGCTGGGCGCCACCAAGCGGCTGGCCGAAATGTACGCCCAGGCGCTCGACGCGGAGTTCGTGGGCCGCAACGGCCCGGCCCGGCTCATCGCGGTGCGCTTCGGCAACGTGCTCGGCTCCGTCGGGTCCGTCGTTCCCAAGTTCAAGGCGCAGATCGCCCGCGGCGGGCCGGTCACGGTCACCCATCCCGACATGGTGCGCTACTTCATGACCACCCGCGAGGCCGCCGACCTCGTGCTGACCTCGGCCTCCCATGCGGATGACGGCCGCCGCGTCCCGCTCGACGGCACCAACGCCTACGAGAGGGCCTCGGTCTACGTGCTGAAGATGGGCCAGCCGGTGCGCATCTACGAGCTGGCGGAGCGCATGATCCGCCTGGCCGGCTACGAGCCGGGCGAGGACATCGAGATCGCCGTCATGGGCACCCGCCCCGGCGAGCGCCTGCACGAGATCCTCTTCGCCCGCGACGAGCCCATGGCCGAGATCGGCATCGACGGCGTCATGGCGGCAAAGCCGATCTTCGCCGACCGCGCCCGGGTCGATCAGTGGCTGAGCGCCCTGCGCCGGGCCGTCGCCAGCGGCGACCGCGACGCGGCCGAGCGGGTGTTCGAGGAGGCGATTCCGGAATTCAAGCGCCGGACGCAGGCGCACCAGCCTGCCGCGCCAGTTCAGCCAATCCGTCTCGCGTCGAATTGACCGGCTGCCAGCCCAGGCCCTTCAAGGCCGCGGGGCTGGCCACGAGGGAGCCCGCCAGGCGCTCGTAGGCCTCGGCCCTTCCCGCCAGCATGGCCGCGCCCCTGAGCGCGAAGGCCGGAACCGGGATCAGCCCCGGGCCGCGCCCGAGGCCGGCCCGCAGGGCGGCGACGATCTCCGGCACGGTGACCGGCTCCGGATCGGCCACGATGAAGGGCCGCCTCAGGGGGCCTTCCGCCTTCAGCACCGCGTCCATGGCCGCCGTGAGGTTGTCGAGGGAGAGGAGCGATCGCTTGCTCCTCAGGCCGCCCAGCGGCAGCGGCCAGGGCGACTGCGCGAGCTTGAGCAGCGCCGCCATGTTGCCCTTCACGCCGGGCCCATAGACGAGAACCGGACGCAGGGCCGCCCAGTCGAGGCCCAGGCGAGCCAGGCCTTCTTCCGCCTCCAGCTTGGACCGGCCATAGGCGTCGGTAGGTTCCGACGCCCGCTCCTCGGTCAGGACGCCCTCGGCCACCGGCCCGCTCTGCGCCCGGATCGAGGACAGGAACACGAAGCGCTTCACCCCCGCCCGCTCGGCCGCCTGGGCGAGCTTGATCGTCGCCTCGGTGTTGATGGCGCGGTAATCGTCCTCGGGGCGCCCCGACATGGCGTGCGCCAGGCCAGCCGAATGGATCACCGCATCCACGTCCCGGAGCGCCGCCGCCATGTTGTAGGGCTGGGCGATGTCCCCGATCACGGCGCTGGTTGCGCCTTCGGGTACCTCGGAGGGCCGGCGCAGGAGCACGCGGACGCGGTAGCCGCGCTTGGGGAGTTCCTTGAGGAGATGGCGGCCGATGAAGCCGGTCGCGCCGGTGAGCGCAATGAGGGGAGCTGTCATGCGGGTGATTTTAGGCGTGGCTTCGCGAAATGGGAGAGGAGCAGGCCCACGAGAACCGCGCCGATGCCGAGGCAGGCGACCTGAACCGGCCAGGACGGCCATGTCAGGGTGATCGCGGCGAGCGCCGCCAGGAGGAGGTTCAGGCCGAACACGTGGCCGCTGACGGAGAGCGGCGTGAAGCCGTTGGTGGTGGCCTGCTGGTAGAAATGGCTGCGATGGGCCTCCCACACCTTCTCGCCGCGGGCGAGGCGTTTCAGCAGGGTGATGGTGGCGTCCATCAGGTGGTAGAGCGGCAGGAGCAGCGCCGCCGCCAGCGCGCCGGTGCCGGCAAGCTCCAGCAGCATCCAGCCGACGAGCAGGCCGATGGGCAGCGAGCCCACATCGCCCAGGAAGAGTTTTGCCACCGGCTTGTTGAACGGCGCGAAACCGAGGAGGGCGCCGCAGAGGGTGGCGGCGACGAGGGCGGCGGGACGCAGATCGGGCAGCAGGAGGCCGCAGGCGGCGACGAAGGCCGTGACCGGCACCATCTCGGCCACGGTGATCCAGTCGAGCCCGTCCATGAAGTTGACGAGGTTCACGAACCAGACGCCGCCGAACACGAGGAGCGCCTGCTCGACGGCAAGGGGAACCGCGTCCGGCAGGACCCTGACCCGGCTCGCGACCACCACGGCCGCCACGGCGGCGACCTGCAGCAGCAGGCGGGGAACCGCCGGCAGGGGGCGGATGTCGTCGACTGCGCCGACGAGCGCGAGCATGACCGAGGCCGCCGCCACGGCGAGGAACCCGTTGGCCGGAAGATCCGTGTTCCACATGAAGGCGCCCGCCACGAGAAGGCAGGCGCCGACCACCGCGATCCCGCCCCCCTGCGGCGTCGGCACCCGGTGGCTCGACCGGGCGTTCGGGCGCGCCAGCGCGTAGCGCACGAGCAGGGGCTTGAGGAGGACGATCAGGACGGCCGAGAGGACCGCCGTTCCGATCAGGATTCCCGAAGCGGCCATGGAGACGAGAAGCTCGAGGGGGACCATGTCAGGCGCCGTGATACCCGCGATACCATTCCACGAAGCGGCGCACGCCCTCCTCCAGCGAGGTGGTGGGCGCGAAGCCCACGTCCCGGCGCAGGTCCGTCACGTCGGCGCGGGTCTCCAGCACGTCGCCGGGCGGCAGGGGCTTCTCGATCCGCTCGGCCTTGCGGCCGACCGCCTCCTCGATGATCGCGATCAGGCGGTTGAGCTCTTCCGGGTTGTCGTTGCCGATATTGTAGACCCGGTGCGGCGCGGCGCTGGTGGCCGGGTCCGGGTTCGTCGCATCCCATGACGGGTCCGGCGCGGGTTCGCGGTCGACGAGGCGCACGATGCCCTCCACGATGTCGTCCACGTAGGTGAAGTCGCGCCAGACCTTGCCCGCATTGGCGACCTCGATGGGGCGCCCCTCGGCGATGGCCCGGGTGAAGGTGTAGACCGCCATGTCCGGCCGGCCCCAGGGGCCGTAGACCGTGAAGAAGCGCAGCCCCGTGGCCGGCAGCCCGAAGAGATGGGCGTAGGAATGCGCCATCATCTCGTTGGCCTTCTTGGTGGCCGCGTAGAGGCTGACCGGGTGGTCGGTGGAATCGTGCTCGGAGAAGGGCAGCTTGCGGTTGGCGCCGTAGACCGAGCTCGACGAGGCATAGACGAGGTGCCGGATGCCCCCGTGCCGGCAGGCCTCCAGCATGTTGGTGAAGGCGACCATGTTGGAGGTGACGTAGGGCGTCGGATCGACGAAGCGCACGCCGGGCTGGGCGGCCAGATGGATCACCCGCTCGAAGCGATGGCGCTGAAACAGGTCCCTGGTCGCCTGCGGGTCGGCGAGGTCGATCCGCTCGCCCTGGAAGCTGTTGCGGGGGACGAGCCGCCCGAACCGGGCCTCCTTGAGCGCCACGTCGTAATAGGGCGTGAAATTGTCGACCCCCACCACCTGATGGCCCTGGTCGAGAAGGCGCTGCGCCACGTGAAAGCCGATGAAGCCGGCGGCTCCGGTGACCAGGATGGGAGACGACATGCAAACGCCCGCGACGGTGGAGGGGTCGGCACCTTAGCGCATCGTGCGGAAAAGGGGACCCGGTTTTCCGCACCGAAAGGCGCATCGCCCCCAGGAGCGCGGGCATCGGAATGACCCCGAAAGGGGGACCGGCCTTGGCCGGTCTCTCCGGAGCCTGTGTCGGCACGAAACGAAAAGCCCCGGCGGGGTCGCCGGGGCTTGCTCGATCCGAGTGCGGCTTCCGCTCAGACGACGAAGAAGTCGTTTGCGGTGAGCTTGAGTTTCTTGGCCATCTTGGCGATCTCCACCGCCTTGCCGGCGCCCGATCCATCGGCATCGTAATACAGGATCCCTTCTTCTTGCTGTAGACGAGGTAGTCGTCCTTGCCCTTGGCCTTCTCCAGGCTGAAGAACTTCTTGTTCAGCTTCGCCGGCTTCAGCTCCGAGCCCTTCTTGCCCAGCTTCTTGAACACCTTGTTGTCGAGCCAGATCGTGTCGTCGGCCACGGAGAAGTCGGTGATCTTGTCGGGGTTCTTCTTCTTGTTCGGCTTGGTGTCGAACACGAAGATGTCCTGGCCGGCGCCGCCGGTCAGCACGTCCTTGCCGAGCTTGCCGTAGAGCCTGTCGCTCCCGGCTTCGCCGGACAGCCGGTCCTTGCCGCTGCCGCCGACGAGCACGTCCGGCCGCTCGGACCCGCCCGCCGTCTCCGCCGGATTGTCCCGGACGGAGATGCGGAAGGTCTTGTCGAAGCTGGCATTGCCCGAATCCGTGACGCGGACGCGGATGTCGTGGAAGGCGGCCTGCTCATAATCGAGCAACTCGCCATACTTCACGACGAGCCTGTCGCCCTGGATGGCGAAGCGCCCGCCCGCATCGTCGAGAAGCGTATAGGTGAAGCGGTCGCCCTGGTTCGGGTCGGCGGCCGTGAAGGTGCCGACGACGACGCCCGCCCCGACATTTTCCATGACGCTGTCCGCGCTGAGGGACAGAGCCGTGGGGGCGCCGTTCGGCGTGCCGGGATCGGCAGCCGACTTGACGGTGACGGTGGCGCTCGCAGTCAGATTGTCCCTGTCGGTGACCTTGACCTCGACCTCGACGGGGTTGTGCGTGGCGCTATCGGAGCGCCGGTAGGTCAGATGCTGCAGCAACTTGCTGACTCGCGCAGGCGTCGCCACGCTGTTGAGGTGGATCACGAGGCCGGACACTCCTTCGCCCGTGCTCTCGATATGCCCGATATCCTCGCCGTCGACCCTCAAGAAGCTGCCGAGTTCCAGTCCGTTCCTGAGGGTTACGTCGGCGGACGTGCCGATCCCGAAGATGCTCTTGGGGTCGGTTGCGCCGTTCTTGAGACGGATCTCGAGCCTGGTCAGGAAGTCGTTGTCGACGACCGTGGCGAGCGCATCGGCATTGTCGAGACGAACCGAGGCGGTTCCGTTGCTGAAGATCTCGTCGCCGTCGAGACCGCTGAGAACCGGGGTTCCGGTGGGCGGCGTGCCGGGATCGGTCGCCGACCTCACCGTCACGGTGGCGGTCGTGGTCAGGCTCTCGTCGTCGGTGAGCTTGATCTGGACGTCGACCGGAGCATGGGCCTGATCGTCCGTACGCGTGTAGGACAGGTACTGCAGCAGCAGGCTTACGCGCTCCGGTGTCGCGAACGGATTCAGGGCTATGGTAAGGCCCCGGGCTCCGCCGCCCGTGCTGGTGATCGTGCCGATCTCGGTGAGGGCGTCGCCCGCAAGCTTGACGTAGACGTCGCTGCCTTCATTCATCCCGTCCGTCAGCTCGATCGCATTGCCGTCGACATCCTCTCCGAACGCCACAATCTTGAAGACGCTCTTCGCGGCTTCGGCATCGTTCGCGACCAGAACTTCCAGAACTTTTAGGGTGCCGTCGTCCGATACGGAGGACAGCGTGCCGTCATCCAGATAGACCCAGTTCGTTCCGTCGCTGACGACCACATCCCCATGAAGGTCGGCGATCACCGGGGCGGTTTCGGGAACGCTCGGATCATCCGGCGCCTCGACTGTGACCGTATGGGAGGAGGTTCGCCAGCCGATGTCGGTGAA
Organism: Microvirga sp. GCM10011540; assembly: GCF_042650665.1. Taxonomy (NCBI): domain Bacteria; kingdom Pseudomonadati; phylum Pseudomonadota; class Alphaproteobacteria; order Hyphomicrobiales; family Methylobacteriaceae; genus Microvirga; species Microvirga sp. GCM10011540. The sequence goes on along the minus strand of NZ_JBHSBQ010000143.1, from coordinate 27,773 downwards.
GTCGATCTTGATCTGGAGGTCCTGGTCGAGGGCGCCGGTTGCATGACGATAGGTCAGGGCCCGGACGATCTGTTCCACCTGCGCGCCCGTGGCGGAGAAGTCGATGTAGATCTTGATCGTACCCGGCGCCGAATCGTCGAGGGAGCCGACGGAAGCCCCTGCGATGGCGATGTTGCCGTAAGCATCCAGGGTGATCCCGTTCACCTCGGCGATCCCAAGGATGTCGTTCCCGCTCGACCGGGTCGAGACGTGGACCTTGATCTCTCGAATGCCGCTGTCGCCATCGATCGCGTCGTCGTCGGTGACTATCGCGTTGGTGCTCGCGTCGAGAAAGAGGGGATTGCTTCCGGCGCTGTAAACCCGGTCGCCACCGAGATTCGTCACGACGGGAGCCCCATGGGTCGTCGGCGGCTCTCCCGATGCGTCCTCGATCGTCTCGATGCCCTGCCGGTGCAGAGTCAGCCGCTCGATTTCGGTGAGGGTGCCGGAGGTCAGGATCAGCTTGTCGCCCTGGGTATGATGGCCATGAACCTTCAGGGCCAATTGGAGGCTGCCGACCATGATCACGGCCTCGTCAGTCTCGAGGCCGATATGCTCGATGTTCGCGATCGTAGTGTTACTCAGATCGATCGCCGTGCCGCTGATGGCGAGGCTGTCGTAATCGGTCTCTGCAATGCTCCCGCCGTTTATTCCAGTAACATCACCCAGCTGCTGAGCGGAAAGGGTTATGGTGTCCATGGAGTCCGAACCCGTGATCGTCTCGATTCCACTCAGCGTGACTTGCTTCAGGTCGGAAACGCCGCCGTCGTCGAGGCGCAGGGTGTCGTTGCCTGCTCCGCCGGTGACCTTGTCGCCTGCCGTAAGGTCGAAACCCCGTGTCACGAAAACATCGTTGGCGCTGGTGCCGGAGAGGTCATCCGTTCCCATCGTCAGGACATGAGCATTGGGTGGACCGACGACGACGTCGACCCATGCTGCGGTCGCTTCTTCATTATCGGTATAGAGCTCGATCGCAGCGTACTTTCTCGTGATCGCATCCGCGTCGGCGGTCGTGCTCGTGTAGGTGAGCGCCCGAATGAGCCGCTGTACGAATTCGGGCGTTGCTGCTGCGGTGAACTCAATCTGGAGATAAGGATTGTCGCCTGTGACCGACGTGAGCGTTCCGATCAGGATGTCGTTCGCAGGGTTGTTGTCGCTAGGATGATTGATCAGAATCTCACCCTGATCGGAGATGGTGATGCCGTTCCCCTCGGCAACACCAAACTGGTCGGAAGCATCGCCGTTCCAAAACGAGACGTACAGGAAAGCCAAGTTCCCGCTTGGAACGGTTACGGTCGCGTCCGCTTCCTGGTCCAGGAAAACCGTTTCGTTCGGCGCTGCTTTGACTACCTCAAAGTCGAGATTCTCAATGATAGGCGCTGCTTCCGAGAGCGGCTGCACATCGAGCCCGGTCTGCGCAGGAGCGAGAAAGACGGGATTGGACGAATGGTCGGTCATGATCTGTCCCCAAGGTGTTGCGGTGCAACCTTTCCCCCGGGAAGCTCAGCCGCAGGGGTTCAGGACAATTATTTATGATATAAAATAACAAATCAGCAACAGAAGATTGTCTTCTGTGCCTCCCGCTGCGGCATGATGATCGCGACGCATACGACAGACGTTCTCGGGGAAACCAGCCGTTCGACAGGCCGTGAGGAAGGAGCGGCCAACCCGCTCAGCTGGCGAAATCCTCGGCCTGTTCCGCTTTCGCCTCCGGCGCCTTCGCGGCCACGCCGCCGGCTTCCAGCGTCACCAGCTGCCGTTCCCGCGCCACGAAGGCGGTGGGCATTTCGGTCTGCATGGCGGCTTCGGCCTCCTTGAGGAAGGCGTCGTCGTGGCCGGGATAGAGGTGGAAGATCGCGAGCGCCTTCACGCCGGCGGCCTTCGCCAGCTCCACGCCCTTCTGCCAGGTGGAATGGCCCCAGCCGCGGCAGTTGGAATATTCGGATTCGCAGAACATGCCGTCGTAGATGACGAGGTCCGCATCGCGGATGAAGGCGGTGAGGTCCGGGTCGGGCCAGGGCTCGCTGTGCTCGAGGTCGCTGATGTAGCAGACGCTCCGGTTCCCGTGGCGGAAGCGGTAGCCGGTGGCGCCGCCGGGATGGTTCAGGAGGAAGGTCTCGACCCGGGCGCCGTCGTCGAAGACCAGGGGCTCGCCGGCCCTGAAGCCGTGGTGCTCGAACCGGGCGGGGAGCTGGCCGAGGCGCACGGGGAAGAGCGGCGGGGCGAAGATGCGCTCCAGGGAATCCATGGCGCTGTCGCCTTCCAGATGCCCGCAATAGGTGCGGATCACCCGCTCCTTGCCGAGAAGCGCGGGCTTGAAGAACGGCAGGCCCCCGATATGGTCGAGATGCAGGTGGCTGAAGAGGATGTCGATCTCCGCGGGCGCCGAGGTGCCGAGATCGAAGCCCAGGGACGACAGGCCGGTTCCCGCATCGACGATGAAGAGCCGTTCGCCGCAGCGGATCTCGACGCAGGGCGTATGCCCGCCGAACTCGACGAATTGCGGACCGGAGGCGCACGTCGAACCGCGAACCCCCCAGAAACGGATCTGGAGCAGGTCTGAAGGTGCAGCTCGACTACTCATCGTACCATCATGGCGGATCTGGTTGTCTCCTCGTGTGCGGCAGCGCACGTCAGGGTAGCTGACCGCGACTTGGGCAAAGGGTCAAGGTCAAATCGTTCATGCGGACAAAGCCTCCGGTTCCCGCCTGCGCTGATCGAGCACGGGCTCGCCCCGTTCGAAACGGATAACCGCGTCGAAGGGCGGTTGATCCATGGCGGCGGTGATCTCGGGGGTGATGAGGACGAGCCCGCGCCCGATCATCGCCCGGCGCAGGTTGGCCACGAGCCTGTCCGCGGCGGGGCCGGGCAGGCCCTCCAGGGCGCGCTGGACGATGAGGATGTTGGGCCGCCGGACGAGGCAGCGCACCACGTCGATGGCGGCGATCTCGCTCAAGGTCAGGTCGCTGCCCTGGATGTCCACCGGCGTGCCCAGGCCGATGCGCGACACCTCGGCGTCGAGCCCGCGTTCGGTCAGCACCCGGCGGATCGCCTTCTGGACCGCTTCGGCCGCCCCGGCCTGGTCCGACGCGATGCGCCCGAACAGCACGTTGTCCTGCACGCTGGCCGCGGCGCAGAAGAGGTTCTCGTCGTAGAACTCGATCGAGGGCTTGAGGCTCAGCGGCAGCATGCGGGTGAAGTCGGCCCGGGCCGCGAGGATGCGCGCCTCCATCGCCTCGTCGAGAAGCCCCAGGCGGTGCCGGCTCTCGTTGTATCGCAGGGCGAGCCCGATCAGGCGCTCCTGGTCGCGGGCGGTCTGGGCGCCGCGCCGCTTCTCGTTGCGGCGCTCGACCAGATCCTCGAAATAGGCCCGGTCCGCGGCCGAGAAGAAGCCGAAGCGCTCGAAGAGCGGATGGCCGTCGGGGATCTCGGCGAAGATCTCGATCATGCTGGTGGCGATGGACAGGCCCATCCGGGCCAGGGGCTTGGTGAGGTCCCCGGCCTCCAGCACCGCGCGCACGAAGGGGTGGCTCCCCAGCCTGTCCTCCCGGAACGTGTCGCCGATCGCCTTGCCGAAGAGCAGGTTCTCGCCGATCGTCGCATAGCGGTTGTAGCGCTCCGCGTTGAACGGATCGACGAAGCGGTCGAGGTTCTCCTCCACGAGGGCCGCCTGCACGGCGCGGCGGGAATCCACGATGGCCGCGGCCACCTTCGGCTCCCGTCGCGGATTGAGGGTGCCCGACAGGCCGCGGGCATGGATCAGCCGGTCGAGGCCCGCCACCGCGATGGCGTCCCACAGGCGCCCGTCGGTCTCGTCGGGCGCCGCCGCGCAGCCGTAGAGCAGGTTGTCGCGCAGGGTGCCCGGGATCAGCACCGTCTCTCCGGCCAGGGCGATGCGCCGGGCCCGCTCGACCGGAGACGCCGCCGCGAGATCCGTCCCGCCATAGGTCAGCCGCCCCGTCGAGGGCTCGAGCAGGCCGCCCACGAGGGCCGCGAAGACGCGCGGGCCCGCATCCCCGTCGCCCACGAGGGCCACGTGGGACGGGAAGGCGAGGGTGAGGTTGACGCCCGAGATCCGGGCGCCGCTGGCATGGTCGTAGGCCGAGACGCCCTGGGCGACGAGGGCGCCGCTCTCCGGCAGCGCGACGCCCTGCCGGTGCGTCTCGCGCGGCTGGAGGCCGATCAGGCTCTCGGCGATGTCGGCCAGAAGCTCCTGCGCCCGGTTCACGATGTGCTGCCACTGGACGAGCTCGCGCACGCCGAAGGCGGCCAGGGACGCGGCCAGGATGCATGCGGCGACGGCGCCCGCGGTGACGGGCCGGCCCGGCGCGAACCAGACGCCGACGGCCAGCACCGCGAGGGGCGCGATCATGAGCGTCGCCGCGGCAAGGGAATCCGCCGGCGCCATGCGGAATTCCCGGGTTTCGACCGGGTGGTGGCCGTGCGTCAGCGCCCTGCCGACCCGGTCGCGCTCGAAGGGCGCGGTGCCGTGCGCCCGCAGGGCCGGGATCCGGTGGCCGAGATCCGCGAAGGCGGAATCGATGGCCTCGCCCTCCCGGTGCCGCGCCCGGACCGCATCGAGGCGCAGGACGAGCCGCCGGGCGTTCAGGACGCCCCCGACGGCCAGGGCCAGGGCGAGGGTCGCACCGAGCTGCCAGTCCGTCACGAGGACATAGGCGAAGGCCAGCCCGATCATGCCGCCGAGCTGCATCGGCGCGAGGAGGGCGGCGCCGAGCACGCCGCTTTCCCGCGCGAGCGCCCGGCCGGCCAGGGAGGTCACCGTGGCGATCTCGTCCTGGCTCGATGCGGGGGCATCGAGAACCGCGTCCAGGACCTTCGCCCGCACCCGTGCGAGCACGCCGGCGCCGATGCCGACGGCGAGCCAGTCGAGGAGCGTCAGGAGGAGCGCGATGAGGACCGGCACGAGGATCAGGCCGCCCACCGCGGCGAGCGCGAAGGCCTCGGGGCCGAGGCCGAAGCCGGGAAACAGCACGAGCGGGTCAGCCCGCAGGGCGTCCGGCGGGGTGATCACGATGCGCAGAAAGGTGCCCGGCCCGTCCGGCAGGCCGCCTCCCACCGCCCGGTCCACCACGATCCGGACCAGATCCAGGCCGACGAGAAGAAGAAAGCCTGCCAGCGTCAGGAGGAGGAATCCGAGGAGGTGTCGGGCGGGCTTCGTCTTCCAGGCCAGGCGCAGCGGATCGCGCTCCATGAGAGCTCCCAAAGGTCAGTCGAGAGGCCTGACGTTATCCAAGCCTTGCCGCAACGGCCAGTGCAAAGTCTCGGACCCCCTCGCCGCCGCGCCCGAGGCTCCTATTTCTCTCCCCGGGCCGCTTCGCCATGGAGGATGATCAAGAGCCGCCATGACATCTTCCCTTCCCATCGATCCGGTGTTTCAGCTGATCCTCGACCTTCCGTCCCGCGCGCCGGCGGCGGGGGCGCCCCGGCGCCTCGTGTCCCTCCTGAAGGAGCTTGCGCGGCCGGAGCCCGCGCGCCCGGTCGAGGAGATCGAGGACCAGATCTGGGCCCTGTGGATGTCCCACGAGGACCGGGTGGCGGAGGAAACCATGGGGGCCGCGGTCGAGGCCATGGCCTCGGGCGCGCTCAAGCAGGCGCGCCCCCTGCTCGACCACCTGGTGACCAAGCACCCCGACTGGGCGGAAGCCTGGAACAAGCGCGCGACCCTGGCCTATATCGAAACCCGCGACAGGGACAGCCTCCAGGACATCCAGCGCACCCTCGAGCTGGAGCCGCGCCATTTCGGCGCTGTGTCGGGCTTCGGCCAGATCTGCCTGCGCAACGGCCATCTCAACGAAGCCCGCGCGGCCTTCCAGATCGCCCTCTCGATCAATCCGCATCTGCCGGACCTGCGCGAGATGCTCGACGATCTCGACCCGCATCTTCTGATGCTGCACTAGGGCCTCGTCCGGACGGCCGGTGTCGCATCCGCATGATGCGCTGCGGCTCGAAACCTCCCCCGGAAAGCTCGGCCGTGGAAAATATGGACATCGCGAGGCGGGGGCCGAAGCTGCGCTCCCCGGCGGCGTCCCGCCGTCGCTGCCCCGTTCGGATGGATCCCGCTCCCGGCGCGGGAAAGGTGAGTAACGCTCCCGAACGACCCACCTGCCTGAAATCGCCGCACCGGCCCGCACCGGAAAGGCTGAGCTCTTCGCCTGCTGCCCCGGGCGGCCGGGCGATGGGCCGGAGGCCCGACGGCCTGCTGGAATGCCGCATTTCGGCCCGAATCCCGGCACCGGCGGCCCAGGAGTGCCGGGGACAGGTCGAGTTCCGTCGAAAGAGAGACGAAAGACCTGAAGAACACGCGGGCGGAAGAGAAATGTCCGCCTCGGGAGAATAGCCGCAAGTCGAGCCCAAACAGTCGGTCAGACATCAACCTTAAGGATACGGGGTGTTAATACGGCAGCATTAACCGAACAGTTGGTGTTATGGGACCTTGGGCTCTCCGGGCGCCGGGACCTTGGTCCCATAGCTCGATAATCCCACCGTCTTCATTCTTTTCCCTCGCGGTTTTGTCTTTCAACCAGGCGGAGAAGGAAGAACGACCATGCCCCTGCAGCTCGACAGCGAAGATCTCGCGGACATCCTGAACCTCGTCCGCACCGGCCAGATCCGCGATGCCAGCGGATACGGCAACAATACCGGGAATCCCACCTGGGGCACGGCGGCGCAGCCCTTCATCCGGCTCACCGATCCCTATTACACCGACGGCGCCGCAGGCATGCGCACGACCGTGAACACGCCGCGCCAGATCTCGGACATCGTGTCCAACCAGGACAACAACGGCGACGGGATCGAGGAGAACCTTCCCAATGCCTTCGGCGGCAGCGCCCTCCTGACCTTCTTCGGCCAGTACTTCGACCACGGGCTCGACTTCGTGCCCAAGGGAGCGTCCGGACGGGTGCCGATCGGCTCCGACGGATTCCCCATCACGGCGTCGCGCGCCAACATCATTCCCGGGACCGGCATCGATCCGGACGGGATCCCCAACAACGGCGACGAGATCGCCGCGCAGCATCTCAACATGGCCTCGCCCTATGTGGACCAGAACCAGGCCTACGGCTCGCACGAGGCGGTGACCGACCTGCTGCGCAAGTGGGAGACGGGTCCGAACGGCAAGGTCCAGACCGCCTATCTCCTCACCGGCGATCTCGACGGCTCCGGGCGCGCCCTGCTGCCGACCCTCAACCACATCCGCGAAAACTACCGGATCATGACCGGCGGACAGGAGCTGACCTCGGAGGATATCGGCAACTACGACGGCACGGGCCACGCGCTGCTGCTCGACTTCATCCCGTCCTTCGTCGGCAACGACCCGACGAAGGGCTACGACCTCGACAAGATGGGCCATTTCTTCGTGGCCGGCGACGGGCGCCTGAACGAGAACGTGATGCTGACCTCGATCCACACGATCTGGGCCCGCAACCACAATTTCTGGGTCGACCAGCTCAAGCAGCGCACCGGCGGAACCTGGACCGAGGAGGAGTATTTCCAGGCGGCCCGCATCGTGAACGTCGCCGAGTATCAGCGCGTGGTCTTCACCGAATTCGCCGGCGCCATGGCGGGCGGCATCGACCCGGGCGAGGAGGAGCACGGCTTCGACGGCTACGATCCGACCGTCGACGCCTCGATCTCGGCCGAGTTCGCCCATGTGGCCTACCGGTTCGGCCATTCCATGCTCAACGAGACCGTGAGCTACAAGGGCGCCGACGGGGTGATGCGCGAGATGTCCCTCGTGCAGGCCTTTCTCAGCCCGGGCAAGCTCAAGGATGCGGGCATCGAGGAACTGCTTCTCGGCGCCACGGGCGTGAAGCACCAGGCCATCGACGTCGACATCGTCAACGCCCTGCGCAACCAGCTCGTGGGCCAGCCCCTCGATCTCGCGGCGCTCAACATCTTCCGCGGCCGCGACACGGGCATCGCACCCTTCAACGCGGTGCGCGCGGAGCTCTATGCGAAGACCGGCAACGGGAGCCTCCGGCCCTATAGCGGCTGGGCGGATTTCCAGAGCCGCAACAATCTCTCGGACGCCTTCATCGCCCAGCTCAAGCTGGCCTATCCGGAAGGGTTCGAGCACATGGACCTGTGGGTGGGCGGCCTGGCCGAGAAGGCCACGAAGGGCCAGCTCGGCTCCACCTTCGGCTACCTCTTCCTCGAGCAGCTCGACCGCCTGCAGGACGGCGACCGGCTCTATTATCTGGAGATCTTCGACGACAGCCTGTTCCAGTCGCCGGACAACGCGCAGACCTTCGCCGACATCATCATGCGCAACACCGGCATCACCGGCCTGTCCTCGAACGTCTTCATGGCGTCGTCGAACGGAACGACGAAGGGCAGCAACGGGAATCCCAGCCCGCAGGATCCCCCGCCCGATCCCCAGGATCCGCCCCCGCCCACGGGCGTCATCGAGCTGTCCGACAAGGCCGACCAGTACATGGGGACCGGCGCGAACGAGATCATCAAGAGCCTCGCGGGCAACGACAGCGTGGACGGGGCCGGCGGAGACGACGAGATCTGGGGCGGCACCGGCAACGATGCCGTGCGCGGAGGCGCCGGAAAGGACCATCTCCGGGGCGAGGAGGGCGAGGACAAGCTCTATGGCGGCGACGGCGACGACATCCTCGACGGCGGCGCCGGCAAGGACAAGATGTGGGGCGACAAGGGCAACGACACCTACAAGGTGGATCATCGCTCCGACGAGATCGCCGAATCGGCCGGCGGAGGAAACGACACGGTCGAGGCGTCCACGTCCTACGAACTCGACTCCCACGTGGAGAACCTGATCTACACCGGCAGCGGCACGTTCTCCGGCAAAGGCAACAACCAGGACAACCATATCACCGGCGGCGCCAGGAACGACAGCCTCGAGGGCAAGGGCGGCAACGACGTCCTGAAGGGGCTCGGGGGGGCGGACAACCTCAAGGGGGATGCAGGGGACGACGTGCTGGAAGGCGGCGCCGGCAACGACACCATGGACGGCGGCAGCGGCAACGACACCTTCGTGTTCAAGCCGGGGTTCGGGCGCGACACGATCCGCAACTTCGACGCCAATTCGTGGGGAGGTCAGGACAAGCTCGACCTGTCCGCCTTCCTCAAGGCGGAGGATTTCGACGATGTGGTCATCGCGGCTGCGGGCCGCGATACCGTCATCACCATCGGAAGCGACGTCATCGTCCTGGAGAAGGTGAAGGTGGGCGAGATCACCGAGGCGGACTTCATCCTGCTCTGAGCCCGTGCCCCGGTGAGCGTGCCGCCCGCAAGGGCGGCACGTCTCGTGTCGGGATCAGCGCATCTTCTGCTGCATGTCCTGCAGCAGGGCGATGTGTTCGCGGATCTGCGTGCGGGCCATCTTGGCGATGTTCATGTGCTCGCGGTTCTGCGGGTTGGACTGCAGGTACTGCTCCTGGGCCTGCAGGAGGTTCTGGTGGACCTGGATCTGGCCCTGCAGGTACTGGCGGTCGAATTCCGCGCCGGTCTCGATGTCCTGCAGCTTCTGTATCATCCCGCGGCTCTGGGCATCCATCTGCATGGCGCCCGAGCCGGCATTGCCGCTCGCCTGTCCCGAGGAGGCTCCGGTGGCGGCGGTGGCCGCCGGCTCCATCATGGAGCGGAGAACCTCGGAGAGCGTCGTCTGTTCCTGCACCTCGAACTGCGCGAACTGCTTGAGCTCGGCATTCTGCGCCTTCTGCTGCGCGATGCGGCTCGTCTCCAGGGCCGTCATGCCGAGCTGCATGGTCTGCTGCATGTGCTGCATGTCGGCCTGGCTCATCTGGCCATTGGCCTGGCTCATGCGTGCGCCAGCGGCGGAGCCGGACGCGGCGCCCGGCTGCATGGTGGTCTGATTGCCGCCCGACTGGGCAAGCGCGGGGGCTGCGGCGAGCATGGCGATGCTGGCCAGAAGAATACGGCGATCCATGGGGGTCTCCTTGTCCCTGAAAGAGCGGCCTCCGCGCCTCCGTCGCGCGAGAGCGACAGGCGCCTGGAAGCCGCTGGGACCGAACGCCCCGGCAATGCCTTTGTTTCAGCTTGGGCGTGAAGGATCGTCTTCCCGAAGCCGTGAAGGGACGGACCGGAACAAGCGCGACAACGGAGCCGTTGCAGTGCGTCGGGCGGCGGGTACTCTGGACCCATGCCCGATTCGTCCGCCGCCCTGAAATCCCCGATCGCCCTTCCGTCAGACGGGCGCCAGTCGCCGGTCGCCGCCGGCGTCCAGCGCGGCGTGCGCCGTCTCTTCGCGCAGCTGGGGCACTCGACCATTCCCGAATTCACCCTGGCCAACGGCAGGCGGGCGGACGTCATCGCGCTCGCGCCGAACGGCACGCTCACCATCGTGGAGATCAAGTCGAGCGTCGCCGATTTCCGGGCCGACAGGAAATGGCCGGATTACGAGGATTTCTGCGACCGGTTCTATTTCGCCGTGCCCGAGACGGTGCCGTTCGACATCCTGCCGGAGGATCGCGGGCTCATCCTGGCCGACAGCTTCGGGGCGGCGATCATGCGCGAGGCGCCCCACCATCCGCTCGCGGGCGCCCGCCGCAAGGCGGTGACCCTGCGCTTCGCCCACGCGGCGGCCTCCCTGCTGCACGCCCTGGCCGATCCGGACGGGATTCCGGACGGGCGCCTGTAGGGCCGCGGGGCTTACCGCGGGGCGCGCTTGGCCAGGATCCGCTGCAGGGTCCGGCGGTGCATGTTGAGACGGCGCGCCGTCTCGGAGACGTTGCGGCCGCACAATTCATAGACCCGCTGGATGTGCTCCCACCGCACCCGGTCCGCCGACATGGGGTTTTCCGGCGGCAGCGCCCGCTCGTTGGGCTGCGCCATGAGCGCCGCGTGGATCTCGTCCGCGTCGGCGGGCTTGGCCAGGTAGTCGAAGGCCCCCATCTTCACCGCCGTGACGGCGGTCGCGATATTGCCGTAGCCCGTGAGAATGACGCCGCGGGCGTCCGGGCGGCGGTTTTTCAGGCGCTCGATGACATCGAGTCCGTTGCCGTCCCCGAGCCGCATGTCGATCACGGCAAAGGCCGGCGCTTCGCTCTCGATCGCCGCCAGTCCATCGGCCACGCTCTCGGCGACCCGGACCTGATAGCCACGCGTTTCCATGGCGCGGGCGAGACGTGTCGAAAAAGGACGGTCGTCGTCCACGATCAAGAGGCTCTTGTCGGCCCGATCTTCAAACGCCATAGGCGCATCGGCCATCAGAACATCTCCTTGCATTCTGGGAAGAACTCCTATGAAGCCGGGCCTATTCGACCCTGCTCTTCATATGGGAATTCTGCCCTTCATCTTTGAGAGTTCCCGGGGGATCTCCCTGCGGCATTATTGCCGCACCTCGGTCAAACGCATGACGGGGCCAAACGATCCGAGCGATGGCCCCGGTGGCGGGCGGAGCGGCGTTGGTGAGGGTCAGCTGGGCTCCCGACCGTTCGATCAGGGTCTTGGCGATGAAGAGCCCCAGGCCCAGTCCCGATCCGCCGTCCTCCTCCTCCGTTTCCAAGCGTTTCACGGCGCTGCGCGTCGTCACGTAGGGCTCTCCGACCCTGAGCAGGATATCGGGCGCGTAACCGGGGCCGTCATCGCGGATCTCGATGAAAACCTCGTGAGCGGACCAGCAGGCCTCCACGGTCACCCGGCTCTCGGCGAAGTCCGCCGCGTTGTCGAGGATGTTGGACAGGCCGTAGATCACGCCGGGATTCTTGTGGCCCATGGGCTCGGGCCCGTCGCCCTTGGCGATCACGTCGATGTCGAGGCCCAGCGCCCGCTGCGGCGCGACGATCTCCTCCACCAGATGGCTCAGGGACACCGTCTCCAGGAAGCCGCCCTGGTCCTGGCCCATGGAGGTGAGCTTGGTCAGGATGGTCCGGCAGCGCTCGACCTGCTCGCGCAGGAGCTTCAGGTCGTCCGCCACGGGCCCGTCCTTCGGCAGGGCGTGGTTGAGCTCCTTGGCCACCAGGGCGATGGTGGCGAGCGGGGTTCCGAGCTCGTGCGCCGCCGCCGCGGCCAGACCGTCGAGCTGGGACAGGTGCTGCTCGCGGGCGAGCACCAGCTCGGTGGCGGCCAGCGCCTGCGCGAGCTGGCGGGCCTCCTCCGCCACGCGCCAGGCATAGATTCCCGTGAAGGCCGTGCCGAGCAGGATCGCGGTCCAGATCCCGGACACGTAGAGGAAGGGCAGCGTGAAGCTCTGGCCCGGGTACCAGGGCAGGGGGCGGTGCGCCAGCACCAGCACGGTGGCGGAGCCGACCGCCAGCAGCCCGAGCCCCAGGGTCCGCTCGGGCTTGAGCGCGGTGGCCGAGATCAGCACGGGCGCGAGGAAGAGCATCGCGAACGGGTTCTCGAGCCCTCCGGTCAGGTAGAGCAGCGCGGCGAGCTGGAGAATGTCGAAGGCGAGCAGGAACGTGGCGGCGTTGTCGCTGAGCCGGTGGCTCGCCGGATACTGGATCCGCAGGAGCAGGTTGACCCAGACCGAGGCCGCGATGACCAGGAAGCAGAGGCCGAAGGGCAGGGGAAAGCCGAGCCCGAACCGGACGGCGGTCACCGCCGCCGCCTGGCCCGCGATCGCCAGCCATCGCAGCCGGACCAGGGTATCGAGGCGCAGTTGCCGGGCATCCCGGGTGAGATTCGTCGGCTTGATATCAACCATCAGCAGACAGGATAGGGTCTTCGCGGCGTTCGCCAAGCGAGGCCGGCGGAAGGATTTACTCCTTTTCGCGCCGGAAACCCTGTTTCATCTAGGCCTAAAGGATGAGGAGCCGGCTTTGACGTCCTGGCAGCATTGCAATCGGGTGCAGGAACTTTCATCTTAACGCTCTGGTTGGAGGATAAGCTCACACTCGCCGTTGCGGGGGAAAATCGAGCACCCGACCGTTTTGGGGATTTGTATGAACTTTTCATATTATTGGTATGAGACGGCCCATTGGTTGCTCGGGCCGGCCCGCGTTGCCTCCAGTGCCACGAAGTCCTTGTTCGAGATTCCCGGCAATCCGCTGGCCGATACGCCCTACGGGCGCACAGTGACGGCGACCTGCGAGTTGTTCGAGCGCACGACCCGCCGTTACGGCAAGCCCGAATTCGGCCTCGCCACCACCGTCGTCGACGGCGAGGAAGTGGCGGTCCGGGAGCGCATCGTCTGGGAGCGCCCCTTCTGCGACGTGATCGCCTTCGAGCGCGATTCCGCCGTCGCCGAGACCCAGCCCAAGCTGCTCATCGTGGCGCCCATGTCCGGGCACTACGCCACCCTCCTGCGCGGCACGGTCGAGACCTTCCTGCCCACCCACCAGGTCATGATCACCGACTGGGCCGACGCCCGGATGGTCCCGATGATCGAGGGCAGCTTCGACCTGGACGACTACATCGACTACCTGAAGGGCATGTTCCGGGCCTTCGGGCCGGACCTCCACGTGATGGCCGTGTGCCAGCCGGCGGTCCCCGTGATCGCCGCCATCGCCCGCATGGAGGCCGAGAACGACCCCGCCACCCCCCGGTCCATGATCCTCATGGGCGGGCCCATCGACACCCGCCGCTCGCCCACCGCCGTGAACCAGCTGGCGGAGGAGCGCGGGATCGAGTGGTTCCGGCGCCACTGCATCACCAAGGTGCCGCCGGGCAATCCGGGTTTCTGGCGCGACGTCTATCCCGGCTTCCTGCAGCTGTCCGGCTTCATGGCCATGAACCTCGACCGGCACCTCACCGCCCATTGGGAGATGTTCAACCACCTGGTCGAGGGCGACGGGGATTCGGCCGAGAAGCACCGGGACTTCTACGACGAGTACCTGGCCGTCATGGACCTGACCGCCGAGTTCTACCTTCAGACCGTCGACAAGGTCTTCGTCCGGCACGAGCTGCCCAAGGGCGAGATGATGCATCGGGGCGAGCCGGTGGACCTCATGGCGATCCGGCGCTGCGCCATCATGGCCATCGAGGGCGAGCGGGACGACATCTCCGGCGTCGGCCAGACCTTGGCAGCCCTGGAGCTGACGCCTAATCTGTCCCCCGACAAGAAGCTCTACCACCTGCAGAAGAGTGTCGGGCATTATGGCGTCTTCAACGGTTCTCGTTTCCGGGCTGAAATCGCTCCTCGAATCGTTGAATTCATTCAGAATCACGAACAGGTCGCCGAGCGAGAACCAGCCCGGCGGAGGGCGTCAAGAGCCTAAGCCTGTTCCGGATAGGTTCTCGGCAGCGGCAAACGGCTGCGCTGACAAGAACGACCCGGCGGGGCAGATTGCGGACATGAGATTCGCCCTGTTCCGCCGCGTCCCTGCGGACCCTCCCTATCTCAAGGTTTCCCACGAAGGCCAGGCCTTCCAGGTGGCTCTGAAACGCCGTCCGACCGCCAAGCGGATCACCCTGCGCGTCTCCAACGCGACCGGGGAAGTGGTGCTGACGATCCCCGAGCGGACCGATGTGGGGCTGGCCCAGAAATTCGCCGACAGCCACGGCGCCTGGATCGCCACGCGTTTGGCCAAGGTGCCCAAGCGCGTCCTGTTCCAGCCGGGCTCCCTCGTGCCCTTGCGCGGCGTGCCCCACCGGGTCGTTCATTGGTCGAACATTAGGGGAACAACGCAGGCCGCCCGGGATGCCGAGGGCGAGCCGATCATCGCCGTCACCGGCGACATCGCCCACGTGACCCGCCGGGTGCAGGACTTCCTGGAGGCCGAGGCCAAGCGCGACTTCGCGGCCGCCGTGAAGCGCCATACGGCGGCGCTGGGCGTCGCCGCCAAGCGGATCACCGTGCGCGACACCAAGAGCCGCTGGGGCTCCTGCTCGGCCACGGGGGCGCTCAGCTTCTCCTGGCGCCTGATCATGGCCCCGCCCTTCGTGCTCGATTACCTCGCCGCCCACGAGGTGGCGCATCTGCGCGAGCTCAACCACTCGCACCGGTTCTGGAAGCTCACGCACCAGCTCTGCCCGCGTACGGACGAGGCCGAACGCTGGCTCAAGACCCACGGCAGCGCCCTGCACCGCTTCGGGTGAGGGCGGGTCCGTCCCGCCGCTCCGGCGGCCCCTGCGGAACAAAGCATTTTCCATTGGAAACATTGGGTATTTTTTAACTGCCGCCCGCGGATATGCCCTTAGGGAAAGACTCCTGGCTGCGCCCCGATCCGGAAAGAGGGCGCCGGCCGGGCTGCAAGGGGCAGATTCCACATGACACTGAAGAACTTTTCGATCCCGCAGAAGGTGATCGCGGTCGTCTCGCTCATGGGGCTCGTGGCCGCCATGATCGCGGTGGTGGGCTGGCGCGAGACGTCCAGGCTCAAGGAGGCGATGGAGATCGTCGGACTGCGCGAGGAGGCGGCGCGGGAGGCGATGGACCTGCGCGTCGATATCATCGCGATCAGCCGCATGACCTATCAGGTGGCGCAGGATCCCCTGAAGGCCGCCGACTTCACCGCCGAGGCCGACCGCCGCACGAAAGAGATGCTCGGCCGGTTCGGAAAGCTCGAAGCGGTGGCCGATGCGCAGGAAAGAAACCTGCTGGCCCAGATGCGGACGGCCCTCAACGCCTATTTCGAGGTGATCCGCTCCATGATCCGCGTGGCGGCCACGGAGCGGGGCGCCGACCGGGCCGTGATGGTGGCCGAGGTCGACAAGGGCCTGGCCGCGCAGCGCACCGTCACCGACACGGTGAAGGCCTACAGCACCTACACGGCCAAGAAGCTGGCCGACATGCGCCTCGCCGCCGAGGCCGGGGCGAACGATGCGATCAGGCTTCAGATCGGCGTGGCCCTGGCGGGAATCGTCCTGGGCGTGCTGATCAGCCTCCTCATGACCCGGTTCAGCATCGTCGCCCCCCTGCGCAACCTCACGGCGATCATGCGCCGCCTGGCGGACGGCGACGTCTCGGTCGAGCTGCCCTCCGGCAACCGCAGCCGGGACATCGGCCGCATGATCGAGGCCGTCCAGGTCTTCAAGGACCGCATGGCCCGCAACCGGGCGCTGGAGCAGGAGGCCCTCCAGGCCCGCGAGGCCTCCGAGGCCCAGCGCAGGCAGATGATGGCCGAGCTGGCCGCGAGCTTCGACAGCGCCATCGGCGAGATCGTCGACTCGGTCTCCGACGCGGCCGACCGGATGCAGTCCACCGCCGAGCGGCTGACGGCCTCCGCCCAGCAGACCTCGTCGCGCTCCACCGCCGTCGCGGCGGCCGCGGAACAGACCTCCGCCAACGTCCTGGCCATGTCCGGCGCGACGGAGGAGCTGGGCTCGTCGGTCGAAGAGATCAGCCGGCAGGTCGAGCAATCCGCCGTCATGTCCCGCGAGGCCGTCGAGGCCGCGACCATGACCACCGAGATCGTCTCGCAGCTGAGCTCGGCCGCCGACCGGGTCGGCGCCGTCATCGACATGATCTCGGCCATCGCCGGCCAGACCAATCTCCTGGCCCTGAACGCCACCATCGAGGCCGCGCGGGCCGGGGAGGCCGGGCGCGGCTTCGCCGTCGTGGCGACCGAGGTGAAGAGCCTCGCCGACCAGACCGCCAAGGCCACGGCCGACATCTCGAGCCAGATCGCGGCGATCCAGGCCTCGACCTCCCGCGCCGTGGAGGCGATCGGCGGCATCACCCAGCGCATCCAGGCCATGAGCGACGTGTCCGGCACCATCGCGACCGCCGTGGACCAGCAGGGAGCCGCCACCCGGGAGATCGTCGCCTCGGTGAGCCAGGCCTCCGCCGGAACGGGCGAGGTCACGGCCAACATCAACGGGGTCGCCGAGGTCGCCGAGGAAACCGAGCACGCGGCCCGTCAGGTGCTGACATCCTCCTCGGCCCTCGTGTCCCAGGCCAAGCAGCTGCGCGACCAGGTCAGCGGCTTCCTGGCCAATGTGCGCGCCGCCTAAAGGGACGCATAACAGATGACAGGCGGGCCTTTTCGGCTTAGTCCGGCCTGCCTGTCATCGCTGAAACGGTCCCATGCTCAAGCCCGATACGCTGGCCCTCACAATCGTCCTGGCGCTCCTCACGGCGCTCGGGCCGCTCTCGACGGACATGTACCTGCCCTCGCTGCCCGCCATCGCGGCGAGCTTCGGGGCGACCACCGGGCAGGCGCAGCTCACCCTCTCGGCCTTCCTGTTCGGCTTCGCGGCGGGCCAGTTCTTCTACGGGCCGATCTCGGACCGGATCGGGCGCAGGCCCGTCCTGCTCTTCGGCCTCGGGCTGTTCACCCTGGCGAGCCTCGTCTGCGCCCTCGCGTCCTCCATCGAGATGCTGGTCGGAGCCCGCTTCCTCCAGGCGCTGGGAGCCTCCGGGCCCATCGTGCTCGGCCGCGCCATCGTGCGCGACTTCTACGAGGGGCCCCGCGCCGGGCGGGAGCTGTCGCGCATGGGCACCATCATGGGCGTGGTGCCCGCCATCGCGCCGGTCTTCGGTGGATTGATCGCGCAATTTTCGGGCTGGCGCATGACCTTCGCGGTCATGATCCTGTGCGGCGCGGCCCTCGCCGCCACCGTGGTCCTGCGCCTGCCCGAGAGCATCCGGACGAAGTCGGACGCGCCGATCTCGTTCGGCTCGATCCTGCGCGGCTTCGGGGTGCTGCTCAAGCATCCCGCCTACCGGGTCTATGTGATGCTCTCCATGCTGACCTATGGCGGGCTTTTCGCCTTCATCTCGGGCTCGTCCTTCGTGCTCCAGGGCATCTACGGCCTGGACGAGCTCGCCTTCGCCTTCTCCTTCGCCTTCATGGTGGTCGGCTTCATCGCCGGGACCTCTCTCGCCCAGCGCCTCGTGGGGCTCTACGGCCTCGACGGCACGATCCGGTTCGGGGTGTCGAGCCTGGCCGCGGGCGGCGTCGCCATGCTCGTCCTGGTGGCGTCCAGCGTCGCCTCGTCCCTGGCCATCACCATGCCGATGGCGGTCTATGCGCTCGGCGTCGGCCTCACCATGCCGCAATCCATGGCCTCGGCCCTGATGCCGTTTCCCACCCGCGCCGGGGCCGCCTCGTCGCTGCTGGGCATCTGCCAGATGACCTTCGCGGCAATCCTCGGGGTCGTGCTGGGCCAGAATCTCGGGGCCTCGGCGCTGCCGCTCCCGGCCACCATCGCCACCACGGGCGTGCTGGCGCTGGCCGTGTTTCTCTCCACCGCGAGGGCGCGGGCCTCGAAGGTCTAGAACCTCAAAGGCCGAACAGGCGCTCCAGGAAGTTCTTCTCGCCCCGGCGCTGGGGCGGCGGCGCCGGCTGGATCCAGCTGTTGTCGCCGGACTGGGCGTTGGCGTAGCGCGGATCGGTCCGCGCATCCGCCACCGGCACGTCCGACGGCATCGGCGTCCGGAAGTATTCCTGACCCGGCAGGGGCACGGGCTGCTTGTCCTTGAGGGCGATCTGCATGAACTCGTGCCAGACCTCCGTCGGCAGGCCGCCGCCGGTCACGCGCTTGGTGAGCGCGCCGTCGTCGTTGCCGAGCCAGACGCCCGCCACCAGGTTGCCGCTGAAGCCCACGAACCAGGCGTCCTTGTAGTCGTCGGTGGTGCCGGTCTTGCCGGCGAGGGTCCAGCCGGGGATCTGCGCCTTCCTCGCCGTGCCGACCACGAAGGTGTTGTGCATCATGTCGTTCATCATGGCGACCGCGGCCGGGTCGATGACGCGCCCGAGGCCGCCGCCCGCCGGGCGCTTGTAGATCAGCTTGCCGTCGGCGGTCTTCACCTGGGTGATGACGTAGGGGATCACGCCGGTGCCGCCGTTGGCGAAGGCCGCATAGGCCGAGACGAGCTCCAGCGGCGTCACCTCGGAGGTGCCGAGCGCCAGCGAGCCGTTGGCCTGCAGGGGCGAGGAGATGCCGAGCCGCTGCGCCGTCTGCGCCACGGCCTTCGGACCGACCTCCATGTTGAGCTTGACCGCCGTGGTGTTGAGCGACAGCGCCAGCGCATCGCGCATGGCGATGGGCCCGCGATACTTGCGGTCGTAGTTCTGGGGCGCCCAGCCCCTGAAATTGACCGGGGCGTCCTCGAGCACCACGTCCGGTGTGTAGCCCCGCTCGATGGCTGTCAGATAGACGAAGGGCTTGAAGGACGAGCCCGGCTGGCGGCGGGCCGCCGTCGCCCGGTTGAACTGGCTCGATTCGTAGTTCCGGCCGCCCACGAGGGCCCTCAGGGCCCCGTCCGGCTGCAGGGCCACGATGGCGCCCTGGCTGACGTTGAGTTTCTGGCCCTTGGCGTTGAGCTCGTCCACGAGAACCCGCTCGGCCGCGGCCTGGAGGGAGGGGTCGATGGTGGTCGAGACCACGATGTCGGACTCGATGGTGCCGACGAAATCGTCGAGCACGTCCATCACGTAGTCGGCGGCGTAGTTGACCGATCCGGCGCCGTTCGGGCGCACGGGCTCCGCGGGCGCGCCGAGGGCGGTCTTGGTCATGCCGGGCGTGATGAAGCCGAGCTCGTTCATGGCGGCGATCACGCGCTCGGCCCGCGCCTGCGCGGCTTCCGGATTGCGGTTGGGCGCCAGCCGCGACGGGGCCTGGACGAGGCCCGCCAGCACGGCGGCTTCCGCAAGCGACACGTTGCGCGCCGACTTGCCGTAATAGCGCTGGGCGGCGGCCTCGACCCCGTAGGCGCCGGCGCCGAAATAGACCCGGTTCAGGTAGAGTTCGAGGATCTGGTCCTTGGTGTAGTTGCGCTCCAGCCAGAGGGCCAGGATCGCCTCCTGGATCTTGCGCGAGGCGGTGCGCTCCTGGGTCAGGAACAGGTTCTTGGCGAGCTGCTGGGTCAGGGTCGAGCCGCCCTGGGAGACGCCGCCGCGGTTGATGTTGCGGTAGAGCGCGCGGGCGATGCCCATCGGGTCGATGCCGAAATGGTCGTAGAAGCGCCGGTCCTCGATGGCCACGAAGGCCTTGGGCAGATAGGGCGGAAGCTCCTTGAGCGAGACCGTGCGCCCGCCCGTCTCGCCGCGATTCGCCAGGAGCGACCCGTCGCTCGCCATGATGGCGATGTTGGGCGGACGCTTCGGCACGGTGAGCTGGTCGATGGGCGGAAGCTGCGCGGCGTAATAGGCGACGACGCCGCCCACCGCGATCACGCCCCAGAGGCTCAGGACCACGCCGGCATAGAACAGCCGGCCGAGAAGGGAGCGGCCGCCGCGCTTGCGCTTGGGCGGCTTCGAGCGCGGGCCGCCCCGGCCGGTCTTACCCGATCCGCCGCCGCGAGACGTGCGCTGTCGTGCCATGGTGCCCCCTGCCCGGTCCTCAGGCGAGAGGCGAAAATCCAGCTCCCCCGCGCTGGCGGCGGGCGTATCGAAAACCGGCTCCCGCCGGTCACGTCCGTTCGCCAAATCCAAACCCCATGTTCGTGCGACCGGCATGTTCCGGCCTTAACATGTTCTGGAGCACTCTAATTGTGGCGGGTTTAAGGGGTGGTTAAGCCTTTGGGCAGCGGGAACCGCCGGAATCCACCCGGCGTTCGCAGTCTTATGGACCCCTATATCGTCGTTCTCGCAGGATTCGGCGCGGTCGTGCTCCTCACGGCCTGGCTGCCCATGCTGCTGAAGGAGCTTCCCCTTTCCCTGCCGATCTTCTGCGTCGCCCTCGGCGCGGTCATCTTCTCGATCCCGGGCGTTCCCGGCGTGGCCCCCCATCCCAGGGATCATCCCGAGCTCACGGAGCGCCTCACGGAGTTCGTGGTGATCATCGCCCTCATGGGCGCGGGGCTGAAGCTCGACCGGGCGCTGGCCTGGGCCACCTGCGCCCTGACCTGGCGGCTCCTCGGGATCGCCATGCCGCTCACCATCGCGGTCCTGGCGGCCCTGGCCTATCTCCTGCTCGGCCTCGGGGCCGCGACGGCGATCCTGCTCGCGGCCTCCCTGGCTCCCACCGATCCGGTGCTCGCCAGCGACGTCCAGGTCGGCCCCCCGGGCGAGGGCCTGGAGGACGAGGTGCGCTTCACCCTGACCTCGGAGGCGGGCCTCAACGACGGGCTGGCCTTTCCCTTCGTCAACCTCGCCGTCGCCTTGGCGCTGGCCGGCCAGACCGGCGAGCCCTGGCTCGTGGACTGGCTGTCGGTGGACGTGGTCTGGAAGCTTGCCGCAGGCGTCGCGGTCGGCTGGATCGTGGGCCGCATCCTCGGCTGGCTGACCTTCCGGCTGCCGAACCGGGCCAGCCTCTCCCGCACGGGCGACGGCTTCGTGGCGCTGGGCATCACCTGCCTGGCCTACGGCATCACAGAAATGGCGCACGGCTACGGCTTCCTCGCCGTGTTCGTGGCGGCGCTCGGCCTGCGCTCCGTGGAGCGGAGCCACGAATATCACGAGAAACTGCACGATTTCGTCGAGCAGCTGGAGCGCCTGCTCATGATGGTGCTCCTCGTCATCTTCGGCGGGGCCATCGCCGATGGGGGGCTGCTGGACGCGCTGACCCTGGAGGCGGTGGTCTTCGCGCTCGCCGCCATCTTCCTGGTGCGCCCGATCATCGGCTGGATCAGCCTGCTCGGTCGCGACCAGCGCTCCGACGAGAAGGCGGTCATCAGCTTCTTCGGCATCCGGGGTCTCGGCTCGGCCTATTACCTGGCCTACGGGCTCAACCATGCCGAGTTCGAGCAGCCCGACCTCATCTGGGCTACGGCGGGTCTGATCGTCCTGATCTCGATCCTCCTGCACGGGACCACGGTGACGCCGGTGATGCGCCGCCTCGACAGGGAGCGTCAGGCCAGGGGTGAGCCCGCCGAGGCGTGGTGCCCGCCCGGTGACGGGACCGCCGAGGCGCCCGCTCCGACCCGCGAGAACGCGTGATCCCTCACTCCGCCGCGAGCGGCAGCTCGCCCGTATCCGGGTCCGCCTGCGCCAGGTCGCGGATGCGGCGCAGATCGGCCAGGAACGCTTCGTAGGCCGTCCGCTTGGTCTCCTCGTCGGGCAGGCGCAGCAGATAGGACGGATGCACCGTCACGTATCCCTGCCAGTCGCCGAATTTTGCCCGCCCGCGCGAGCGCGTGATCGGGATCGCCTTCCCGGCGAGGGCCAGGACGGCGGTCGCGCCCAGGGCCACCACGAGCTTGGGGCGCACCAGCTCCAGCTCCTTCATGAGCCAGGGGCGGTAGTGCTTCACCTCGCCGGCGGTGGGCTTGGAATGGATGCGGCGGTGGCCGCGCTGCTCGAATTTGAAGTGCTTCACCGCATTGGTGAGATAGGCCTGGCTGCGGTCGATCCCGACCTCGCCCATGGCCCTGGTCAGCAGCTTGCCGGCGGGCCCCACGAAGGGCCGTCCCTGCAGATCCTCCTGATCGCCCGGCTGCTCGCCCACGAACATCACGTCGGCATGGACCGGTCCCTCGCCGAACACCGCCTGCGTGGCGCCCGGCACCAGGGGGCCGGCCGCGGCGATGATGGCGTTGAGTTCTTCGAGCGTCTTCGGTTCCTGATCCCACATGGCCTCGATGGCGCGCTCCGGGGTGCGTTTCGCCGGCATGGTCGCCTCCTGTTCGATCATCCGTTCAACGCGCTGGGAGGCGGTTTGGATCAGGCCCGGAATGGCGGCGGTCTCCGGCATGTTGTGCCAGTACTTCTTCGGCATCTCCGAGCGCATGGCCACCGGGTTCACGCGGGCCGGGTTGAACACGCTCTCGTAATAGCCGCGCCAGCCCTCCTCGAACGCGTCCTCCGCCGGCGCATCCTCGCGCCGGGCCGGGGGGCCGTAGGTCAGGGCCGCGCGGTCCCACTGCGCGGAGCCGACGGGCGTGAGGATCGTCCAGTGGAGGGAGCGGAAGCGGTCGACGAAGAACGGGGCGGCCGCCTCCAGGATGAAATGCTCCGGCTCGAACCAGGCGGCGAAGCGTTCCGGGAGAGCGCCGCCGACGCGCCGGAAGCGCAGGAAGGCGTGCATCTTGTGCAGGTCGCGCCGCACGGCGCGCGCCATCAGCTCGAGCCGGTGGACGAGGGGATCGGTGGCGATGTCCATGAGCTCGCGCTCCCCGTTCAGCACGCGCCAGACGAGCTGGTAGAGCAGGGCGTAGCGCTCCGGGTCGCGGTGGCAGACCACCCGGCCGATCGTCTCGGTCAGGCTGCGGGGCAGGGACACCGGCGGCGCATCGCCGTGGGTCTCGCCGCCGAACAGGTCGGGCGCCTCATCGACGGTCCAGACCACGTGCTGGGGGGCCAGCTCCTCGTAGACCAGCCGGCGCACGGCCCGGCGGAAGCCGTCGAGATCCGCGCCGTCGCGAAGGGTGATGCGGTGAAGGGTCATGTGAACAGGCTCAGCTGTTCGGGCTTCTCGATCAGCCGCTCGCGCAGGTCGAGGCGGTCGAGGCGCCCTTGCGGGTGATGGTCGGCGGCGATGAGGAAGGGCCGCGCCCGCTTCAGGCCGGAGGTGAGGCAGGCCACGTCCTCCAGGCGAAGCCGCGTGTGCTTCCTCGCCACAACGATCTTGTCGACGGCGCGGGTGCCGAGTCCCGGCACGCGCAGCAGCATCTCGCGCTCGGCGGCGTTCACGTCCACGGGGAAGAGGTGGCGGTTCTTGAGCGCCCAGGCGAGCTTCGGGTCGACCTCGAGATCGAGCATTCCCTTGTCGCCGCCGGATGCGATCTCGTCCACGTCGAAGCCGTAATGGCGCAGCAGCCAGTCGGCCTGGTAGAGCCGGTTCTCGCGCATGAGCGGCGGGGGCTTGAGGGGAAGCACGGCGCTCGAATCCGGGATCGGGCTGAAGGCGGAATAATAGACCCGCGTCAGGTCGTAATGGCCGTAGAGCTTGGCCGATGTGCGCAGCACGTCCGCATCGGTGGCGTCGTCGGCGCCGACGATCATCTGCGTCGACTGCCCGGCGGGCGAGAACGTCCGGCGCTCCTCGCGCGCCTCCTCGATGCGCTCGTGCATCTGGGCCATGGCGTTCTCGATGGAGGCGCCGTCCTTTTCCGGCGCCAGCCGCTCCAGGCTCTTTTCCGTCGGCAGTTCGAGATTGATCGAGAGCCGGTCGGCCCACAACCCCGCCTCCTCGATCAGCCAGGGGCTCGCCTCGGGGATCGTCTTCAGGTGGATGTAGCCGCGAAAGCCGTGGTCGCGGCGCAGCTTCTTCGCCACGAGCAGCATCTGCTCCATGGTGTGGTCGGGCGAGCGGATGATGCCCGAGGAGAGGAAAAGGCCCTCGATGTAGTTGCGCTTGTAGAACTCGACGGTGAGCGTCACCACCTCGTCGACCGAGAACCTGGCCCGCTTCACGTTGGAGGAGCGCCGGTTCACGCAATAGGCGCAGTCGAACAGGCAGTAATTCGTCAGCAGGATCTTGAGCAGGGAGACGCAGCGCCCGTCCGGCGTGTAGGCATGGCAGATGCCTGCGCCCGTGGTCGAGCCCAGGCCGTCGGCATCCGCCTTGCGTTTCGGCGCGCCCGAGGAGGCGCAGGAGGCGTCGTATTTGGCCGCGTCCGCCAGGATGCGCAGCTTCTTGGCAAGCTTCTCGTCCATGGATCCTTCGCAGGAATGTTCGCTTTTTGTTCTAGCACGAACGGTGATTCGGCGCGAGTTTCCCGGGCGGGGCGGGAGGTCGCACGGGATTCCGGACCCATGCCCGGGCGGGCAGGAAAGCCGGGAGCTCCCGCACTTCGACCATTGGACACCCTTGCCCCGGTCCGCCTGGGCGGTAATCTCCTTTCGCCCATAAAGGGTGCGCGAAAGAAAAGCCTGCATGATCCGCCCTGTCCTCGACGGCCTCTATCTCTTCGCCGGCTATCTCGCGGGCGTCTTCCTGATCGTGATCTTCCTTCTGATGATGGGGCTGTCGCTCGGCCGCGAGGTCGGGATCAACATTCCGGCCGGGGACGATTTCGCGGCCTGGTCCATGGCCGCGATGGCGTTCCTGGGGCTGGCGCACACCTTCAAGACCGGCGACCTGATCCGGGTCGGCCTCGTGATCGAGCGCCTGCCGGCCTCCCTGCGTCGCGCGGTCGAGGGGCTGTGCCTGCTGCTGGGCTTCGCCGTCATCGCGTATTTCGCCTGGTACGCGGTGTGGATGACCTATGACAGCTTCCGCTTCAACGACATGTCGCAAGGGGTGGTCGCGGTCCCGCTCTGGATTCCCCAACTCGGCTATTCGCTGGGGCTCGTGATCCTGGGCATCGCCTTCCTGGACGAACTCGCCCGCGTGGCGACGGGACATGCGCCCCGTTACGAGCGCCCGCCGCCCGCCACCCCCGAGGAGGTGGTGGACCGGGCGGCCGAGAGCGGGCTCTGACCGATGCTTGCCGATCTCAGCCTCGTCACCACCGCCGCCATCCTCTTCGGCCTCCTGGCCGCGCTCCTGGCCTTCGGGGTCTGGATCGGCATCGCGCTCCTCGTCGTCGGCTTCGCGGCCATGACGGCGACCAGCGTGCCCATCGGCCCGGTCCTGGCGACCACGGTCTGGTCGAGCTCCGCCTCCTGGACGCTTGCCGCGCTGCCGCTCTTCATCTGGATGGGCGAGATCCTGTTCCGGACGCGCCTGTCCGAGCAGATGTTCCAGGGGCTCGCGCCCTGGCTCAACTGGCTGCCGGGGCGGCTGCTCCATGTGAACGTGGTCGGCTGCGGCGTCTTCGCGGCGGTCTCGGGCTCGTCGGCCGCCACCTGCGCCACCATCGGCAAGATCGCCCTGCCGGAGCTGAAGCGGCGCGGCTACGACGACATGATGGCGCTAGGCAGCCTGGCCGGCTCGGGCACGCTGGGCCTGCTCATCCCGCCCTCGATCCCGATGGTGGTCTATGCGATCGCGGCCAACGTCTCGGTCATCCAGGTCTTCCTCGCGGGCTTCCTGCCGGGCCTGCTCGTGATGGGGCT
Organism: Microvirga sp. GCM10011540; assembly: GCF_042650665.1. Classification (NCBI taxonomy): domain Bacteria; kingdom Pseudomonadati; phylum Pseudomonadota; class Alphaproteobacteria; order Hyphomicrobiales; family Methylobacteriaceae; genus Microvirga; species Microvirga sp. GCM10011540. Next base: position 2,016 of record NZ_JBHSBQ010000143.1, on the reverse strand, counting down.
CTATTCCGGCTACATCCTCGTCTGGTCGCTCCTGAACCCGGACCGGACGCCCGCCCGCGAGCCGCGCACGTCCTTCCTGTTCAAGCTGCGCAGCTCCGCCCGGCTCCTGCCGGTCTTCCTGCTCATCTGCCTTATCTTCGCCGCCCTCCTGCTCGGCTGGGCGACCGCCACCGAATGCGCCGCCTGGGGCGTGCTCGGCGCCCTTGCGCTCGCCTGGTGGTCCGGCACGCTCACCTGGGAGACCTTCAGGGAAAGCGTGCTCAGCGCGACTCGGCTCACGGTGACGATCATGCTGATCCTGGCGGGCGCGGCCTTCACCACCGCCGCCATGGCGTTCACCGGCATTCCCGCCGCCCTCGCCACCTGGGTCGAGGCGCAGAACCTCTCGCCCTACACGCTGATCGCGGCGCTCGCCGTCATGTACGTGATCCTGGGCTGCCTCATCGACGGCATCTCCATGATCGTGCTCACCACGGTGGTGGTGCTGCCCATGGTGAAGCAGGCGGGGTTCGACCTCATCTGGTTCGGCGTCTTTCTCATCATCCTGGTGGAGATGGCGCAGATCACGCCGCCGGTGGGTTTCAATCTCTTCGTGCTGCAGAACATGAGCGGGCGCGACAGCTTCAGCGTCGCGAAGGCGGCGGTGCCGTTCTTCTTCCTGCTCGTGGCGGCGCTCGCCATCATCACGATCTTTCCGGACATTGCGCTTTACCTGCCGAGGCTCGCCTTTCCGGAATAGGAGCCGTTCAAGAACAACCAGAGGAGAACCACGATGAGACACTGGACCAGACTATCCCTCGGCCTTGCCGGCGCGCTCATGCTGAGCCTGCCCGCCATGGCGCAGACCAAGTGGAACCTGCCCGCCGCCTATCCGGCCGACAACTTCCACACCGAGAATCTCAGCCTCTTCGCCAAGGACGTGGGCGAGGCCACCGGCGGCAAGCTCCAGATCACGGTCCATCCGAACGCCTCCCTGTTCAAGGCGCCGGAGATCAAGCGCGCGGTCCAGACCGGGCAGGCGCAGATCGGCGAGGTGATCATGTCGCTGCACGAGAACGAGGACCCGATCTACGGCCTCGACGTGGTGCCCTTCGTCGCCACCTCGTTCGACCAGGCCAAGAAGCTGTGGGACGCGCAGCGCCCGGCGGTGGAGAAGAAGCTCGCCGGTCAGGGACTGATGCTGCTCTACGCGACCCCGTGGCCGCCGCAGGGCATCTTCGCCAAGAAGGACATCAACACCGTCGAGGACATGAAGGGCCTCAAGTGGCGCGCCTACAACGTCGGCACCGCCCGCATCGCGGAGCTCGTCGGCGCGCAGCCCGTCACCATCCAGGCGGCGGAGCTGGCGCAGGCGCTCGCCACCGGCGCGGTCAATTCCTTCATGTCGTCGAGCGCCACCGGCTACGACACCAAGGTGTGGGAGTCGCTGAGCCACTTCTACGACACCCAGGCGTGGCTTCCGAAGAACATGGTCTTCGTGAACAAGGCCGCCTTCGACGCCCTCGACAAGCCGGCCCAGGAGGCGATCCTCGCCGCCGCCAAGAAGGCCGAGGAGCGTGGCTGGCAGATGGCTCAGGACAAGACCAAGTGGTACATGGAGCAGCTCGCCGCCAAGGGCATGAAGGTCCAGCCGCCGAGCCCCGAGCTGAAGGCTGGCTTCCAGAAGATCGGCGACCAGCTCACCCAGGACTGGCTCAACAAGGCCGGCTCCGAGGGCCAGGCCATCGTCGACGCCTACAGGAAGTCCGGAAGCTGACGGAAGCGGCGTCCGCCTCTTCCCGCCGGGGAGAGGCGGGGCGCAAGGGGAGGGGTTGGGCCGATCAAAGACCGGTACGAGGGGCGCTGCGCGTGCTCTCCTCCCCCGGATCTCGGACTCGCCGGAAGCGCCAACCTGCTCTCCTCCCCCTTGATACTGCTGGCGAATGGTTGGAGCGATTGAGGCGGGGTCGGCGTTCAGGCTGTAGGGGCTTGGGTTTAGACCTGGAGGGTTCCATGTCGCTCCGCCCGACCGTGAGC